>JAVJTD010000449.1:0-3632 GCA_040219065.1 Planctomycetota bacterium
CTTGGGTGACTGGGTGACTGGGTGCTTGGGTGCTTGGGTGACTGGGTGACTGGGTGCTTGGGTGCTTGGGTGACTGGGTGACTGGGTGACTGCGTCACTGACCGGGTCACATGATCACCAAGACACCAAGACACCAAGACACCTCCTTCCGGGTGACTGGGTGACTGCGTCACCGACCGGGTCACATGATCACCAAGACACCAAGGCACCAAAGCACCTCCTTCTGGGTGACTGGGTGACTGCGTCACCGACCGGGTCACATGATCACCAAGACACCAAGACACCAAGGCACCAAGACACCCAGCCACCGGAGCACCGTTTTGTGTTAGCTTCCCGGCTCTTGAAGCGATGTGGAGGGCATGATGGACATCGATCGGATCGCCGAGCTGGCCAGACTGGATCTGTCGCCAGACGAACGGGCGCGCTACGGACGGGAGCTGGAGGGCATCTTGGCTCACTTCGAGCGCTTGCAGTCTCTGGAGACGGTCGACGGTGCCTCGGCATTTCATCTGGAAGCCATCGAGCGCGACGACGAGCCCGTGGATTCACCGCCCAGGGACGAGCTGCTCCGGGGCGCGCCGTCGCACGACGGTGAGCATTATGAAGTGCCTCGCGTCATCGCATCGGAGTGAGGCATGATCACACCCGAGACGGCCACTGAGCTGAGTCGCCGCGTCCGAAACGGTGAGCAGAGCGCGACGGAAGTCCTCGAGACGACCCTTTCTGCGATCGAGAAGCTCGAGCCATCGCTGCATGCTTTCCTCACCGTCGAAGCCGAGCTCGCCCGGCGTACGGCCTCCGAGGTCGACGCCGCGATCGGGAGAGGCGAAGATCCCGGTCCACTGGCAGGCGTCCCTGTCGCTCTCAAGGACAACATTTGTACGAAGGGGCTTCCGACGACCTGCGGCTCGCGGATCCTCGACGGGTACCGGCCTCCCCACGACGCCACCGTCACCACGCGCCTGCGACAGGCAGGGGCGGTCCTCGTCGGCAAGACCAACCTCGACGAGTTCGCGATGGGCTCGTCGACCGAGAACTCGGCCTTCGGGCCGACCTCGAATCCGTGGGACCTCGATCGCGTCCCGGGAGGATCGAGTGGCGGTAGCGCGGCGGCCGTGTCTGGCGGCCTCGTCACGATCGCTCTCGGCTCGGACACGGGCGGCAGCATCCGCCAGCCCGCCAGCCTCTGCGGCATCGTCGGGCTGAAGCCGACGTACGGGCGAGTGTCCAGGTTTGGGTTGGTGGCATTCGGCTCGAGCTTGGATCAGATCGGACCGCTGACCAATACCGTCGCCGACGCCGCGCTCGCCCTGTCCATCATCGAAGGCGCCGACCCCAAGGATGCCACCTGTGATACTCGTCCAGGTGACGACTACGCCGCCGCCATCGCCGCTCGCGACCCTGGCCGCCTGACGATCGGCGTCCCCAAGGACAGCCTCGCCGAGGGCGTCGATCCCGGAGTCGCCGCCGCTGTGAAGGCATCCCTCGAAGCGCTCGAAAAGAGCGGCGCGAAGCTGGTCGAGATCGATCTCCCGATCCGCGACATCGTGATCCCCACCTACTACCTCGTGGCGACCGGCGAGGCGTCCAGCAACCTCGCCCGTTATGACGGTGTGCGCTACGGCGAGCGGGCGGAAGTAGAGGATGACCTCCAAAAGATGATGTGCGCGTCGCGGGGGCGAGGGTTCGGTGCCGAGGTGAAGCGCCGCATCTTGCTCGGTACCTACGCGCTCAGCGCGGGGTACGCCGACGCCTACTACCGCAAGGCCAGCGCGGCCCGCGCCTGGCTCGCCCAACATTTCGCCAAAGCATTCGAATCGGTCGACGTCATCGCGACACCGACCTCACCGACGCCTGCGTTTCGCCGCGGCGAGAAGGTCCAGGACCCGCTGCAGATGTACATGTGTGATGTGTTCTCGGTGCCGGCGAATCTCGTCGGCCTGCCGGGGATCTCGGTACCTTGCGGATTCGATGACGGCCTGCCCGTCGGGCTGCAGCTCGTGGCGCCTCGCTTCCGGGAAGCGACCCTGCTCGAAGCGGCGGCGTGCGCCGAAGACGTCCGAGCCGAGCCACCTCCCTGGCCCCCGCATCATCGGCTGGGATCGAGCAGCGAAGGGAGGGCATGATGAGCTGGGAGAGCGTCATCGGCCTCGAGGTCCACGTCCAGCTCGAGACGAAGACGAAGCTGTTCTGTGGCTGCCGAACATCCTTCGGTGAGTCGCCCAACTCGCAGACGTGTCCGGTGTGCTCGGGACATCCCGGCGTGCTGCCGGTCCTGAACCGCCAAGCCGTCGATCTGGCGCTGCGCTTCGGCCTCGCCCTCGGCTGCGAGATCCCCGAGGTCACCAAGTTCGACCGCAAGAACTACTTCTATCCCGACCTGCCCAAGGGATACCAGATCTCGCAATACGATCAGCCGATCAATGGCAGAGGCGGCCTCGACATCACGGTCGACGGCCAGACTCGGCGCATCGGCATCACGCGCGCCCACCTCGAAGAGGACGCCGGCAAGCTGATCCACGTCGAGCACCGTCCCGTCAGCCACGTCGACCTGAACCGCGCCGGCACGCCGCTCCTCGAGATCGTCAGTGAGCCCGACCTCCGCACCCCCGACGAGGCCCTCGCCTACCTCAAGGCGCTCCGACAGATCGTCCTCTACCTCGAGGTCTCCGACGGCAACATGGAGGAAGGCAGCCTGCGCTGCGACGCCAACGTCAGCGTCCGGAAGCAGGGCCAAGAGACACTCGGTACCAAGACAGAGATCAAGAATCTCAACTCCTTCAAGCACGTCCACAAGGCGATCGAGTACGAGATCGCTCGTCAGATCCGCGAGCTCGAAGGCGGCGGACGGATCCGCCAAGAGACCCGGCTGTGGAATGATGTCACCGGTGAGACGCGGGTGATGCGTGTGAAAGAGGGAGCCGATGATTATCGGTACTTTCCCGAGCCCGACCTGCCGGAGATCCGCATCACCGACGAGCGCCGCGAGGCGATTCGGAAGCAGCTTCCCGAGCTCCCCGCCCAGGTCCGTCAGCGCTTGATCGCAGAGCACGGATTGTCGGAGTACGACGTCGAGGTCCTCACCGACGAGCGCGACCTCGTCCTGTACTTCGAAGACGTCGTCGCCGGCGGTGCCTCGGCGAAAGACGCCGCCAACTGGATCCTGAACGACATCCGCCGCCTCCTCAACGAAGGCGACGACCGCCTGACCTCGCTTCGCATCGAAGCCAAAGCCCTCGCCGAGCTCATCGCGCTCGTTCAGGCCGGCCGAGTCAGCACCCAAGCCGCCCGCAAGGCCTTCGATCGCATGGCGGCCAGCGGCGACGACGCCGAATCCGCCGTCAAGGCGCTCGGCCTCGAGCAGATCTCGGATCGCGGCGAGCTCGAGGAGAAGGTCCGTGCCGTGATCGCCTCGAAGCCCGACATCGTCGAGCAATACCGCGGCGGCAAGACCAAAGCCCTCGACGCCCTGATGGGCCTCGTCATGCGAGAGACGAAAGGCAAGGCCAACCCAGGCCTGGTCCGCCAGATCCTCGGCGAGCTGCTCTCGGAGTGACTGGTTGGCTCAGGTGCTTGGGTGCCGTGGTGCTTGGGTGCTTGGGTGCTCGGGTGCTTGGGTGCTTGGGTGCTTG
>JAVJTD010000450.1:0-8498 GCA_040219065.1 Planctomycetota bacterium
GCGAGTAGCCCCAGGCTTGGGCCGGTCCTCAGGCCCAAGCCTGGGGGGGTATGCAATGATGATGTTTTCATCACGCGCCCCGAAGGGGCGCCGGCAGCTGGGCGTGCTGACCGGGACACAGATCAGCGCCGCCGCCCTTTCAGGGCGGGGATGGCGTCGTATGCGAGCCGAAACCCAGGCCTTCGGCCTGGGCTACACGCTGTCGGGCCTTCGGCCCGGAAACCCCGGCCTTCGGCCGGGTCGAGGGTCTTCCAAATGGTCAAACTCCAGGGCCCTTGGGCCCTGGGGCCTGGGGCCTCAAGCCGGGGTCGGACCTTGGTGGGGCGGGTCGGTGGGGTGCGTGTTGCGGCGAAGCACGCTGCGAAGCTGGCCGAGCTGAATGGGCTTGGCGATGTAGTCGTCCATGCCAGCGTCCAGGCACTTCTCGCGGTCACCGACGAGCGCATTGGCGGTCATGGCAATGATGCACACCGACGCCTTCGGCGAATCGAGCGCTCGGATCCTCCGAGTGGTTTCGTAGCCGTCCATCTCGGGCATCTGGCAGTCCATGAACACGACGTCGTAGTACTCTCGATCGATCGCTTGGAGTGCCTCGATGCCGTTCTTCGCCAAGTCCGCTCGAAGCCCGAAGCTCTTCTCGATCATCCGCGCGGCGACCTTCAGGTTGATGAGGTTGTCGTCGACGATGAGCACGCGCAGGTGCTCCAGATCGCGTTGAGTTGGCTCGACGGCACGCGGGACCTGTGCGGCAGGACGGGACCCGCGGACGGCGCCCCGCAAGGCTGCCAGAAGGGCTTGGCTCCGCACGGGCTTGAGGAGATGATCGGCAGCCTCCCAGCCATCGGGTGCGGTTCGAGAGAGCTTCGAGAGGAGGATTTTCGGGGACGGGGCCGACGCCAGCTCGCGGGCCGACGCCGCACCATCAATGCTGATGATCAGACCTTCATCGAGCACGAGGACGTCGAAGGGGAAGCCTTCGGCTTCGGCCGTGCGGGCTCGTGCGACACCTTCTTCCAGAGTCGCCACGGCGGCGACATCCATGCCCCAGTGGGTGAGGCGAGACTCGAGTGAGAGACGGTTGTTGCGATTGGGCTCGACGACGAGCGTGCGCACTCCCTCGAGCCTCTGATCCGGATGCGGGACTCTCTCGAAGGGGAGCTGCAGCTCGAACCAGAACCTACTGCCCAAGCCATGCCGGCTCTCGAAGCCGATCTCGCCTCCCATGAGCTCGACGAGCGCTTTCGAGATCGCGAGCCCCAGCCCGCTGCCGCCGAACCGGCGAGTGGTCGACACATCGAGCTGTTGGAAGGTCTGGAAGAGGAGCGGCTGCTTCTCGGGGGCGATTCCAATGCCGGTGTCTTCGATCTCGAAGCGGATCTTGGCGCGCCCGCTGTACTCTCCCTCGAGCAGGACCCTCAGGCACACCTCACCGCAAGACGTGAACTTCACGGCGTTGTTGACGAGGTTGGTCAGCACCTGTCGAAGTCGAGTGGGATCCGAATAGAGCACCTCGGGCAAGCGCGGGTCGAGCACCGCGACGAGCTCCAAGGACTTCGACTCCGCAGTGACGGTCAACGGGCCGAGCGTATCCTCGACCATGGGCTCGAGCTCGAAGCGGACTTGCTCGAGGTCGAGCTTGCCGGCCTCGATCTTCGAGAAGTCGAGGATGTCGTTGATCAGCGCGAGCAACGAGGCACCGCTGCTGCGTATGACCTCGGCGTACTGGATTTGCTCGCTGGTGAGGTCCGTCGTGAGCAGGAGATCCGTCATGCCGATGACACCGTTCATCGGTGTCCGAATCTCGTGGCTCATGTTCGCCAAGAATTGGCTCTTGGCCACGTTGGCGGATTCAGCGCGCTCGACCGCCCGGCGGAGCTCGGTGATGTCGACGTGTTGTCCGAGCATTCGGATCGGGTGCCCTTCGGGGCTCCGTAGAACCACGCGACCCGTGCTCCGGATCCAGCGGTAGGAGCCCTCGGCGCACAGGAATCGGAATTCGACGTCGTAGTCCGCCTCGGGATCGGTGTATGCCGTCTCGACGGCCCGCCTCGTCGGAGCCAGGTCATCCGGATGCAGGTTCTCGAAGAAGTACTCGATCGGAATCGGTCCTTCGATCGGCTCCAGGCCTCGCATGCGGAAGAACTGGGCGTTGGTCAAGAATGTGCCCGAGGGGATGTTCCAGTCCCACAGACCGGCGCGAGCCGCTTGGGTCGCCAAGCGTAAGCGATCCTGCACCTCGACATGCTCGGTGATGTCCGTCCAGATCGTGACGAGGCGCGTGCACCGACCGTGCTCGTCGGGCACGGGGATGCGATCGATCCGTATCGTCCGAAGATCACCTTCGGCGTCGTTGATGTACTCGATGCGGCCGAGCTCCGCGACGCTCCCTGACAGTACACGGTCGTCGTCGCTGAATCGCTCGGCGGTCGTGAAGTCGGAGAGGGGGCGCCCCTGCATGGAGCTCGGATCGACTCGGAAGAACGCAGCCGCGGACCGATTGGCGAGCAGGATCTCCTGCTCGGCGGACTTGTAGAAAACCATCTCGGGCAGGGCGTCGAGGATGGCGCGAATCTCGGCTTGTTGGCGTCGGAGCTCGTTCTCCGCCATGCGCCGCACGGTCACGTCTTGGTAGACACCGACGACCCTGGAATTGCCCAGCTCGTCGACCTCGCGCTCACCGAGGACTCGAATCCAAGCCCGCTTGCCTTTCGCCGTCACGATCGGGAACTCGAGATCGAACGCCTGACCGGTCTCGCCGGCCACTTGAAGGGCATGAGCCAGCTCGTCTCTCTGCCGGAACGACACGAACTCCAAGGCCTCGGTCAGGCGCGGTTGGTGGACGACCGGCAGATCGTGCACGAGTCGAGCGACCCGGGACCAGCTCAGCTCACCCGTCTGGGTGTCGAGCTCCCACCCGCCCACGCGGGCCAGCATTCCCGTTCGCTCGAGGACCCTCTGCTTGCGGGCGGCGTCTTCTTGGGCGAGCCGGAGTGCGGTGATGTCGTCGTGAGCCACGACCACGCGAATCTCGTCTCTCCAGGAGAAGCGCGTCACCTTGACCAGGTACCACTGCCGCTCCGTCGCCGAGTGGCAAGAGTACTCATGACGAAACTCGGGGCAAGTGCCGTCGATCACGCTCCGAATGCCGTCTGCGACCGCCCGGGCGTCGTCTCGGCCTTCACCCTGTGCTCGCTCGCAGACCTCCAGGTAGTTGAAGTCTGTCCAGGCGCGGGTGGATCCGCCTTGCGTCTCGCCGAATGCCTCCCAGGAGTGATTGACCGCGACGATTCGACCCGTCGAGTCGAGCACCGAGATGTTGGACGGCAGCCCGTCGAAGGCCCCGCGGGCGAAGCGCTCCGAGTCGTCGACGCGCTGCTCTTGATGACGCCGCTCACTGATGTCCCGCACGACGGCTACCAGACGCCCGTTCTCTCCGAGATCGCGCATGAGCTGCACGTTGATCTCGACGGGCACCTCCGATCCGTCTTTTCGAACGTGGGTCGTCTCGAGCGTGACGATCTGGTCTTCACCCGTCAGGAGGCTTTGCACGATGCCGTGGACTTCGTGCATGTCTCCTTCCTTCCGAAGGTCGGGGGGAGACATCTCGCAAAGCTCTTCGAGCGAGTAGCCTGTGTGCCGAACGGCGCCGCGATTGGCGTAGACGAACCGCAGGGTCTCGGGGTCGGCGAAGAAGATCGAGTCGTGGGCGAGGTCGAGTGCGGATCGAAACTCGTCGAGCTTGGCTTCGCGCGCCTTGCTCTCGGTGATCTCGGTCTGGATCGCCATGAAGCCGGTGACGTCGCCGGCGTCATCCACCAGCGGCTGACAATCGATCGCGATCCAATACTCGCGCCCGGACTTGTCGTAATTGACGAGCTCGACCTGGAAGCCTTCTTGGCGGCGCAGGTATTCGCCCATGCGGGCCGTCGTCTCGCGGCTGGTCTTTGGACCTTGGAGTATCTGACCCGGGCTTTGGCCGGCGACTTCTTCGAGTGTGTATCCGGTGAGTCGCCGGAAGCCGGCATTGACCCACTCGATGCGGCCCTTCGTGTCGGTGATGACGACGGCGTTGCTCGTTCGCTCCGAGACCTGGGCGAGTCGCTGGACCGTCTCCGACGTCAGGCGCGTCGTCTCGATGACTCGGCGCCTCAGGTGGAGAGTCGCGGCGAGGAGGCCGATCGTGAAGCTGAGCCAGCCGAGCCAATGGGACAGACGCCGAGATCGGAGCCAACGTCGCCACTCGGACTGGCGCGACTGCTTCAAAGCCGATTCGTAATCGAACACCGACTCCGAGAGAGACTCGATCGTGGCCCGCTTCTGGTCGAGCTTCTCGAGTGAACGAGCGAGATGGGCGCCCGGCTCTCGCAGAAACACCGCGAAGCTCGGGTGCCGCTTGGAGATCTGATCGTGGATCGCGAGCCAGGAGTCGGCCTCTGCCACGACTTGCCGAGGGCTTCCGATGTCGATGGCTTCACGAAGGTTCGAGAACGAGCGGTGACAGCTCTCGAGTCGGTCGAGGGACTGTTCGATTCGACGCTCCTGCTCGGAGACGACCATCATGCCGGTGCCGACCAGGAGCAGGCAGACGGCGACCGCGATCGCCGGCAGTCGCTCCTTGGGCGATGCGCGGCGAGAGACGGTGAATCGACCTGCTTCCGGGGTACCCATGGGACTTTCATCGGAAGCCATGGGGCCGGATCTTGTGCCGAACCCGAGCTCTGCAGAACCTCTCGATGCCGAACCGAGAGGACGGGCTCCCGGATCGACTCCTGCCTGGCTGTCAGGCCGTCGGAGTCCGCTCGTCGAGCACGTCGCGGATCTTCTTGAGCAGGTCCTCCTGCCGGCAAGGCTTGGGGAGGAAGGCCACGCTCTCCTCCTCCACGACCTCTTGGACCTGCCCTTGCTTCCCGAACCCCGTCGTCAGGATGACCTTTACCTTCGGGTCGAAGCCGCGCAGCTCCTTGTAGGCGGTCAGCCCGTCCATGAGCGGCATGTCGACGTCGAGGAAGACCAGGTCGATCGGAGAAGACTTTCGGCGGTAGAGGTCGAGCGCCTCTTGCCCGTTCTGGGCAGTGACGGTGCGGTAGCCGTACCGGCCAAGGACCTCGGTCACCATGGCGCGGACCATCTCGTCGTCCTCCGCGATGAGGATGGTCTCCGAGCCCGAGAGCTCGGATTGCGGGACGGTGGCTCTCGCCGGCTCGGCCTCCTCGGATTCCGGCAGATCCTCGAGCGGCACGAACAGCATGAACACGCTGCCACTGCGCTCGCTCGAGTCGACGCGCAGATAACCGCCGTGATCCCGGACGATCTTGTACACGGTCGCGAGGCCGAGGCCGCTGCCCGTCCCGGACTCCTTGGTGGTGAAGTAGGCTTCGAAGAGGTGGGACCTCGCGGCGAGGGGGATGCCGGGTCCGGTGTCCGCGACCGAGAAGACGAGGTAGCTGCCAGCCTCCGGCAGCGGTCCGACGAAGCCGTCCGGGAGCTCGTCGGGCTCGACTCGGACGATCGAGGTGCCGAGTGAGACTTGGCCTCGCTCGGGCATCGAGTCGGCCGCGTTCCGGCCGAGCTGCATCAGGGCCCGCTGCCACTGGTTCGGATCGAGCTCGACCTTGGGCGCCTGCCTGGCGAGTCGCGTGCGCACTTCGATGTCTTCCTGGACGCTTCGCTTGAGCTGCTTGGCTGCATCGCGTACGAGGTCGTTCGGGTCGACGGTGCGCAGGTCGTAGCGGGTGTTTCGTCTGCCGAGGAAGAGCAAGTCCTGGACGAGCGAAGCCGCGTAGAGCGCGGCTTTCTCGAGCTTGAGGACACGCCCATGATTGGCATCGTGCTCGGGAAGGGTTTCCTTCACGAGTGAGGCGTAGCCGAGGATGCTGCTCAGGAAGTTGTTGAAGTCGTGGGCGACGCCACCCGAGATGCGTTGGAGGCTCGCCATGTGCCGATCCTGCTGGGCGTGCTGCTGCCGAATCGCTTCCGCGCTCCGATCGGCGAGCACTCCGAGGATGCGCTGCTCACCGCCGGGCTCTCCGGCGAAAGGAACCGCGAGCACCGCCAGCTCTCGCTCCGAGCCCGATCTGCTGGGGACGCGGAACAGTCCGAAGCCTCCCTGGCTGACGAGAGCACCCACCGAGGCGCGGTCATCGGCCACGAAGCAATCGGGCAAGCGCGACCCCTCCAAGCGCTCGCCGCGAGCGTCGAGGAGGATCGCCGCCTCGTCATTGATCTCGAGGAGCTCGCCGTTGGGACGGGCCAGCCAGGCCGGAGCGGGGAGCGTCCCCCAGAGGAGCTCGAGGCCGCCCGCGGACGTGGTGTCGGACTCGGCCGCAGACTCTCCTGGTCCTTCCTCGAAGAGCAGCTCTTCGGCCGTGCCCGATCGAGGGGGCGACTTGGCTTCATTCTCGATGTCCCGGGATGGCAAGGCGGGACCCAGTGATGACGAGGGCTCCCGTTCCGAGCGAGCGGACTCGGATGAGGTCGTCCGGGACTCTTCGGGCTGCGTCCGGGGTGTGACCTCGGGCCTCGACGGTGGGTGCGCACCGCCTTCGCGCGCGATGGCCTGTACGATGAAGCGCTCGCCTTCGATCCGAATCCGACCAAAGCTGACTTCGAGAGCAATCGACTCGTCGGTCGGTGTGCGGAAGGTCAGCGTTCGCCGCACTTGGCCGCCAGCATCGAGCACCTCGTCCAAGGAGCCCAGGACCGCGGCGACCTGCTCGGGCACGACGAGACGCAAGAGATTGGTCCGGAGCAGGTCCTCACCCGAGAGGCCCAAGAGCTGCTCAAACCGGACATTGGCTTCGAGCAGAGCGAAGCTCTCGGGATCCACGACGAAGATGCCGTCGGAAGCGTTCTCGCTGAGCGCGCGGTAGCGCTCGACCACGCCGCGGAGCTGCTCGACGGTACGCCGAATGTCGGCGTTCGTCTGGCGAAGGGAGTCGTTCTCCGCGCGGAGCTCCCGAGCGCGAGTCTCCTCGTTCTGCTCTCTCGAGCGGCGCTCCTCGTCGCCCGATGCTTGCCGGATCTCGGCGGCCCAGGCGAGCTGTAGGTCGACCTCGGCCTCGAGCGCACGAAGCAGGGGCATGGCGGTCGCGTCGGTGGCGAGTCGCTCACGCAAGATCTCGCGGACGGCCGTGAGGTAGAGGATCACGTCGCCGATGGCGAAATCGCCGAGGTAACCCTCGACGATGACCCGGGACAAGGTAGAGCGCGCTTCCTCGGGAGTCGAGCCGGCGAGGCGGTCGACGATGGAGCCGAAGAGCAGGTGGAGGCCGGATTCGTGAGTCGGCCGTGGAACCCGGGCCAGGCGCTTCAGGAAGCTCGGCAGGCGCAGGACGCGGTCGGTCCAACGTCCAACGATGTCGTCCCGGTGACGATCGAGGTAATCGACGAACAAGCTGCGTCCGCCTGTACCGCTTCGCTCCACCGTCACCCCGGTCTCCATCCACCGCCCGTGAACCACTCGAGAAGCCGACTGCCCACCCTCGTTCACCACGAACGGCCGCCGCTTCAAAATCCCCATGCCATGCCAGTTTCGGCGGCTCTCGCCACCGTCGCGATCCCCGCGGTATCAAACCAAAACCGCCCACTTCGGACAACCGCGAAATGCCGGGAGCGAGGCGCGCGGCCGTGTCCACGGGTCGATTCGCCGCCCCCAGAGCTCGAGCTCGGTCCCAGTGAGCGAGCCCATCGGAGCGGTCACCAGGCAGTTGCTTGGGCGAACCGAGAATCGAGCCGCTCGCCAGTCGCTCGAAGCCCTGCATGGTGAGTCAGTTCGAAACGACGTCTTGGGGAATCGCCCGCCAGGGATTCCCGAAGAAGTCTCTCGTGAAGAGCGGAGTGGCCGCGCTGCATCGAGAGGTCGATTCTACAATCGTGGCTCGTGAGCCTCTCGGAAGGACGAGCCCGAACTCCGAGGGGCTCACGAGCCGACGATCGGTGAAGGAGGTCACGCGCTACTGCCTGTCGCGAATGGCCGAGATCAGCTCGGCCTTCCGCATCTGGCTTCGGCCCTCGATGTCCAGCTCTCGCGCGCGGTTGCGTAGCTCGGTCACGGTCCGCTCCTCGAGGCTCGAGCTCGGGTTCCCGGTCGCCTCCGAGCGCTTCGACTTCGTGCGGCCTTCCTTCCGTCGCTGACGGTTGACGGTACGAGCCGCGATCTCCTCGGCGCGCTCCTCCGAGCGACCGCGCTCCAGCTCGCTCTTCTTGACCTGCTCGTACTGGCGCTCGTCTTTCTGGGTCCAGGACTCGGTAGGCATCGGCTCGACTCCGTTCGGGAGGAACGAGGCAGGGTCCCGAGTGCTTCGACCGCAACCCTCGGACCAAAGACCCTGCCCGGAACCATGCCGCATTCGGAGCACCGGCTTCAGCCGCCCTCGCTCCAAACGTGGCAAGGTCGTTTCAAGTCAGCGGAGCTCCCGCCGGCGGACCGGCGGAGCATACAGGGTGAAACGATCGGAGCCCGAACAGGTCCCTGGCGCGGGGTTGGGAACACACTCGTG
>JAVJTD010000453.1:0-9844 GCA_040219065.1 Planctomycetota bacterium
CTTGGGTGACGGGGTGTCTGGGTGGGCGGTACCGAGAATCGAAGCCCGATGATCGCAACGCGACATCATCACCTGGTCACCCAGGAACCAGATCACCAAGGCACCTCTTCTTGGGTGACGGGGTGTCTGGGTGGGCGGTACCGAGAATCGAAGCCCGATGATCGCAACGCGACATCATCACCTGGTCACCCAGGAACCAGATCACCAAGGCACCTCTTCTTGGGTGCTTGGGTGCCGGGGGGGCTGTGGGCTCTCGCGTCGTAAACGACCCCTCGTCATCGATCCCCTCTTCGTCGACAGTGTTCGGTTCTGCGACCTTTGGCGCTCATGGGGGTGACGCCGTTGAGGCTGGGCCGCGAAGCGGCGCTCCTTCCTTCCGCTCGCGAGTGCGGCCTGGCCTAGCCGGCGATGAATATAAAGACAGACACCTCCTCCAGCGCTACGAGCCGGCTCTTCACGGGAAAGCCGGCTCGAAGTGTTTGGTTACGTGGTCACCCAAGCACCACGGCACCACGGCACCACGGCACCCACGGCACCCACGGCACCCACGTAAAACACCTCGAGCCGGCTTTCCGCGTCAGCCGGCTCGAGGTGTATTCGGGGATGTTTCTATGGGTATCGCCGTTCGGCCGGGCCTGCACTGGCGCGGGGGGAGAGGCGCCGCTTCGCGGCCCGGCCTCATCGGCGTCACCTGAGTAAGCGCCTGGATCTCGCGAACCGAACGGCCTCTTCTGCATTTTTTCACGGATGCTCCCCGAGCCGATTTCCGCCCGACGGTTGCACGTGCTGGCGGAGTTTTGGAACATCCTCCCATCGATCGCCCTGACACCGGGAGGAGACCGCCGATGCCACTCGCCGACTCTGCCGCCGACACGTTCCGGTCCTTCGAGATTCGGTCCGGAGCGATGCTCGATCTGTCGAACGACGTGTTTCCTTCCCGGCTGTGTGGCTGGACCGGCTCCGAAGAGCTGGAGCCCGGCGGAGCCCACTTTGGCTACGTCGTTCGAGGGACCGCCGAGCTGGGCTGTGCATCGGGCCGGTTCTCGCTCCGAGCGGGCATGTACTTCTGCGCGACCGGTGAGCTCACCCTGGAGGGCGGCGAAGGCATCGTCGTCACCCGGCTAGGTCACGATGCGCTCTTCCAGATCGGGGGCCCGGTCGAGCAGCGCGGTCGCCTCCGCTACATCGATGGCTGTACCGACTCCCTGCTGGTGCCGCCGACGATTCAGGGCGATCCGTGCCTCAACCTGCTCCACATCCCCGCGGGCACCCAGCAGACCCAGCACACCCATCCGTCCCACCGGATTGGAATGATCATTCGAGGATCCGGTCATTGCATCACGCCGCAGAGGGCTGTGCCGCTGGCGCCGGGTCTGGTGTTCCACATCCGGGAAGGTGGCCGGCACAGCTTCCACACCGGCGAGGAAGACCTGCTCGTTCTCGCCTATCACCCCGACTCCGACTTCGGACCGACCCACGAGCACCACCCGATGATCAACCGAACGGTCCTCGGGGATGCGGGAGCGGCGAGATGAGGTGCCCCGAGTGCTCGCACGAGCAGCCCGCCAAGCTGGGCACGCGCTGCGGGAAGTGCCGTTACGAGTTCGTCTTCAATCCGAAGAAGCCGCCCTACTTCTCCGACACGGCCTTCGCGAACGCGATCACCAAGGCGAGCGCCAACGATACCTATTACTTCACGAGGAATCAGCTCGGCGGGTTGCTGCGGAGGAAGATCCGGGAATCGGGCAAAGGCCAAGGCTGCTTGATCGTGCTGGTCGGCATCGTCTCGATCGTGATGGTGGCGATGGACGCCGGCTTCTTCGCCTTGATCCCGGTCGTGATCGGCTTCTTCACCTTCCTCGATTTGAGGCGACGAAGACTGTTGGCCGCAGATCCCGAGCTGCCGAGCACGCTGATCGACCGATGGGTCAAGGCCAACGGACCGATCGAGCGGCTGATCGAGACGCCTCGCCTTCACCAGCCACCGCCCGAGTGGACCGAGTACGACATCTACGACTACGGCGTCGAGCGCGTGCTGATCGTCGAGCACGACCTCCTCGTCGACCTGTTCGTCCTCAACGGCTTCCACGCCGAACAACGTGCGCTCGTCATCAGTGAGAGCGGGTATCCCCACTACCTCCTCCCCCACCTTCAGCGCATGCTCCGCGAGAGGCCGGACCTGCCGGTCTTCCTGCTCCACGACCCCAGCCCAGATGGCCAGGACCTCCGGCGACGCGTCGAGGCCTCGAAGGAGCTCTCCCTCGGCGATCATCCGATCACGGATCTCGGGCTCACGCCCAAGGACGTCCGGCGCATGCCCAACCTGCGGAAGAGCCACCGGGGCCTGGACGCCGCTGCCATCCCTCTCGACGGGATACTGTTCTCGACACTGGTCGGCGGCGTCGGAGCAGCTCTCATCAGCGACATCGCCATCGCCGACCTGCTCGACCCTCGACGCGCCCAGGACGACGGCTCGTCCGGTGGTGGCTTCGGGTGATCTGCTTCATCGAGGTGACCGCTCGATTCGACCGATGATCCAGACTGGGCTCTCGAATGATGTTTGACGAGGAGGTCGCATGTTCCGGTTCCTGTGCATCGCCTGGGTGTCGATCCTGCTCGTCGCCGCCTGCCAAAAGGACGAGAGCAAGCCGGGTACGCCCTTCGACGGGCGCGACCTCGTCATCGCGGGCCGCTACTCCGAAGCCATCCTAGCCCTCGAGCACGACCTCGAAAGAGATCCCCGCAGCCCGCGCGCCAGCCGCGCCTGGCTCTTCCTCGGCAAGGCCCACCTCGCCCTCGGCAACCTCGAAGACGCCGAGAGCGCCTTTCGCAGCGCGGTACGCGAGTTCCCGAGCAGCCTCGAGGCTCACAAGAGTCAGTACAAGCTCGCCTTGATCGCCCTGATCCGCGGCGACCGCGAAGCGGCCCGGCGAGGCTTCGAGGCCCTGGCCCAATCTCCCGACGGCCCCCTCGCCGCGGAAGCGACGGCCATGGCGAGGCACTTGGAATGAGATGGCGCTCGGGTCTCGGAGCTCGGCAATCGGGCCCGGGTATCCCGTCTCGAGAGCACCTGCCGTGAGTGCACTGTTCGGATTCTCCGGTCCCCCCGATCCGGCGCTGGCCGGGCGCATGGCCGAAGCGCTCTCCCACCGGGGCCGGCAGCCGGTCGAGCTGGATGTCGGGCGAGAAGGCACGATCGCGTTTCGCGCTCTGCACGAAAGCGACGCCGGGCTCTGGCGAACGAGTGACCGGACACTGGCGATCGCCGGGCAGATCTTCGAGGAAGACGGTGAGAAGCTGCTCGAGGAGATCGCGGCGAGCCCGGAGCGGATCAACGAGCTGCGCGGCTTCTTCGTCTTGGTCTATCGCGACGGTGATCACTGGCGATTGATGCGCGACGGCGCGGGGCGGCGCACGATCTACTGGGCTCTCCATGAAGAGAGGCTCCGCTTCGCCATCGAGCCCAAAGGGATCCTCGCCGCCCCCTCGTTCCCGAGGCGGATTCGGCCGGCCGCCATCGCACAGTACCTCGCCTTCAGCTTCGTGCCGGGCTCGGGCACCATGCTCGAGGGCGTTCACGAGCTGCCCGCCGGTCACGTGCTGCATTGGCGTGCCGGTGATACCGAAGTCCGGCTGGAGCGGGTGTTCCAGCCCGAGAAGTGCGGCCGCGACCAAGAGGACGATCCGGAGTTTTGGATCGAGCGCTTTCGCGAAGAGCACGCCCGCGCCGTCTCGGACCTGCGGTCCGTGGGTACGCCCTACGGCGTGTTCCTCTCGGGTGGCATCGACTCGAGCATCGTCACCGCCGAGGTCGCCCGGCAGACGAGCGGCAAGGTGCGTACCTACGCGATCCACTTCGGCCGAAAGTACCCGAACGAGCTCGAGCACGCGCGCGCCGTCGCCGTTGCTTGCGGGACCGACCACGAAGAGGTCGAGATCCATCCCAAGCACTTCCTGCCGGAGCTGCGCGGGATCCTCTGGCACCTCGACGACCCGATCGGGGATCCCGTCACCGTCCCCAACTTCGCTCTCGCCCAGCACGCGAGCCGCGAGGTGCGCTTCATCTTCAACGGCGAAGGCGGGGATCCTTGCTTCGGCGGCCCGAAGAACATTCCGATGCTGCTGCATCATTGGTACGGGCTCGCTCGCGACGAGGGCTTCCGCGAGCGGCGGTACTTGGAGTCGTATCGCCGCGCCTACGAGGAGCTGCCGCGGCTGCTGACGCCCGAGTGGCGAGCCCAGTTCTCGGACGAAGACCTCGAAGGCGTCTTGCGTCCGTACTTGAGTGAAGGGCCACCCTCGAGCTTTCTCGACAAGCTCACGACGGTGAACATCCGCGAGAAAGGCGCCCATCTCATCTTGCCCAAGGTCGAGCGCATGCTCGCCGCCGCCGGACTGACGCCGCTCTCCCCGCTCTTCGACGAGCGCCTCGTCGAGCTCAGCTTTCGCATGCCCTCACGGCTCAGGCTGGACCGCGGCATCGAAAAGGTCGTCCTGAAGCGCGCCTACGAAGACGTGATCCCGCCCTCGATCATCGAGCGCCCGAAGAGCGGCATGCGAGTCCCCGTCCACTTCTGGTGCCAAGGCGAGCTCAAGCACTACCTGAAGAAGATCCTCTCTCCGAAGGAGGTGCGGCGCGTCGGCATCTTCCGACCGGAGCGCGTCCAGCAGCTCCTCGCCTACGACACCGAAGAAGGCCCCGGCCGCTATGGCCTGCGCCTCTGGATGCTGATGACCTTCGAGATCTGGCGCCGCCTCGTCATCGACCGCGAGCCGCTGTGAGTGCGTGATGCGGCGATCGGAGCCTCGGACATCGCTTGCTCACTCCGTCGTCAATTCCACCTCCACCTGCGTCTGACGGATGGGCCGAACGACCATCCACGAAAGGCGAGCATCATGACACTCTCGATGATCATCGCGATCGCGTGTACTCCTCTGCTACAGATCGGCCTGGATGAAGCGCTTGGCGAGCGCCTCAACCGATTCGTTGCATACACTTGCCACTTCGAGGACGGTGTCCAAGGCGGCGTTCTCGTTGGCCGGGACGGCGAGCGGTTACTGGCCAAGGGCTACGGCATCGCCGATGCAGAGACGGAGCGCCCGATCACGGACCGGACGCTGTGGGACGTCGCCTCGATCTCGAAGCAGTTCACGGCGGCGGCCGTGCTGGTCCTCGAACAACGGGAAGAGCTGTCGCTCTCGGATCCGCTCTCGAAGTTCTTCGAGGCGGTCCCTGATGACAAAGAGGCCGTCACCATTCGACAGCTCTTGGGCCATGTATCGGGAATCGCGAATCGCTATTCCCTCGAACAAGCGGAGGGCGTCGACTTCTCGAGCCGAGAGGATGCGATTGCATTCTATCTGAGCTTACCGATGACCTCCGAGCCCGGAGCCGAGTGGGCGTACAGCAACCTCGGCTACAACCTCGTCGCCGCGATCCTCGAGAAGGTCTCGGGTAAGAGCTGGGAGCAGCTAATGGTCGAGGATGTCCTTCGTCCTGCGGGTCTGAACGAGACGTGGCCCCTCGGACATGAGGATCTGCCGCGCACGCGCGTGCCGCGTGGCGAGCGGGGTGAAGGAGTGGCGTTTCCTTACGGCGAAGTGAGTCACTGGGCAGGATACCGCGGCGCAGGCGGTATCCACACCACGATCGGGGATCTGTTCCTGTGGGACCGTGTGCTCCGGGATGATCGACTCCTGAGTGCCGAATCGCGCCGCCTGATGTTCGCTCCCCTGCGCGAGTCCTACGCGCTGGGTTGGAAGATCGAGACCGCTTCGGACGGTCACCGTCGCGCCTCCCACGGAGGACTGGTGCCCGGATTCCTCAGCCATGTCATACGAGGCCTGGATGACAACGTGATCGTGGCAGTGCTCACGAGCGAGACATCACCGGACCGGGCGGTCGTGCTTGCGGAAACGCTGTACGCGATGGCGCGCGGAGCTCACGTCATCGTTCCCGCGGAATCGGAGCCGGACGATATTGCCGACATGAGAAACCTGGCCGGGCGGTACGTTTCTGTCGACGAGACGGAGATGACCGTTCAGGTGACCGGAGGCGGTCTCGATGTCTCGATGTCTTCGTGGGAAGCCACCGCAGAGCTTCTCGTGTCCGAGGGATTGTTCGTGGACGGCGGAGCCACCGTCAACGAGATGCTACCCGCGGTGCTCAAGAGATTGGACTCGGACCCTCCTCACCTGGCGGAGGATGTCACGAAGGAGACACTGGACGAGTGGCGACGCCTGCTCGGAGAGGATAGCGCCCTACGTGATCACGAGATCCTGGGGTACTACTTTCCCGAGATCGGCCAGGTCGACCAATTCGTCCGACTTCAGTTCGAGAACGTCTCGACCCGGGCGCGCTTCCGCTGGCAGTTCGGCAAGCTCCGGCAGATCGAGCTCGACAGCGCCTACCCCAGCCATCGCTTCGAGCGAGCTGGCCCAGGGATCTATCGTCACGGCAACGAGGAGAGCTGGCGAGGCTGCCTGATCCGCTTCACCGAGGACACGATCCAGGTTGGCGGCACCCGAAGGACGTTCCGGCGGATCGGCTGACCTCTCGACCGCTCTGCGATCCCGCCGTCACTCCTCGCCGGGAGGTCTCAATGGAAACCTTGCGGCGACTTCATTCGGGATGGCGCGGGGCCGGCCGTCTTCGAGGCCGATGAAGACCCAGTCCGTCTCGCCGCGGGCCAACAGCTCGCCACCGGGTTGACGGACGAAGCGGTACTTGCGTAGAGAGGCGGCCCTTCGAAAGTCCGACACCCAGGTCTGCGCCTCGATCTGATCGCCCGCCAACGCCGGACGCAGATACTCGATGCGATGGGTCCGGACGACCCAGGTGCCACCGGCGTCGCGAGCGGCCTGAGTGCCGCCGGTCGCGTCCGAATGTCGGACGGCGACGTCCTGCATCCATTGCACGTAGACGACGTTGTTCACGTGGCCGTTGCGATCGATCACCTCCTCGGACACGACGAAGGCGTGCCGGTGGATCGCGTCGTCGGGACGGGACACAGCGCTCACGGGTTCTCCCGAATTCCTGTCGCGTTCTGCGGCGGACGTCGTTGTCGATGGGAAGCTCCTCTCGAGGGAGGTCACGCTTCCACGACTCATCAGGACTCCGATCATGCTCTCCTACATCGCCGTTGCGCAACACTACGAGAACCAGGCTCCTGCCGCCTTCCTTCGCTTCATGAATCACCACGGCGTCTCGCGGCCGAACACCTGCGCCGTGCGGCTGGCCTACGCATTGCGGAGCGCGCGCTCGCGCTTCTTCATCGGCGTCGAGGCTCGCTCGGGCGTCGAGTGGCGAGATCTGCCGACCCGCGCAGCCGACCTCGCCATCATCCTCAACCGCCGCCTCGGTCGGCCGACGCTCATTCGCGGCGAGGCGGACATTCAGGGGCGACGCGGCATCGTCTTCTTCGACACCATCGTCGGGTTCAGCGGGACTGGTCACATCTCGCTGTGGAACGGGGCCCGTGTCGCCGATGGAGGTAGCTACTTCCGAAGCTCACCGCGCGTCTACTTCTGGCCGCTCCGATGAATAGCCGCCTGGCTCTCCGAGCGCGTCCCCTGCTCGGTGCCTCTCTGCTCGGTCGTCAGCGACGTCGAGAAGGCGGCTTCCAGCTCGATGACCGCTTTCCGTTTCGGTCGCGCGGGCTCTGGTTTTCAGTCGCGGGGATTCGGGTCTCGAATCACATCCCCCGATCGATGCGACCGCCAGACGGTGCTTCCGAGCTTCGCTCCGTCCTGATAGCCTGGCAGGTTCACCAGCCTCGAGGAGAAGACACTTGCCCGACAAGCTCGAATTGGCTCACTCCATCTTCGAAGACTTCATCGATGCCGCCGAGGGCCGCTCGCCTTCCGACATGGCCACGTTCCTCGATGAGCGATGCGGCGCTGACTCGGAGCTGAGACGGATCGTCTCGGAGTTGGTCGAGAACTACGAGGGCGGCCTGAACGGCTTCCTCACCCGCTCGACCGAGTCGGGCAAGCTCGACTCGAGCCCCACCACCCCGGCCGACTCGTCGGAGCTCGAAGGTCAGCTCGGACTGACGATCGTGGGCAACTTGGGTGAAGGAGCGCACGGCGAAGTGTATCGCGCCGTCGACAAGGCGCTCGATCGCCAGGTCGCGGTGAAGGTGATCAAGGGCGATGCGATCTCCGATCCGAAGAAGCGCGCCCGATTCCTCCAAGAGGCGCGTCTCGTCGCCTCGCTCGATCACAAGAACATCGTGCGCATCCATTCGGTCGAGGAGTCCGATGGGCAGATTCGGCTAGTGCTCGAGTATGTCGAGGGCCGGACCCTGCAGGAGATTCTCGGGCAGTCGGGTCCGATGTCTCCCAGCGAGGCCGCCCAGGTCGGCGTCGCTCTCTGTCGCGCGTTGTCGGCCATGCACGGTCAGAGCGTGCTGCACATGGACATCAAGCCGGGCAATGTGATGCGGGCTGCGGGTGGACGCATCGTGCTCCTGGACTTCGGCGTCGCACATCGCAGCGAGGGCGATCTTCCCGCCAAGGGAGCGATTGGCGGAACGCCGCTCTTCATGGCGCCCGAGCAGCTCGACCCGGAGCGAGCCGTCGACGCGCGAACCGATCTCTACGCGCTCGGTGTCATGCTCTATCACCTCGTCTCGAAGAGTTACCCGATCGAAGCCAGCAGCATGACCGAGCTGGTGAGCAAGAAGGCGAATGCTCGTTCGGCGCGACCTCTTCTGGACGTACGATCCGACGTGCCCGGCGAGTTTGCCGAGCTCGTCGAGCGCGCCACCGCCTTCGATCCCGATGACCGCTACCAGAGTGCCGGCGAGATGGAGTCGGCCCTGCGCGGATTCCTGGCCGGCGTCCGACCTGGCCGCGACCCGGTCAAAGCGGGCGCTCGCTGGATCCTGGGAGCCTTGGCGATTCTGGCGATCGCCTTGCCGCTCGGCTGGTGGTGGATGCAGAACAGCGACGCCGCCGAGGAAAGTCCTTCGAAGTCGATGGTCGAGAGCGACGAACGAGCGTCTACAGACAAAAAGGAAGCCGACGCGGCCTCTTCCACCGAGACGCCGAATCCCGAGACGGGCGATCCGACGACCTCCGCCGACGCGCAGGAAGACGACGCCGTCGTGGAGCCGACCGCAGAGGCCACCCTGCTGCGGAAGGGCTCATCGGCTCTCGAGTTCACAGAGCTGGGCTGGGACGATCCGATTCGAACGGACGATGTGCTCTCGCTTCGTTTGCATCTGAGCGAGCCGTCGTATGTTTACGCCTTCAACGTCGACACGGCGGGGATGGTCGCTCGCCTCTTTCCCGATCCCGAGTTGGTGCTCCAGAATCCTCTGCCGGCGGAGCGGGAGGTCCGGTTGCCCGGGCTGCTCAAAAAAGGCAACGAGCCCGGTTGGCCGATGGCGACGACGCCTGGCGGACGCGACTTCTTCATTCTCGTGACATCGCCGCTGCCCGATCCCGACGCCGAAGCCTTGATCAACGACCTTCCGTTTCCCGGTGAGGCCAAGAGCGCGAACGAGCTGACTGCACGCTCGCAGCGCACGATTCGCGGCGTCGTGAAGAAGAAGGCAAGCACCTCGAAGCCGACCGCCACGGCCGAGACGTTGGAGGACGTGATCCTGGCGGTGTTCGGTGAGATCCCTGTCGAGCCGGTCAACGTCCGCCGCGGCGAGGCGACCTGGATCCTGCTCTCGGTGCCCCATGCCGATTGATCGGAGTTCGGAGCCCGCACGGGTCTCTGACACGGAGCCGCTGCCGTTGGAACGGCGAGGTTCACGGCGAGGATCTCTTCCGTCTGGCGATGAGTAAGGGACGAGCGGACGCGCCCGTCGGTCAGGGCGTCGGAACGTTC
>JAVJTD010000456.1:0-4714 GCA_040219065.1 Planctomycetota bacterium
CCGAGCGCCGCCGCCGCTGGGAGGAAGCCCAGCTCGCGAAGCTCGAGGCGAAGGGCCAGAAGCCGACGGGCAACGAGTGGAAGGCGAAGTACAAAGAGCCCGTCGCTGCCGACACGGAAGGACTCCCCGACCTCCCCGAAGGCTGGTGCTGGGCGAGCCTAGATCAACTCTTGACCCGCATGACGAGCGGCTCGAGGGATTGGAAGAACTACTACGATCGGGGTTCTTCCGTCTTCCTGATGGCCCAAAATGTGAGACCCGGGGCTCTCGATCTTTCGTTCAGGCAGCTCGTTGACCCTCCGCCTGAGGACCCAAGCTGCGAAAGAAGTGAAGTTCGCCTTGGAGATCTTCTGGTGACGATCGTGGGTGCAAACGCCGGTGACGTTTGCCGAGTCCCTGAGGAGCTTCATCGGCACTACGTTTGTCAGAGTGTTGCGCTCCTTCGTCCCGTTGAGACTCGGCTCTCCCGCTACTTCGAGCTCTTTCTAACTTCTCCTGTGGGACGCGGGCAGTTTGACGCTTTCATGTACGGTCAAGGCCGACCGCACCTCAGCTTCGAGAATCTCAGAGCGACTGTGGTTGCACTTCCGCCATTGCTCGAGCAGGGTCGAATCGTCACCGCCACGGATTCGTCTTCGACTGTCGAACAACACCTCACCGAAAGCTCTCGACGGGGTGATGCGCGCTGTCAGAGGCTTCGACAGGCCATACTTCGATGGGCTTTCGAGGGTCGGCTCGTCGATCAGCACGCAAGCGACGAGCCCGCGTCCGAGCTCCTCGAACGCATCCGCGCGGAGCGGGCGAAGGCGGCGACGAAGAACGACGCGATGCGAGGCCGACGGAAGGTGGCGGCGAGGAAGTCATGAGCGAGAACGGCAACGGCATCGTCAAGAAGCTCTGGTCGTATTGCAACGTCCTCCGCGACGATGGACTGTCGTATCAGGACTATCTCGAGCAGCTCACCTTCCTGCTCTTCCTGAAGATGGCGGACGAGCGCACGGCGCTCACCCGTGAGGAGCAGCCGATCCCGAAGGGACACCGCTGGAGCGACCTCGCGAACCCTCAGATGGAGGGCGTCGAGCTCGAGCAGCACTACCGCGAGACGCTCGCCGTTCTCGGCAGCCGGGGCGGCATGCTCGGCCTCATCTTCGAGAAGGCCCAGAACAAGATCCAGGACCCTGCCAAGCTCCGTCAGCTCATCGTCGAGCTGATCGGGAAGGAGCAGTGGTCCTCGATGTCGGCCGACGTGAAGGGCGAGGCATACGAGGGGCTCCTCGAGAAGAACGCGCAGGACGTCAAGGGCGGCGCGGGGCAGTACTTCACCCCTCGCCCCCTCATCGACGCCATCGTCGATTGCATCCAGCCGAAGCACGGCGAGGTGATCGTCGATCCCGCCTGCGGGACCGGCGGCTTCCTCCTCTCGGCGCACGAGTACGTGAAGACCCACTTCGAGCTCGACCGCGACCAGAAGAAGGCCCTCCGCTACAACGCGCTCCGCGGCGTCGAGCTCGTCCCCAACGTCTCGCGCCTCTGCGGGATGAACCTCTTCCTCCACGGCATCGGACCCGACATCGGCGATCAGGCGATCATCGCCACCGACGACGCTCTCCGCGACGAGCCGGCCGTTTACGCCGACGTCGTGATCACGAACCCACCCTTCGGCAAGAAGTCCTCGGTGACGATCGTGAACGAGGAGGGCGAGAGCGACCGCCAGACGCTCACCTACAACCGCCCCGACTTCTGGACGACGACCTCGAACAAGCAGCTCAACTTCGTCCAGCACGTGAAGAGCCTGCTGAAGATGCAAGGGCGCGCCGCCGTCGTCGTCCCCGACAACGTCCTCTTCGAAGGCGGCGCCGGCGAGACGGTCCGAAAGAATCTCCTCCAGGAGTGCGACGTCCACACCCTCCTGAGGCTCCCGACCGGCATCTTCTACGCCCAGGGCGTGAAGGCGAACGTGATCTTCTTCGACCGCAAGCCCGGCGCGAAGGAGCCCTGGACGAAGAAGCTCTGGGTCTACGATCTTCGGACCAACAAGCACTTCACCCTGAAGACGAAGCGCCTCGCCCGCGCCGACCTCGACGAGTTCGTCCAGTCCTACCGCCCCGGAGAGCCCGGCAAGCGCAAGCCGACCTGGACCGAGAAGACCCCCGAAGGCCGCTGGCGCGCCTACCCCTACGAGGAGCTCATCGCCCGCGACAAGGTCAGCCTCGACCTCTTCTGGCTCCGAGACGAAAGCCTGGAAGACTCCGCCAACCTCCCCGACCCCCACATCCTCGCCCAAGAGATCGCCGACGACTTACGCTCGGCCCTCGAGCAGATCGAAGACATCCTCGGGGATCTCGAGGAACGGGTTCGTACTTGACGACACTACCTGGGATCGCATGATGGTGCTGAGCGCACCGATTCAACAGTACCTCCAGTCGACACATCGTCCGCTCGTCGCCAAGCTTGGACTCGCATAGCAAGCAGAGAGCCCTTGAACGACATGCTTAACCACAGATCTTTCAGGATCGCTACGCTGAGAGCCGTTGCTTTCATCACTGACAGCAAGCTCGAAGCCAAGACCGTCTTGCGAAGGCTTCCAGAAAAGTGGATGGAACGCTTTAACGGCGAATACCTGCTGATCCCGCCATTCGATGATGCACCTCCGGAGCTGCCGATTCTGCTACTGCGCAGCCACGCAAAGGACGATCAATGCGCGTTCTCAAGCATTAGCGTCGATTTTCGACATAGCCCAAGAAACCCTGATTTAACCCAGTCCGACGACCTGCTGAAGACGTTCTACAGCGATGCTTGTGACTACCTCTTGGAGCTGCCCATCGTTCTTGATTGCGAGCTCACGCGGGTGGGCGCCGTTGTCACGAGGTATGCGAGGCTTGACCAACCTGGACTGACATTAGCGAAGCACTTCTGCAAGGCCGAAATGCTACACTCGCCCCTCAACAGACCAGAGAGTTTCGAGCTACATGCGCACAAGCTCTATTCCGCCATGGGCCGATCGGTGAACTCCTGGGTCCGAGTAAAGACCGGCAAGGTAAATTCCAACGAGGACGCAGTTTTGGTGGAGCAAGACATCAACACTCCGTCTGTTGGCCGTCAAGGTCTCACGATGGATGCCGCTCGAGAGTTCTTTCAAATCGTCCCATCCGAGATGGAAGAGATTCTTAGCAAGTATTTCAAATCTGAATGAAGAGGCAGAAACGCCAAGCCATGAAGGTTCAGATTCGCTCCGATGCAACGCGAACAAGCACGCCAGACCCGGGCGCTACGGTTCCAAGCTCTAGGCGCAAAAAAAACCAGGCTACTTGGGCACGGCGATGGCCAGTGCTTCTCTCAAACCTTGCTGACGTCAGCTACCACGACTGTCAACTGCATGACAACCTGGGGCGGCTACTGCAGTACAGCGAGGCACCCGAGGGCCTGATGATTGCGACCGAGATCTCAGGCATCGCGAAGACCAATCAGGTATTCTGTTGGGTACGAGTAGGGAGCGGTACCGAGCAGCAGTCCGAGGCCGACTGGAAGGGATTCGAGGTCCTTGCCTTTGCTCTAAGGGGAGATCCGCTACCCGATTTCCTCCGAAGCGCTGTTCAACTTGAACACGAAGGCAGAATCGATGCTTCTATCGACGCAGTTACTTTCGAAATAGACAAGCTTCTAAGGGCAGGGCAGCTCGACACAATAGACGAGCTTCTCCTGGATCTTCCAGTCCCTCAGCTGTCTATTCAGATTCTGCTAGCGATCCTTGCGGTCACTTTACCCGCCAAGAGTCGCCTTCCTTCCCGTAGTGGCTTCTTTCGGCGAACTCGCGAGCGCATCATTGAACAGGCTGATGATAGCGAACTCCTCGACGGCCTTGACTGACCGACGATCGGGAAGGTCCACATGTCAGATTATTGGACGATTGAGGAAATGGGGCTCGAGCACGTACGTCACGTTGCGGTTGGTCTTGAAGAGACGGGCTGTGGGAGGCACCACATTGGGATCTTCGTTCGTAAGGACGACGAGCCGTTGCGCTTCGTTCACCTCGCCTGGCACCTTCGCTTGATGAATGATGCGGCTGGTGAGGCCCACGTATGGACCTGCCCCAATGTCCGACCGGAGCGCCTCCGGCTCGTCGGGTCTATGTGCCGCCTAGTATGGCAAATGAATGCAGAGCGCGGTCTACCTTACGCATTCAGCAGCCCGAGCGATTTCTTCGACAGAGCGACAGGGGAAGCCCGGCTCGGCCCAACGCGATTGGGCTTGACTTGCGCGAGTTTCGTCATCGCTATCTTTGAAATGGGCGGAATTCGGCTCGTACAAGAGAGCACCTGGGAGCCAACCGAAGAGGATCGCGATTGGCAGGAGTCGATTGTTGAGGCGCTCGAGAAGTATGGAGCAAGCGCCGACCATATCGAAGCAGTCTCGCAAGAATTAGGTGCCATTCGATTTCGGCCGCCCCAGGTTTTCTGCGCCACATCACTCTATCCTCCGAGTGCGAAGCAAGAGGACGTCTCGATCATCTGCAGGGATGTCGAGAAGCTGGCGCGAGCCTGGCGCCAAAAGAGGATGGGCCACAACAAAGGGACCTAGCCCGGATATCTCACCAAAAAGAAGAAACGACCGCCCTTCTTACTCGTATGTAGCTTTGAAGCAAACAACTTACGAGTAAACACGAAGGGCGGTCGTCGATGACAGAGTGTACTCCTGAGCGGATGGTTGTTGAAGG
>JAVJTD010000458.1:0-6004 GCA_040219065.1 Planctomycetota bacterium
CGCAGCATCGAGCCACGGAGCTTCGGATGTGAGGTTTGGGCCCTCTCCGAGGCGCTTGGATGGAGGACACGGAGACCGGCTGAAGCCGGCGGTCCGAACGACGACGTGACTAGTTTCAATTCAGGCCTGCCTGGGCTTTCCACGATTTCTCCGTAACGCACCCCTCCGGTTCCTGATTGAGCTTTCAGAACGATAACCGGAGGACTCGACCATGACTTACGTTCAAGACTCTCGTCCGTGCTTCGTCTCCTCGCCGACCGGCAGCGACGATCTCCTGCTCGTTTCGCTCGAGGGTCAGGAAGCGATCTCCGAGCTGTTCGAGTACCGGATCGAGGTCCTCTCGACCGAGTCCTCCATCGACCCCGACCTCCTCGTCGGTCAGCCCCTCGCGGTGGGAGTCGAGCTCGCCCGCGGCGGCATCCGGACTTTCCATGGCATCGTGGCCAGCTTCTCCCAGACCGGCACCTGCGAGCGCTTCGTGAAAGGCCGCGCCACCTTGGTCCCTTGGCTCTGGCTGCTGACCCACTCGCTCGACTGCCGCATCTTCCAGAACCAGACGGTCCCCGACATCGTCTCCGGCCTCTTCGACGAGCTCGGCTTCTCGGACTACGAGCTGCGCCTCGAAGAGAGCTACAAGGAGCGACTCTACTGCGTGCAGTATCACGAGACGACCTACGACTTCATCGCGCGACTGCTCGAGGAGGAAGGCATCCACTTCTCCTTCCGCCATGAGCTCGATCGCCACGTCCTGGTCCTCACCGATACCTCGTCCTCGACCGAGGCGCTGCCGAACGAGCCGACCATCCGCTTCGCCCAGGACTCCCCTCACGCCTGCGGCGTCGACGAGATCCTCGAGTGGCAGTGGGAGCGCTCCCTGCACAGCGGCAGCGTGGCAGCGACCGACTTCGAGTTCGAGCTGCCTTCTCTCGACCTCGAGACGCGGCGAGAGACCCTCCAACCCGATACCGGTGCGACGGGCCTCGAGAGCTTCGAGTATCACCCCGGGACCTACAACAACCATGAGGACGGGGACCGTGCCGCGCGCCTGAAGGTCGAGGCGCTCGAGGCGAGGGCCGTGCGCGCGATCGGTACCGGCAACTGCCGCGCGATGCAGTCGGGCTACCAGTTCGAGCTGAAGGGGCACTTCGACCCGAAGCTCGACGGCCGGAGCTACCTCATCCACTCGGTGCGCCATCGGCTGACGCAGACCGCGCCGTTCGAGACGGGCACCGGCCTGGCCGTCGTCGAGTACGAGAACACCTTCGAGTGTCTGCCGATCGAGCGGCCCTTCCGACCGGCGCGCTCGCGCCGTCGTCCGCGCATCACCGGTCCGCAGACCGCGCGCGTCGTCGGGCCCGAGGGCGAAGAGATCCACGTCGACGAGCTCGGCCGCATCAAGTGCAGCTTCCACTGGGACCGCCGCAGCCCGCGCAACGAGAACAGCTCGTGCTGGATCCGTGTGGCCCGCAGCGCTGCCGGCAAAGGTTGGGGCACGGTGCATCACCCGCGCATCGGGCAAGAGGTCGTCGTCGAGTTCCTCGAGGGCGATCCCGACCGTCCCCTCGTCGTCGGTAGCGTCTACAACGGCGAATGCCGTCCCCCCTTTGAGCTGCCCGCGAACAAGACGGTCTCCGGCCTCAAGACCGACAGCACGCCCGAAGCCGAGGGCTTCAACGAATTGCGGTTCGAGGACCGCGCCGGCCAGGAGCAGATCTTCCTGCACGCCCAGAAGGACTTCGACCTCGTCGTCGAAAACGACCGCCACGAGCACGTGAAGCGTCACAGGCACCTGATCGTCGACGGAGACCGCATCGACGAGGTGAAGAAGAATCGCCACGGCAAGGTCGAGAAGAGCAGCTTCGAGTCCATCGGCGTCGATCGCAACATCACGATCGGCGGCAAGGAGGCGAAGAAGGTCCAGGGCGCCCACTCCTTGATCGTCTCGGGCAACTCGATCGACTCCATCGGTGGCGATCGCACCAACGTCACGACCGGCAAGCACGAGGCCCAAGCCGACACCATCACCCTGAACGCCATGAGCTCGATCAAGATCGTCTGCGGCGGCTCCTCGATCACCATCAGCCCAGGCGCGGTCCAGATCGAGTCGCCGATCATCGAGCTGAACGGCAGCATCGTCAACCTGAACGCGAGCGTGCTCAGTGAGAAGGGCTCGATCATCTCCCTCGATGGACCCGTGCAGTGCTCGGGTGCCGTCCAGGCTCCGCTGATCCAGGTGGGCTCCGGCCAAGCCGGCTCGTGGAAAGCCGGATCGCTCAATGCCCTCTCGATCAACACCGCCAAGATCACGTCCGCGACCTACTCGCCTGGTGCCGGGAACATCATGTGATGCGCCCCCTGAAGATCCGGACCCTCGCGACTAGCCTGGCGAGAGCGTCCGTGGAGAAGCGCCTCCGGCTCGCCCTGTCCCTTCGCTCCCAGCCGACCGGTACGCCTGTCGGCGCGATCCTCGCCGAGCTACTGCGGGATCCCGTGCCCCTCGTTCGCAGCACCGCGCTCGCGATGGCGTCCGAGTGCGACGAGCCGCCGGTCGCCGCAATCTGTGAGGCCCTCGGTGAGGATCAGCCTGAGGAGGTCCAGCTCCAAGCGATCGGAACGCTCGGTTTCCTGGGTGACGCCGCGGTGACCGCGATCCCGCGCCTCATCGCGCTTCTCGCAACGAAGAACCCCGCGATCCGCTTCTGTGTCGCCAAGCTCTTGGGGTCTTTCGGCGCGGCGGCGCAAAGGGCCTTGATCGAATCGATGAAGAGCACCGAGCCCGAGGCGCGGGTCGGAGCGATCGAGGCGCTCGGCTGGAGCGGCCTCCCGTTGCCGAAGGGATTCTGGCCGTCTTCTTGGACGGGCCTGTCTGCCGCAGGTGCGCTGACGGTGCTGTGGGCGAAAGCTCGCTGTGGTGAGGGCCGCAAGAAGGCGCTCTCCATGCTGGTCGAAGCCACCTCGCATGACGACCCACGAGTGCGACGAGACGCGATCGAGAGGCTCCTTACGCTCGATCTCGATCGCAAGGCCTGGGAGAAGCTCCTCGAGTCGAGGCTCCGGGACGAGGACGACGAGGTTCGCCGCCTGGCGACCCGGGCCGCGACCGCCGCTCCGACCTCGGACAACTGGCTCATGGTCCGAGCGGCTCGGGCTCTGGTCGATCCCGATGACGAGGTGAGAGCGATGGGCTGCCTCGCATTCGCGACCCGTCGACTCGAGTGTAACGAGGCCCGGGAGATCTTGATTCAGCTCGAGAAGGGTGACGCGCCGCGCGTCGCCGCTCTGGCGAAGAACGCGCTGGAGCATTCGTTCTCGAGCTGAGGAAGACGACGATGCCCGCCAAGCCGATCGAACCGGAGCTTCCCGATCCGCCATCGGCCGTCGAGGCCGCACCGCCGGGGGGAACGACGACGTTGGCCCCCCAAGAGCCTGAAGAATTCACGCCCGATCCGACGTTGACGGGTTGGATCGAGATCGAGCTGCTCGACGAAGCCGGAGAGCCGGTGGCCGGACAGCCATTCAAGGTGGAGCTGCCCGATGGGCGCTTCGTGCGGGGCTCGCTCGACGAGCACGGCTTCTGCTGCGTCGAAGGCATCCCCAGCGGCCCCTGCCGCGTCACCTTCCACAAGCTCGACGGCGAAGCGTTCGAGAAGCTCTGAGACCGGAGACCGAGACATGCCTCACGTGAAGATCGGAGCCGGAGACAGCATCCCCAGCCTCGCGAGCACCCACGGGTTCTTGTGGCGCACGATCTGGGAGCATCCGGACAACGCAGCGCTCCGCGAGAAGCGCGACGACCCCAATCTCCTTGTGGAGGGAGACGAGGTCTTCCTCCCCGAGCGCGAGATCCGCTGGGAGGATTGCGCGACCGAGCAGAAGCACCGCTTCAAGCGGCTGGGCGATCCCATCAAGTTCGTCCTGGTGCTCAAGCGCTTCGGCGAGCCGCGCAAGAACGAGCGCTACGTGCTCGAGATCGCAGGCCAGCTCATCGAGGGCACCACCGACGGCAGCGGCCGCCTCGAGACCTTCCTTCCCGGTCAGACGAAGTCGGCCATCTTGGTGCTGCGGGACGGCGCCGAGCGCTACCCGCTCCGCATCTCTCGCCTCGACCCCGTCAGCGAGATGACGGGCGTGCAGCAGCGCCTCGAGAACCTCGGGTACGACTGCCGCACCGAGTCGGGCGAGCTCGATGCTCCGACGAGAGCGGCACTGAAACGTTTTCAGTCCGCTCAGGATTTGGAAGTGACGGGCGAGGCGGATGACTTCACCCGGGCCAAGCTGAAAGAGCTCCAACCCTGAGACGGAGAGGCCGAGACGATGCTCGACGAAGCACTGGGAATGGCGGAGGATCTCTTCGGAGACGAGACCGCAGAGTCGCAGAAGACGAAGGCCGATCCGGCTCCGAAGTTCACTCGCCTCGAATCCTTGGGTGAGACCGGCGTCGGTGGCGCCACGGCGCCTCAGCTCGAGAACTCGCTCGACCAGGCCCCGATCGACTTCATCCACTTCGGCCGCGTCCACGGCGACGACGGCGCTCGCTTCGTTCACGGCGAGCTCGGGGATCTCGCGCCCGACTTCGAGCTCGCGGTCGAGGACGTCGGACGCGCGGCGCACTTTCGCGCCGCCGCCTTGCGCGAGACGCTCCTGCTCCACGAGTTCGCCGGGTGCACGCAGAAGGCATTGCAGGATTACCAGAGCAGCCAAGGTCCCATCGGCGAGCTCGCCGGTGCGGCGATGGACCTGCTCTCGAGCGACGCGCCCGCCGATCAGCCGCCCGATCCCGCCGAGCTCGATCTCCACAAGGAGGAGATCGCCAACGCTGGCGGCTTGGCGAACCAGAAGGAGATCCACTGGATCGATCTGCACACGGCGGGACGCGACCTGCATCTCTGCCGCGGCGACTACCGGAAGTTCTGCGAGAACAGTGCCCAGTACTACGTGAAGAAGGAAGGCGGCGGCGGAGGCGGCGGGCTGGGCGGAATGATCCCGCCACTGCCTGGTGTCAGCGACACGGTGAAGATGGTCCAGGGCATCGTCTTCAAAGCGCAGGATCTCTACCTTGCGATGTATCTGAACTGCCGCGAGCCCTTCGAGCCGGCGATCGAAGACGAGGCGTACGCGCTCTCGCTGCAGAGCATCCGGCAAGGCTGGCGGCCGATCTACGCGCCCTGGTTTCCGCCGCTGCCCCCGCCCGCGGACGACGGCGACGGAGATCCGAAGGACGAGAACTTCTTCGAAGAGGCGATGAGCGACGCCAAGGACAAAGCCGACTCGGTGAAGAAGGACGTCGACGACGCGCTCGATGATGCGCGCGGCTTCCTCGGCATCGAGGACGATCCGCCCACCTGCAACGGCACCGCGCCGCTGCAGCGCATCTTCGGCGCCCTGCGCGGTCAACCCAAAGACGACTTCGAGGTCCCCGCGGCCCCGACCATCGCCTCACGTCAGATCGAGGCCTTCGAGACCGTGCTCGGCTTCTCGCTCCCCGACATCGTCAAGACGATCGTCTACGAGCTGACGGCCGCCAACCTCGAATTGCTCGAGCGCGTCTACACCGCGATCCTGTGGACGCGGGCCGAGCAAGAGATCACGGCCGACGTGATGGGCCAGGCCGGCCGAGAGGCGCTGGCGGACCGGCTCGTGAAGCTCGCGGGACAACTCATCCCCAACCTCGGCTTCCTGAACGACGGCAAGGATCTCTTCGGCGTGAGCGGCTTCGGCAGCGTGGGCGGCGACTCGATCTCGAACATGGCGAGCCGCTACCTCGATCAAGGCTTGGGCGACCAGCTCGCGGCCGTCGCCGAGTTGTCGTCGGCCGAGCTCGCACCGATCCTCGACGAGGCCCGCGAAGCGGGCGGTGACGAAGGCCGCGCGATGGAGCTCTTGCTCGGGCGTTTGCCGTACGTATGCGTGCTCCAGTTCCGCAACACGTTCTTCCCGCTGGTCGACCTGGTGCTGGACGCCGTCTTCGGGGCGATCGCCGGACCGGCAGCGGCCGCGATGTCTC
>JAVJTD010000461.1:0-8367 GCA_040219065.1 Planctomycetota bacterium
GCACCCAGTCACCCAAGCACCCAGTCACCCAAGCACCCGGCGACCTCACCGCGAGTAGCCGTTGCTGCCGCCGGCCTCGTCGGAGTCGAACCAGGCATCGAGCAGCTCGAACCAGTTCTCGATGCGGCCATTGCCCGCCTCGGCGTCGTCGCGGCACCAGGCGTAGTTGCCGAATGAGCGATTCTGATCGCGGCAGTCGAGCGGTGAGTACCATCCGAAGCGGGTCCAGTGCTTCGTAGCGTTCGTCATCGCACCGCCATCGGGAAACACGATGTAGATCCCGTGCTTCCCATCCTGGAAGCCGTCGTAGTAGCTCAGGCCGAATGAGCTCTTCACCATCAGGTCGACGGTCTCTGACAGCCTTTGCCCAAGCTGACGTGTCCTCTTGCTGAGGGACTCGTCCTTGGCGATCCGATCCCCGAGGTCGAACAGGTCGAAGTAGGGCTCGCGAAGCCAGGCGCCTTCTTCCCTCGTGAGGTAGTTCAGCATTGCGGGCTTTCCCGATCCCCGGATCGCCTCGATTCGGTCTCGCTCCCCCGACTCACCCAGTTGACGCGCCAGGGCGTCGACCGCTGTCTTTACGGCGTTTGCGTGGCTCAAGTCCAAGCATGCCCACGACTCCTGGGCGATCATCTGCTTGATGCGCTCACCTTGGAGCTCGCCTTGCCGCCGGTCGACCTCGAGCACCTCAACGATGGCATTTCCCAGCTTGAGCGCCGTCTCGGGAAACGCCTTCTCACCATCCTTCACCGTCTCGGGGAAGAGCCTTGCCACCAGTCCGGCATAAGTCCAGGGAAACGTCGCGCTGCCCGAGGCCACGATCGCGTCGGTCTGGAAGCCGCCGTTGCCGGGGCGAAACTGGTAGGCGACCTCAATGCCGCCCATCGAGCACACGTCGAAGGCCATCAGGTCGACGGAGTCGTCTTTGGTGAGGACCTCGCTGAGCTCACCCGGGTAGAGCGAGTCGTCGTCGTGGCTGTTGTCCGGACACCAGCGGCAGCCGTTGCCGTGGCTGTAGAAGATCAACGCGTAGCGCTTCGCGGGGAAGTGCTTCTTGCCGTACCCAATGAAGCGCTGGAGTGTCTTCGCATCGCCCATGTTCGCTTCGAAGGTGGAGGTCTTGGTGATCTCGGGGAGCTCGTCGCCGCCGGAGAGCCGCTCGGCGGGCCCACCCGTCATCCGGTAGAGGCGCGTGTCTTCGAAGTCACCGCCGAAGACGCTCGGGCGCGTGCTGAACTTCGGCGAGCGGTCGACCAGAACGAGGATCTCGACGCCGCGCCCCGGTCGAAAGCCCTCACCGAGATCGGCAAGGTCGGGCATGAGGCTCTCTTCTGCGCTGTTGTCGCCGGCTGCGTAGAAGAGAATGGTCCAGTCCGCCTCGTCGGCGAAAGCCGGGGCGGCCATCAGCGAGGTCGCCAGGAGAATCGATCGAAGGCTCATCACAGAGCTCCTGCAAGGTGTCGTCCGGGCTCAATCCGGATCATCGGGGAGAGGCAGTACACAGGACTCCTTGAAGGTCTTGAGCACGACGATCGTGCTGGTGGAGCGCACGTGCGGGATCTGAGCGATCCGCATGCGGAGCAGCTCGTGCAGCGCGGCCGCGTCAGCGACGCGGACCTTGGCGAGGTAACAATCCTCGCCGGCGATATCGTGCAGCTCGAGGACCTCGGGCATCTCCGCCAGGGCGTGGGCGACAGCGGGATCTCCGAGAGGCTCCTCGGTCTTCAAGGAGACGAAAGCGATGAACCCACGCTCGACCTCGTCCGGATCGACGTGCGCGCGGTACGACCGGATGACGCCCCGCTCCTCCAGCTTGCGAATGCGCTGCAGGATGGCCGAAGGGGCCATCTCGAGCCGCCGCGCGATGTCAGCGTTGGAGATGCGAGCGTTGTCCTGAAGGATCTCGACGATCTGGCGGTCAGTGACGTCCATCGTTCTCATGATCTCTAGAAACGGAGACGATCGTTCCGTGTTGGAGCGGAAATCATAAATGATCAACGGTGGGGTGGCTCGAGCTTCTTCCGCAAAGTCCGCGAGCCAGGATTCGGCGCCCGAGGGATGACGTCCCGAGATTGCCCGCTAGACTGTCGGTTCCGAGCGGATCCGTAACGGCAGGAACAGGAAGTGACCGAGAAGAACGAGCAGAGCCTCTTCGAGCGGGCCGGCGGTGAGCCGGCGCTCCGGCGAGTGATCGTCGAGTTCTACGACCGTGTGTTCGCCGACGCGATGATCGGCTTCCACTTCCGCGGCAGCGATCGCCAAAGGCTCATCGAGAAGGAGCTCGAGCTCGCCTCGAGCCTGCTCGGGGCCGACGTCCGCTACACGGGGAAGCCGATGCGAGAGGTTCACGCCAAGCACCACATCTTCGGTGGCCACTTCATGCGGAGGCTCCAGATCCTGCGCGAGGTCCTCGAAGAGCAGGCGCTGCCCCCCGAGGTACGCGCGGCCTGGATCGAGCACACCCTGAAGCTCATGCCGCAGATCACGAAGGACGCGCCCGACGAATGCCGCATGCCCGAGGGAGAGAGCTGAGATGCGCTACGAGGACAAGGTCACGATCGTCACGGGTGGCAGCAAGGGCATCGGGGAAGGCTGCGTGCGGGTCTTCGTCCAGGCCGGTGCCCGGGTCGAGTTCTGCGCGCGCGGCGAGGAGGCGGGGCGAGCGCTCGAGTCGGAGGTCAACAGAAAGGTGCCGGGGCGAGCGACGTTTCGGAGCTGTGACGTCTCGAAGACCGAGGACATCGTGCAGTACATCGACGCGGTCGCCGCCGAACACGGCCGCATCGACTGCCTCATCAACAACGCCGGCTGGCATCCGCCGCACGTGCCGATCGATGACTTCACCGAGCAGGACTTCCGAGATCTCCTCGAATTGAACCTGGTGAGCATGTTCACCGCCTGCCGGCGAGCGCTGCCGCACTTGCGATTGGTCCAGGGCAACATCATCAACCTATCGAGCCTCGTCGGCTCGATGGGTCAGCTCCACGCCACGACCTACGTCGCGACCAAAGGAGCGATCACCGCCTTCACCAAAGCCCTGGCCGTCGACGAAGCCGCGCACGGCGTCCGAGTCAACTGCGTCTCGCCCGGCAACGTCTGGACCCCCCTCTGGGCCGAAGCCGTCGCCCAATCCCCCGACCCGGAAGCCGCCAAGAGAGCCGGCAACGAAGCCCAGCTCCTCGGCCGCATGGGCACCCTCGAAGAAGCCGGCAAGCTCTGCCTCTTCCTCGCCGCCGAAGCCACCTTCACGACCGGCGTCGACCATATCCTGTCGGGTGGCGCCGAGCTCGCCTACGGACGCAAGACACGCGTGTGATTGAAGGGGGGTGATCGGCGCCTAGCCCTCCGGGAAATCCCCTGGCAACACACGTCAAGCTCCCCAGGCTTGATGGAGCGCATCAAAATCGAGAATGCTCTCTTGTCACCAACAATGACGAGGTGTAACCTCGCCCTCCATTGAAGGGTGACGGGAAATGCACCACCTCGGTCTTCGAAATCCAATGCCAGCTCACCCCTCCGCGACGCAGCGGGATCGCGCCGACGGTTTCGGCGTGACCCTCTCACACGAGCGACGTCACTTCCTGAGCGAGATCACTCGGGTGGAGCACGATCGTGGAACGAGAAGAAGCGACCGGTCAAGGCGACGGCAAGGCGGGCAGAGGCTCCTCGAATCACGAAGGCAGCGCCTCAGATCGGGCACCGCGGCTGTTCGATCGCATTCGCGACCCTCGGGCGGGACAGGAATGACCGTGCCAGTGGGTGTTCCCCGCGACGCGAACGTATCGGGACGAGGCGAGCGGTCATCGTCGCCGGCACCACCTGCACGAGACGGTGATGCAGCGTGCGGTTGGCCAAGCGACGTTGGTGGCGGGAATCGCCAAACGAGTGACGTGCCACACGTCTCGCCACTCGTTCGCCACGCACCTTCTCGAGAGCGACATTCGAACGGTGCCAGAGCTCCTCGGTCACCAGGACGCCAGGGCGACGATGATCGACACGCACGTCCTGAATCGACGGCCGTCGGGACCGGTGAGCCCGGCCGATCGCCTCAAAGGAGGGCCATGATGCTCTCCCGTCTCCAGCGCACTCGAGAACATCGCAGGGATATCGGTGTGATGCAGGTCTGCATAACACCGCGATTTCGTGATCAATCCCGGACACAAACGGTGATGCTTTCGAGAATTCCCCGGTCTCCCGCAGCCGAGGCCTCCGGTGTTACGCTGCAGAGCCCGCCTCGTCGGACCTGTTACGCAGACCTGTCGAATACTTGTTGGGCAGACGAGCGAGAGTCTTCAGAATGACGTCCAGGAATAGCAGGTTCTCTGATAAGGCGCGCTACGGCTGGGCCGTACGGCTGGATGTAGTTCTCAACAGCCGTGGAGGATTCCGCGACTACGATGGCGGGGCAGCTAGCCTTCTCTGGAGGCAGGCCGACCTGATTCTCCAAATCGAAAGTCGCAAGATCGCACCCTGGCTTGAGGCCGCAGGCTCCTCGGGTTACCGACTTACGGTAGGAGCATTGGAAACCGCCTGCGAGGCTGAGCAGCTCGGTACGAGAGTCGCAGCAGCAATGCTGATGGTCGCCCTCAAGAAGAACTGGGGTCTGACGCTGGCATGGCCAGACTCACCACTGCCATGTCGAGTCGTTGACCGCAACGCGAGCAAAGGCATAACCGCTCTAGCCTATGGCACTATCTCAAGTCACGTGGGCTTTCGCGAATTTATCCAAGAACTCGATACCAGCTACTCGGAATACAAGGAAGTGCAGTACCGAACGCTGCTATCGCTCGAGCTGTGCGCAGCATCACGATGCGAAACCAGCAGTCGCTCACGCATCGTGATGCTCGTAAGTTCTATCGAGGCGATGGCGAGGCAAGAGTCTCTTGGCGAAGAGGTTGAAGCGCTGGTTGAGCATTTCAGCGCTCAAGTACTGAACTCCGCGATCGAAGATGCAGGAATAAGGGCCTCGCTCGAAGGCCAAATCCGCATGCTAACCAGGGAATCAGCGCGCCGTGCGGTCATTCGTCTCTTGAAGGCGCTGGATTTCTCCAAAGCGGAGCGCGACTTCGTTGAGCAGGCATACTCTGCGAGGAGCAAGATCCTCCATCAGGGCCGGCGAGTCCCAGGGCTGGATCATATGGTGAATGAGCTCGATCGATTGATCGTTACAATGCACAACCGAGCTGCCCAACATAGCGACGCAGCGGACGACCCTTCGGGTCGCCGCTGATCGACAAAGCGTTAGACGTCAGAGCGATCGAGACAAATCATGATCTCAGTCTTCCTCAGCCACAGCTCTAAGGACAAGTTCTTCGCTCGAAAGCTCGCGGAGACACTATCGTCCTACGAGGTAAAGGTGTGGATCGATGAAGCGGAGTTGAAGATCGGCGACTCTCTCATCACCAAGATCGCCACGGCTATCGAGGGGGCCGATTTCGTGGCGGCAATCCTGTCCCACAGTTCCGTGCGATCGGATTGGGTAACGAAGGAACTCCGTCTGGCCATGACCCAGGAGATCGAGGGGCGGCGCGTCAAGGTCCTGCCGATCCTTATTGAACGCTGTGAGATTCCGGACTTCCTCCGCGACAAGCTCTACGCGGACTTCACAGACCTTGACGACTTCGATGGCCCCCTGTCGAGGCTACTCCATGCGCTCGGGATCTCCCGACCGACATCGGCTCCCGCTGCCCCTCCCGTGTCGGCTCCAAGTACTCGAACGCCTAAGAGGACCGGGCCAGAGTCTCTCGAAGGGTTTGACGACATCCGAATCGTAGGCGTCGACAAGGACCGTGCCTACAGACCTGACCCGCAGAAACTTCTGTATCACGTCTACTTCGAGCTCTCGGCCCATCCTCCGCAGGAGTGGGTGCAGATCTTCGAAGCCGAGCGCCAGTTTCCACGACACACGATGTGGCGGCACGCGTGGGTCGAAGGCAATTACGTCGTCGTCCAATGCGTGCCAGAGGAAGTGAAGAAGTACCACCTAAGCGACATCAAGCAGGATGTCACAAGCAGCAACGCGAAGTACCGTGAGTACTTGAAGCGCGTCGTGGCCGAGAAAGCCCGCGAGGCCCAACAGCGGAAGAAGATGGAGCAAGATCTCGATGACGCTCTCGGTGATCTCGATCTCGACCAGTGAGCAAGTGGAGGCGTCTAACAAAAGCATGCAGCGGATGGAACTGCGCGCCTCCAATGATGCTGAGCGTTATGCGTGCAAGGAGTGGACAGGCTGATGGGGATCTTTGATCTGTACTCCAAGCGGAGGAGGCGAGAGCGAGGCGAGATTCCCGACGTGTACTCGTATGACGAGATTCCGGTTGAGTTTCGCATTCAGGTTGTTCACATTCTCAACGACGCTCTTGGACTTGAGCAGTACCAGCCCAAGGGGCTAGAGATCGTGCAGACGATTAACAAAGTCCTACGGCGCGAGTACGGTGTTTTTCGCCTCGCTGGCGAGTATGACCGCGACTTCGAGGAGCTAGTCAAGTTTTTCCTTGGATCTGGCGACGTGGAGATTGCGATTGATGTGATTGAGTTGAATTTTCGGTGCATCGACCGCATCGTCAGGAACGCCATGTATGAATACCAACCCAAGCTGAGGCCGGACGATGCCATCTCGGAATTGAATGGCCGATTCCAAGAAGCGGCGATCGGGTATCAGTACGATTCCGGCGAGATCGTACGGGTCGACTCTCAGTTCGTGCACTCGCAGGCCGTGAAGCCAGCACTTACGGTTCTGGCTGACCCTGCCTATGAGGGAGCCAATGAGGAATTCAGAAAGGCTCATGAACACTATCGATCGGGGAGGCCCAAAGAGGCCATCAATGAATGCCTCAAGAGCCTGGAGAGCGTTCTCAAATCGATTTGCATTAGCAAGAATTGGACGTTTAGAGAAACCGACACCGCAAGGGTGCTGATAGGGATAGTTCTGGACAACGGCATCTTGCCGAAGTTCATGGAATCCCAGCTCGGGACATTCCGTTCGCTCCTAGAGAGCGGTATTCCGGCCGTGAGGAACAAGACCGCAGGCCATGGTCAGGGTGAGGAGAGTGTCCATGTACCCAACTACCTGGCTTCCTACGCGCTACATCTGACGGCAACTACGATTCTTCTGTTGGCCGATGCAGCCAAGGATGCATAACAGGCCGATGCAGCGGGCGACGCTTCGTGCCGCCCGCTGCATCGGCAACACGTTAGGCGGCTTTCCTAATGGCGAATCCTGAGCATGTCACAAAGTTGCTATCCCTCGGCCCGCAGGAATGAGCTGATTGGAGATCGGCGGTTGGAGTCAAGCCTGACCTGAGAGACGCGGTCCTCTCTGATCCGAATCCTGACTGGGCACTCCGGGGCGCCGTCGCGTCCAACCTGGAAGGCTACGACTTGTCCGATGCTGACCTCTCAGGGGCGACCCTAAAGCACGGAAAACTGAAGTCCGCCATCCTGAAGGGCGCCAATCTCCGCCAGGCGAACCTTCGTTACGCGGATCTCCGGCAGGTCAACCTATCGTATTGCGTACTTCACCAAGCGAACTTCACGCTAGCGAACTGCTACGGCGCTGTTTTTGAGGGGGCGTTGTTCTGGGAAACAGTCCTCGCCAGGACGAATCTCCATGAAGCGGTGGGTCTGGAAACGGCGAGGCACGGCGGACCCAGCGTCATCGACCATCGGACACTGAAACGATCTGGTCGCCTGCCGGACGCCTTTCTGGCCGGCTTGGGCTTGCCGCATGAACTTGCGCAGTCGATTATGCAGTGTGTGCGCAAGCAACCGGGCTTTGCCTCGTGCTTCATTAGCTACTCAGCGAAGGATTCTGACTTCGCACACAAACTACGTGGTGCTCTGCAGCTGAGCGGCGTCCAGTGCTGGCTGGCCGGACACGACATGCGCCCCGGAAGACGGATCGTAGACCAACTCGAAGAGGCGATCGACTCTCGAGAACGAGTGCTTCTCATTCTCTCTGAGCACAGTATCCGAAGCGCATGGGTCCACTTCGGGATCAAGCGGGCGCGGGATAGAGAAAGGGCTTCGGAAGACGATGTGTTGTTCCCCATCTCTCTGCTGCCGTTTGCTGACCTTCAGAAGTGGTCTGCCATCGACGCGGACACGGGGGAAAACCTGGCGCGAGTAGTGCGCGAGTTCTACATTCAGGACTTTTCGACTTGGACGGACGACACCGCCTTTGCAGAAGCAGCAGAGAAGTTGATCTCCAGCCTGCGTAAGGAGCGTCCTAGCCCGGATATCTCACCAAAAAGAAGAAACGACCGCCCTTCTTACTCGTATGTAGCTTTGAAGCAAACAACTTACGAGTAAACACGAAGGGCGGTCGTCGATGACAGAGTGTACTCCTGAGCGGATGGTTGTTGAAGG
>JAVJTD010000464.1:0-44233 GCA_040219065.1 Planctomycetota bacterium
GTCGCACTCGCGACCTCGTTCCCCGAGCTGATCGTCTCGTGCAAGGCGGCCCTGCGCGGCTACGGTGCGATCGCGATCGGCAACGTGATCGGGAGCAACATCGCCAACATCGGGCTGGTGCTCCCGATCACGTTGCCGATCGCGATCGCACCGTAGCCGCGCAGGGCCGCCTTGCACGAGACGATCAGCTCGGGGAACGAGGTCGCGAGTGCGACGACGGTCACCCCGATCGCGCCGCCGGTGGCTCCGATCTGCACGGCCAGCCAGAGCGCGGCATCGACGAAGAGGAAGCCGCCGACCACCACGCCGACGAGGCTGGCCGTCAGCTCCAGGATCAATCGCCCGACCGAGCTCCGTGGACCTTCTTCGCCCTCCTCCGGCTCCTCTTCTGCCGGAGGCCTCTCTCCAGGAGAGCGCAGGAACCCGAGGGAAGCCACCCAGATCAGGAACCGCATGGCGTGCGTCCCTGGCGGGTTGTAACGGCAGTCCCGGATGAGGAACACCGTGAACAGGACGACGAAGAGCAGAAGCGTCATTCCAGCGACTCGGCCGAGGTCTCCCAGCCAGAGGAGGCCGCAGAGTAGAGCCGTCAGGAGCAGCATCGAGAGGCCGTCTCGGTAGACCATCACCGGCTCGGACGTGACCCGGCGAATGAGCACCGTCACCCCGAGCACCAATCCCATGTTGGCGAAGTTGCTCCCGATGACGTTGCCAGCCGCCAGACCCACCTCGCCGCGCAGCGCTCCCGACACCGACGCCGCCAATTCGGGCAAGGACGTGCCCACCGAGACGATCGTCAGTCCGACGACGAGCTCGGAGATCCCGAGAACTTTGGCTAGCCCTGAGCCGGCATCGACGAAGAAGTCCGCCGACTTCAGAAGGAGGAAGAGCCCACCCGCGAAGAAGGTGATCTGCAGGAGCAAGTCCCAGCCCATCTCGTCCTTCGTCCCTCGCCAGCAGCTCATCCACGCACGCGGGCTCCGTCCCCACGCTCGTCCAGGAAGCCAGACTCTAGAGTCCGACCCGTCAAAAGGAAAGGGTGCCTTGGTGGGGGGAGGTGCCTTGGTGCCTTGGTGCCTTGGTGCCTTGGTGCCTTGGTGCTTTGGTGCTTTGGTGCTTTGGTGTCCACGTGAACACGTGACTAGGTGTCCAGGTGATCAGGTCAGCGCGTGCACAGTCGAACACCCAAGCACCCAAGCACCCGAGCACCCCAGCACCCCAGCACCCCAACCACCAATTGCACCCTGTCACCGCTGCGCCTAGACTCGCCGCCGACGGCGGAGCCGCGATCGTGACGTTCGCGTGGGCCGGGGACGCCGAGCGAGCCGAGAGGGCGAGATGATCACCGTCGGAATGAACTACCAGGTGCTGCCGGGCAAGGAAGAGGTCTTCGAGAACGCCTTCCGGGGTGTGCTCGATGTCATGAAGGACATGGACGGGCACAGCGAGTCGCACCTCTATCGCGACGTCGACAACGGCCAGAGTTACGTGATCCTCTCGGAGTGGAACGACGAGGAGGCCTTCCAGAGCTTCATCAAGTCCGAGCAGTTCGCCAAGGTCACGAACTGGGGCTCCGAGCAGATCCTCGCCGGGCGCCCGTCCCACAACGTCTACCGCTGAGCGGATCGCCAGCCGAGCACGGCACGATCAGAGCCCGAACGGTTCCGCGGCGAGTGGATGGCGCGGGTCCTCGATGCGTCATCGAGATGCGATGGTAGAGGGACTGAGTGAGGGACGAGGCGGCCCTGTGTCAACGAATCGGCTCGTCCCTCACTAGCGGACTCGGCATCACGGAGTCCTCGCATCGAGGACATGTGTCCAGTCTCGCAGGACCTTTCTTCGAGGGACCCGTTCGGGCTCTGAACGCGATCACTTCGGCCCGAAACGAAAACAGGCGGAAGCCGAAGCTTCCGCCTGCATCAGTGGTTCCCGGACAGGGACTCGAACCCCGACTGCCAGATCCAGAGTCTGGTGTCCTACCAATTAGACGATCCGGGATCATTCGGGCGCTCAGCGCCAAAGAAGCGCACAGGATAGAAACGCTCGCCAGCGTTTGCAAGGGGGTTTCGATATCGCGAGTGCATGCCGCGGCGCATCGTCGACTGGGAGGCTCACTCCCGAATGGAGTGAGCAACAAAGGACCGAGAACCCCTCCGTGCTCCCCGTGTCCTCTGTGTGTTCAAACCCCGTGCTCCCCGTGTCCTCCGTGTTTGATTCTCCCGTCTACCCTCAGCCAGCCTGAATCGGGAAGCCCGAGCCCTGCTCGATCAGCTTCAGCGCCCGGTCGATGCGGGCCAGGCACTCGTCTTTGCCGAGCAAGTACACGATGTCGAAGAGGCCGGGGCCTTGGGTGCGGCCCGACAGCGCCGCCCGAACCGGGTGGACCAGCTTGCCGAACTTGATGTCCTTCGCTTCGCAGAGCGCCCGCGCTTCGGCCTCGAGGGTCTCGGTCGACTCGAAGCTCGAGCTCTCGAGCGACTCGCGGTAGACCGTGAGCCGATCGGCGGCGCCCTCCTCTTCGAGCTTCTGGACGGCCTTCTCCTCGTAGTCGAGCTCGGCGGTGCCCTGGAAGAAGTAGGTCACCATCTCGGGTAGCTCGGGCAATCGGCGGAAGCGGGGCTGCATCGCGGCGACCAGCTTCTCGAGCCACGCGCGGCGTCCCTGTGCCTCCTCCGCCTTCAGCAAGCCGGCCTCGACCAGGACCGGAATCGCCAGCTCGGTCAGCTCGGGCGCCGGCTTCTGCCGCACGTACTCGCCGCCGAACCAGTCCAGCTTGTCCAAATCGAAGATCGAGGGGCTCTTGGATACCTTTTCCAGGGTGAACTTCGCGGTCAGCTCGGGCACATCGAAGAGCGTCTGCTTGTCATCGAACGACCAACCGAGCAAGGCCAGGAAGTTGATGAACGCTTCGGGCAGGTAGCCCTTGTCCCGGTACTCGAGCACCGAGACGGCGCCGTGCCGCTTGGAGAGCTTCTTCTTGTCCGGGCCGAAGATGAGCGGGATGTGCGCGTAGACTGGCCGCTCGAAGCCGAGCGCCTCGATCATGAGAGCTTGCTTCATCGCGTTGGTGAAGTGGTCATCGCCTCGAATGACGTGGGTGATGCCCATGTCGGTGTCGTCGATGCAGACGACGAAGTTGTAGGTCGGGCTGCCGTCGGAGCGCAGCAGGATGAAGTCGTCGACCTCGGAGTTCTGCACCTCGACGCGGCCCTTGATCTGATCGTCGATGACGGTGCTGCCTTCGGGGACGCGGAAGCGCACGACGTAGGGCTTGCCCTCCGCCAGCATCTTCTCGACCTCTTCGGGCGTGTGCTTCAGTCCCCGCCCGTCATAGTGAGGCTGCTCGCCGCGCGCCTTTTGTTCCTCGCGCATCGTCTCGAGCTCCTCGGGCGTGGCGAAGCAGCGGTAGGCCTTGCCTTCGGCCAAGAGCTTCTGGGCGTGCGGCGCATAGATATCGGTGCGCTCGCTCTGGAAGTAAGGGCCGTGCGGACCGCCCACCTCGGGCCCCTCGTCCCAGTCGAGACCCAGCCAGCGAAGTGCGTCGAGGATGACCTGGACGTTCTCGGGCGTCGAGCGCTCCTTGTCGGTGTCCTCGATGCGCAGGATGAACGTGCCGCCGTGCTGCCTCGCGAAGAGCCAGTTGAAGAGCGCGGTGCGAGCGCCACCGATGTGCAAGTAACCGGTGGGCGAGGGGGCGAAGCGGACGCGAACGGTCATGATGATTCCCGATTGAGGGTCCAGAGAGTGCGGAGGCGCGCGCCGGATTACTTGCCGGCACGGGAGAGCTTGCGGCGCTCGGTCTCCTTGAGGTGACGCTTTCGGATGCGAACGGACTCGGGCGTGACCTCGACGAGCTCGTCCTCGGCGATGTACTCGAGCCCCTCTTCGAGGCCGATGTCGCGCGGCGCCGGCAGCGGGACGTTCTTGTCCGCAGAGACGGCGCGCACGTTGGTCAGCTTCTTCAGCCGGCAGACGTTGACGACGATGTCGTCCGACTTGCAGTTCTCACCGACGACCTGCCCTTCGTAGACCTCGTCGCCGGGACGGACGTACATCGTGCCGCGATCACGCAGACCCTCGAGCGCGTAGGCCGTGACCTGTCCGGACGTGTGCGAGACGAGGGTGCCATTGGTGCGCTGGGGCATGGGGCCCTTGAAGAACTCGTACTGATAGAAATTGTGGTGCAGGATCGCCTCGCCGCTGGTCGCGCTCAACAGACGAGAGCGGATCCCGATCAGGCCGCGGGTGGGCATGCGGTACTCGAGGTGGACCAGGCCGTTCTTGTTGTTCATCGAAACGAGCTCGCCGCGGCGACCGCCCAGCATCTCGATGACCTTTCCCGACGCCGATTCGGGGACCTCGCAGACGACCCACTCGACCGGCTCGGCCTTCTTGCCGTCGATCTCCTTGAAGATGACGTGGGGGCGAGAGACGGCGAACTCGTAGCCCTCGCGGCGCATGTTCTCGATGAGGATGCCGAGGTGGAGGACACCGCGACCGGCGACGAGGAAGGAGTCCGACTCGTCGAGATCGGTCACGCGCAGAGCGACGTTGCTGCGGAGCTCACGGTGCAGTCGATCGCGGAGCTGACGTGAGGTGACGTACTTGCCCTCGCGACCGGCGAAGGGGCTCGAGTTGATCGAGAAGATCATCGAGATCGTCGGCTCGTCGACGTTGACGATCGGCAAGGGCTTGGGCTGCTCGAAGTCGGCGATGGTGTCGCCGATGTCGATGGCCTGGATCCCCTGGATGGCGCAGATGTCTCCGGCGCGCATCGACTTTTGGGCCTCACGGCCCAGGCCTTCGAAGGAGAACAGCCCGGCGATGGTCGCCGCCTCGCGCTTGCCGTCGCGCTTGAGCAGCATGACGCGCTCGCTGACGTAGATCTCCCCGGCGAAGATGCGACCGATGCCGATGCGGCCGACGTAGTCGTTGTAGTCGAGCGTCGTGATCAGCATCTGAAGTGGCTGGCTCGGGTCGTCGGCTGGCGCGGGAATCTTGTCGAGGATCGTCTGGAACAGCGGCTCGAGGTCCTCACTTTGGTCGTCGACCTCCACTTTGGCGAAGCCTTCGCGACCCGAAGCGTAGACGACGGGAAAGTCGAGCTGGTCGTCGTTGGCGTTGAGCTCCAAGAAGAGCTCGAAGACCTCGTCGAGCACCTCGTGCGGACGCGCGTCGGGGCGGTCGATCTTGTTGATCACGACGATCGGCTTGAGGCCGGTCTCGAGCGCCTTGCGCAGCACGAAGCGCGTCTGGGGCATCGGCCCCTCGAAAGCGTCGACCAGCAGCAATACGCCCGTGGCCATCTTCAGGACGCGCTCGACCTCGCCGCCGAAGTCGGCGTGACCCGGCGTGTCGATCAGGTTGATCTTCACGCCCTTGTAGCGGATCGAGATGTTCTTCGAGAGGATCGTGATACCCCGTTCGCGCTCGAGGGCGTTCGAGTCGAGGACTCGCTCCACCATGACCTGGTTGTCGCGGAACTGCCCACTTTGCTGGAGCATCTGGTCGACGAGCGTCGTCTTGCCGTGATCGACGTGGGCGATGATCGCGACGTTTCGGAGCGGTGAGGCGTTCAATTCGGGGATCCTCGGGAAGACCTCCGGAGAGAGTCCGGAGAGTGCAGATAAAAGGCGCCACTATAGCCGTCTCCCTTGTCGGCCGCCAGAGGCCGAGTACCGTGAATTGTCGTTGAAGAAAGCGGGTTGCCGGGCCCCGCCCGAGCGGTCCCGGTTGCGGGCCAGGGGGCTTCCCAGTAGGCTGGCGGCGATGAGTGAAGAGAAACGTCCTCGTGGTTCGGGAGCAGCAGCCATGGCGCGCAATCGCGGCCGTCTCGGGGCTTTGGCCCTGATCGTCTTGTCGGGAGCCCTCACCTCGTGTGGTCAGGAGGAGGAGCCCGAGCAGCCGGTCAATGTCGTCTTGATCTCGATCGATACGCTGCGACCCGATCACCTCGGCGTGTACGGCTACGATCGGGATACCTCGCCCAGGATCGACGCCATCGCCAAGCGCGCGGTCGTCTTCGATCGAGCGTATAGCCAGTCGCCCAAGACCGGCCCCTCGCACATGACGATGCTGACCGGCCTCTTCCCGGGGGCCCACGGCGTGCGCAACCTCGGCGAGGAGCCCAACGTCGCTCTCAGCGAGTCGATCCCGACCCTCGCCGAGCGCCTGAAAGAAGGCGGCTACAAGACGGCGGCCTTCACGGCGGGCGGCCACGTGGGAGCGGATCTCGGATTCGATCGCGGCTTCGATACCTTCGAGGCGGGCGGCGGCGTGCAGAAGATCTTCGAGCGCGCCATCACCGAGGTGAACGACCGCGCCAAGGAGGAGGAGCCCTTCTTCCTCTTCGTCCACACCTACGAGGTCCACGACCCGTACGTGCCGCCCGAGAAGTACCAGCGCTGGAACGACCCGAGCTACGCGGGCGAGATCATCAGTACCCGGCGAGCGCTCAAGGAGGCTGCCGGCGAGGAGTGGCAAAAGCAGCACGAGATCTTCTGGGACAAGGTCGACCCGGAAAGCGCCGCCGACATCCAGCGCTTGAAGGATCTCTATGACGGCTCGATCGCTCTCACCGACGAGCTGGTCGGCGCGCTCTACGATCGTCTCGAGAAGCACGGCGAGCTCGAGAACACGCTGTTCGTGATCGTGTCGGACCACGGCGAGGAGTTCAGCGACCACGGCGGCTTCCTGCACGAGTCGCTCTACGACGAGCTGCTGCACGTGCCGTGGATCATGCAATTCCCCAAGGGCCGCGGGGACGCCTGGAACGGCAAGCGCATCGCAGCTCCGGTGCGCATGGTCGATCTGATGCCGACGGTGCTCCGGACGCTGGACCTGGCGTTGCCCGAGATCTGTGAGGGCGCTGACATCCGACCGCTCTTGAGCGGGAAGGAGACGCCCCACCCGAGACCACTGTTCGCAGAGTGGCCGCGGGCGTTCATGACCTCCTTGCAGACCGACGATTGGAAGCTGATCCAAAAGGAGAGCGCCGAGACCCTCGACGAGGAGCTCTTCAACATGGCCACCGACCCTGGCGAGACGAAGTCGGTTCTCGAGTCGGAGTCGGAGATCGCCCAGAAGGTGCGAGAGGCGATCCAGAAGGTCCAGGGGGTGAACGGCAACATCCACTCGAGCTTCCAGAGTGGCAAGGGTGTCGAGATGAGTCCCGACGTGATGAAGGAGCTCCAAAGGTTGGGCTACATCGGCCAAAAGGGACCGAAGAAGAAGGAGAAGAAGGAGGAGAGCTCGAAGAAGCCGAAGTAGAGCACTCCCAGAGTCTGGCTACCGAGAGTCCCCTTGGACACCTGGGACCCTCGCCGACCAGCGGAGCCGATCTGGCTTCGATCAATCCCGCCTCACTCCCCGAATAGCGTCTCCAGCGCCTGCCTCACGTGCACCCGCATCAGCTCTCGCCGTGCGATGCGCCGGGCCAGCTCGGGCGAAGGAGGCTCGGGGGCGACGTGGCGATCGACGACGAAGATTCGGTGCTCCTTGGCGCGGGTGTAGATGTCGGTACAGCCGCCGGGGTCGACGGCCAAGAGCTCTTCGAAGACGTCGCCATCGAAGACGCGCTGGGCCATCTCGCGATCGAGCAGAGCCGGCTCGGTGTAGGTCTGATTGCTTCGGGCACCGCGCTTCTCGATCGGGGGAATCTCCCACTTTTCGGTGACGGCTGCCAAGAGCTCCCCGCCTTTCAGTGCGGCGTGGATGTCCTCCAGCTCCGAGCGGTTCGAGGCGAACACGATGGTGCCTTCGACCCGGGGCGGGCGCGTCCACTCCGCCGTCTTCGTTCGGGCCCAGGCCGCGATGTCTTCTTCGCTCGGCGCAGTCTCTTCGATCCAGGCGAGGATGGCGGCGTCGAGAGTCGCCTCGCGCACGATGCGCGGGAGGACGGTGCGCACGGCTTCGGGATGTTCCTCTTCGCTGGCGTCTCGTGCTTGCTGCCGCAGCGAGGAGGCAATCGCCGCGACCGAGAACGGGACGCCCTCGATCCAGCATCGTTCGGATCCGGCAGAGCTCGCGGTGTCGACCTGGCAGAGGCGCTGCACGGCGTCCCGGATCTTCGCGCGTGAGCGGGCGCCGGCTTGTATTCGGCTCGCGAGCTCCGGCTCGAGCGTGACGGCTTCTTCCCGTGCGCCGACGCGGAAGACGCGCAGGAGCGGCCAGACCTGGTCGGGCTCCTGGACATCGCGTGAGTCGCGCCTCTTGAACGGCCCGGCGACGGCACCGGTCGGAAGCGCCCAGACGGCGGAAGCGATCTCATCCCCGAAGCGGGCGCGTAGCTCGGGCTCGGTCATCCAGCCGACCTCGAGGTAGCCGCGAACGTCATCGGCGCCTTCGGCTTCGTCGACCTCCTCGTCATCGCGCTTGGCCAAGTCGGTGCGACGCACACGGCCCCAAGCGCGCACGCCGGAGTCGATGGCGGCCTGCAGGATGTCATCGCCTCGCTCCAGTCGCGGCCCGAGCGTCTTCAAGATGTCCCAGGGCAACGCGGGCTGGCTGGCGTAGGTCGTGAAGTGTCCCAGGGCGACCTGCTCGACCCAGATGCGGCGCGGGAGCTCTAGCCGGTCCCGAGGCTGCTCGTCAGAGGCCGCACTGCTGGTGAGCTCATCGAGGCTCGAGCCCAGGTCTTCGGCGAGGACACGGTCGCAGCGTCTGCGAACTTCGACCGGGTCGGGCTCGGGCCAGGTGTTCGGCTGCCAAAGCTGCTTCAGCCGCGCCTCGATGCGATCGAGATCGACCAGCCCGTCCTTCGAGAGCAGCGCTGCCGGATGGGAGTCGAGCGCTCGGCCGCGTTCAGACGCCTGAACGTCATGGACGCGGTCGGCGGGCAGCGAGAGCTGCTGTGTCCAGGTGCCGTCGGGCCAGGTGACGAGCACGCGATCCACCCGCTCCTCACGGCCCAGTCCCACGTGCACTCCCGGCGCGTCCTGCGTCATGACGCGGATCGGCAGATCGTCTCGCCGGATGCGCACGTCACCAACCACCAGATCGACGCGGGCACCGAGACCGTCCTGGCTGCCAGCAGGTTTCCTCAAATGAAGCTGGATCCAGTGGGCCGCCGCCTGGTCCGCGACGCCGCGGTTCTTCAGGAGCTGATGCGGCGCGGAGGTGATGCGAGCCCCGCCGCCGTTGGTCAGGGCGATGTCGAGGAAGCCGTCGCCGTCGAAGTCGCCGAATGCCGCGGTACCGGTGTTGCCCGGCGCCAGAGCCGCCGCTCCGGCCGCATCGGTGATGTCCTCGAAGGTGCCGTCACCGAGGTTCTTGAGCAGCACGTTCGGCTCGTTGGGATCGTCGTGCCAGCCGCCCGAGCTGGCGTAGATGTCCAAGTGACCGTCGTTGTCGAGGTCGACGAAGGCGACGTTGCGCACACCGTCCGCGGCCACCCGGATGCCGGCGAGCTCGGTGACGTCTTCAAAGGTGCCGTCACCCCGATTGCGGAGCAACACGTCGCCGGTCTCGTTGGCGCGCGTGACGTAGAGATCGAGGTCACCGTCTCCATCGTAGTCGCCGGTCGCCGCGCTGCGGGACGTGCCGAGGATGTCGGCGCCCGAGCCTTCCCGAGCGATCACGAAGCGACCGTCTCCGCGATTCCAGAGCATCAGGTTGCGGCGCTTGATCCGGAACAGGGGGAGATAGATGTCGAGGTCGCCGTCGCCGTCCCAGTCGCCTTGAATGCCGCCGGCCTTGCCAAAGGCATTGGCGATGCCCGCATCGCTGCCGATCTCCTCGAAGGTCCCGTCGCCGCGCGTGAGGTAGAGCAGGTCTTTGGTGTAGAGATTGAAGACGGCGATGTCATGGAAGCCGTCGGCGTTGAAGTCGCCGAAGAGCGCCGAGCGGCCGCGGCCCTCGTGGCCCTGGCTCACACCGGCTGCCTCGGTCACGTCGGTGAACCTCCCGCCACCTTCGTTTCGGAACAGGTGATCGGGCCGGTAGTAGCCGCTCGTCGAGTAGAGATCGACGTCCCCGTCGCCGTCGTAGTCCGCCCAGATGCCGAGGTGATCGTCGAGCCCGGCCAGCGTGCCCAGATCCGAGGAGCTGCGCCGGAAAAAGCCTCCCTCGTCCTGCTCGAACAGATCGCTGACGTAATGCATGTGGTTGGCGACCCACAGATCGAGATCGCCATCGCCATCGGGATCGATCCAGGACATTCCCCAGCCAGCCTCGAGTGTGTAGAGCCCGACATAAGGCGCGACATCGACGAACGTCACGATATCGCTCGGAGGCTCGGCGAGCGCCGATCGCTCGGGATAGCCCGGCGTGAACGTCGCGACCTCGCGGGTCGCTGCACCGCCCGCGCCGCCGTCAGGCGGCTCCTCGGCCTCGCAGGCGAGCAGCAGTAGCCCGGCCGAGCAAACGAGGGAATGTAGGGCTCGCCACATCGAATCAGCTCCTGAATGATACGAGGAATCGGGGGCCGGGCATCCTAAGCGAAGCGAGCGGGAAGGCGGAACGGACCGCATCGATTTTGACAGCGGCCCGAGCGCGGGGTTAGCTTGTCCGCTCGGGTCTGATGGAACAGGAGCCGACAGCGGCGGTCTCGACGGTGCAAATGAGGAAATGAAGCGACTGGCACTCCTGGTAGTCCTCCTCGCACCCGCCTGCGGCATCCTGTCCTCGGGCGAGGATCGTGAGTCGCGTCTACCGCCCATCACGGACATCCACTACCGGGTGCGCGTGCCCGATCCGACCATCCGCGAGCTCGAGGTCGAGATCGACTTCCAGGCACCCGGGCGCGACTCGGTCGTCGTCGGGCTACCCGCCTGGACGCTGATCCCCGAGATCCGCGACCTCGCCCGATACGTGATCAACGTGACGGCCCATGACAAGATCGGCCGAAGCCTGAAGGTGCAGTACGAGGCCAAGGATCTTTGGCGCATCACGCTGCAGGGCAACTCCGATCTGAACGTCCGCTACCGTGTGCGGGCCGACGGGAGCGCTCCGACGGGCAACCAGCTCACTGATGACTTCGCCTACTTCGTCGGGGGCGCGACCTTCCTCTTCATCGACGAGGCGCTGCAGCAGCCGGCCCGAGTCTCGATCGAGGCGCCCGACGGGTGGGAGGTCGTCACCGGCCTCGAGCGCGGCGAGAACGGCGACTATCGCGCCGAGCACTACGAGACGCTGATCGAGAACCCCGTCGCCCTCGGTCAGTTCCGATACGTCGAGTTCAGCGCCTCGCGCGAAGTCGCTGGCGTGCAACGGACCCTGCCGCTCAAGCTGGTGGTCGATTGCCGGGAGGAGAACTTCGAGGCGAGCTTGAACCGGTTGCGCGATCGACTGCAGACGCTCGTCCTGGGACACCTCCAGCTCATGCGCGACGTGCCGCGGGCCTTCGAGTCGGAGTACCTGTTCCTCGTGCTGCTCGATGCCGGCTCGGAGGTCGACGGGTTCGGCTTCCCCGGCGCCGCCGTCTTGACCGGCACGCCTGAAGGAATGATGGAAGACGACCTGCCCTTGGTGCGGGTCGCGTCGCGGGAGTTCGGCCATGTCTGGTTCGGCGGCCGGGTGCCCAAGGGCGAGGCGACGCCTGCCATCTTGGGCCGCGAGTTCTACAGCATGGTGTACTGGGTGATCTACGGCTGGAGCGCCTACTACGGCGATCTCGTGCTCTGCCGATCGGGACTGCTCTCCGAGCAGGAGCTCTTGCAAACCCTCGCGAGCGACATCGCGCAGCGCCGCGTCAGCCTCACCCGCGAACTGCTCAGCCCGGCCGCTTCGAGCTATCTGATCTGGTTCTACCGCTATCCGGAATGGAGCCGCTTGCAGAGCGCCGCGCATCCGCGGCGCGTCGGCCGGCTCCTGGCGATGGCCATCGATCTGTATCTGCGAGAGAACACCCTCAACAACAAGAGCCTCGACACCGTCGTCCGCGAGCTCGAGGACCTCTTCGGCAACATCCGGCGTCGGCTCACGATGGCGGACATCCTCGATGCGGTCTCCAGAAGCCTCGGGCAACCGATCCTGCGCGAGTTCGGCAAGTACATCTATCAGACCGATGAGCCCGTCTGGGACGACTACCTCGCCTGGGTCGGGTTGCGGCTCGAGTCGGAGGTGCGGGAGTCGGGCATCGATACGGGCTTCGAGGTGAAGGAGCCGTTCGCCGGGCGCTTCTTCATCACCAAGGTCGCCGAGGAAGGACCGGCGCAGCGAGTCGGCATCCGGGTCGGTGACGAGATCCTCTCGATCGACGGCGAAGCGGCGCCGAGCACGCCCTCGATCTTGGCGCACCTCGAGCCGGGCGAGAATCTCGAGTTGACGTTGCGCGGGGCGGACGGCACCACGCGGGAGGTGACCGTCGATGTGCGGGCGGCTTTGGAGAGGCGCTTGCGCATCATCGAGCGCCAAGGTCCCGAGGTCACCGTCGAGCAGCGCGAGAGCGGTCGCAACAACCGGCGCCTTTGGCTCTCGCCGCAGATGACGCTCGACTCGGTTCCGTCTCGTTGAGGAGCCCGGCCGTTTTGTAGGGATTGGTCGGAGGTGGATCGCTGTGATATCCTCACCCTGGAGTGATCCTTCCTTCGGGGGGATCGATGTTCTGGGCCGTACGACCAGAATCGACAGGACCCGATGAGCCTCAAAGACTTCCGTCGACAACTCGTAGACGTTCTGAGAGAGCGGACGTTGCTGACCTCGGTCAAGCGTCTGAAGAAGAAGGGACAGCACAACGTGCGCGTCCTGCGGCTCGCGGATCTCGGTCCCCTGCTCGAGGAGACCGTCGAGCGGATCATCGAGGACCGGGGGCTCGACGTCACCGAGGCCGAGCGCCAGGAGATCCAGACCGAAGCCCGGAACGAGGTCACCCTGCTGCTGCAAGAGCACCGCGAGGTCCTGGCGGACCGCGACCGGATCGGGCGAGAGCGGGATCGGCTGCGCCGCAAGGTGAGCACCCTGCGCAAGGAGCTCGAGCGTCAGACCCAGCTTCTGGAGAAGGAGCGGGCCCGGGTCGTCGACGAGAGCAGCCTGCGCCTCGAGGCCGAAGAGCTCGCACGCTTCCAGGACAACTTGATGGACGCGATCGACCTCGCTGTTCGCCAGAAGCGGCGCGAGGGCGTGATCGATGCCGACGACTCGGTGATGGACGATCTCGTGAAGGCCACACGCGAAGCCGCCACGAACGTCATCGATGTCGAGTCTCGCGCGTCGACCGACCGTGAACGGCAGGCCCATCTCGAGCACGTCGACGAGCTCGAAAGGCGGTTGGATGAGCTGCGCTCGGCCTTGCAGGATTCCGAGGACGCCTACGACCGCATCGCCGAGATCGCTTCGGGATCCTGAGGCGAAGCCCAGGGAGGAAGTGTTTCATGAGCAGCGAGTCCACGGCCGCCTCCTGCCTCGGCAGCACGGTGCGATCCGACTTTCCCTTCTTCGAGCAGCAGCCCGGGCTGGTGTACCTGAACAGCTCGGCGATGCCCCTGCGTCCTCGCACGGTGCTCGAGTCGGTCTCTCGAGGCTTCTTCGATCCCACCGCTTCGGCGAGCGCGCTCGCCGAAGCCGAGCGACGCATCGCTCGGTTCTTGTCAGTCGATGAAGAGGATGTGCAGCCCGTCATGGGCTGCCACATGGCGTTCGAGCGGGTCTACGAGCTCATCCACTCGCCAGAGCGCAACGTGTACTTGACGAGCCCTTTCGCGCACAAGGCGGCCCTCACACCGCTCGACCGATGGCAGCGCCGTGGCTGGGTCCGGCGCCTGCCGTTGCAGCTCGACGCCAGCGGCCGAACCGATGTCTCGGCCCTCGCCGAGCGGCTGGGACCCGAGGTGCGCGCCGTCGTGGTCAATCATGTCGCGAGCGTGACCGGTGCCGTCGAGCCCCTCGAAGACATCGCCGCTTTGCTGAAGGATCACGGCGAGCGATGCGGGCGCGACGTGCTCTTGATCGTCGACGGGGCCCAGTCGGTTCCCCGCCTGCCCGTCGATGCCGGAGTCGCCGACTTCTACCTGGTCGCCAGCCAGAAGTGTGGCGCCTTGCCCGGTGGCGTCGTGATCACGAGCGCTCGAGGGCGAGCGGCGATCGCGGGGAGCCCGGATCCCGGGCGTGGTCTACTGGCCACGCGGGAGCATCTGCGAGCCGGCACGCCGCACATCGAATCGGTCGTGTCCTTGGCCAGCGCCTTCGAGTATCTCGGTCGCCTGCGCTCGGGGACGGACACGGGCATGGTGGCGGTCGAGCGCGCGATCGCGAAGCTGACCGAGCGCCTGCTCGACGGGTTGGCCAAGGTGGGAGGGATCGAGGTCCTCGGCGAGAGCCGACGCTTCAACGCGGGGATCGTCAGCTTCCTCCACCGCGACCGGTCCGCAGGAGAGCTCGGAGCGGCCCTGGCCGAGCGTGGGATCGTGGTGCGAGCGGGTGTGAAGGACGCCTTCGACCACTGGTTCTGTGTCCCCGATCTGCCCGAGGTGCACCCGGCAGTCCGGCAACGGGACGGCGCCATTCGTGCCAGCCTCTCGTTCTACAACACGCCCGGTGACATCGACCGCTTGCTCGCGGCGCTCGAGGAGGTGATCTCGTGAAGTGGGCTCCATGGGTCGTGTTGCTCTCCCTGTCGATCGGCTGTGAGTCCCTGGAGCCGAGAGAGTCCGATGTCGTGCCGCGTGACTCTTTGCCCTTGGTCGATCAAGTCCTCGATTTGGCGGTGGACCACTACGGAGGCCGCGAGTGGCTACGATCCCTCGAAGGCACGACGCGCTCGGGAGCTGGCCGATACTTGCCCGACTTCCTCGGGAGACCGGGTCCACACACGGTGAGATTCTCCCTCGAGCTCTCCTTCGACGGCCACTTGAAGGAGCGGATCGAGTATCCCGATGTGCCGACCGTGATCGAGGCCGAGCTGACGGAGGCCGGCGGTCGCCAGACCGTCAACGAGACGCTCTCCCAGCCCGTGTCGAAGCAGGATGCGGAGGAGCGCCTTCGCAAAGCCCAGCTCTCCCATCCCGTGACCGCGCTTCGTTATTTCTTCGAGCGCCGCGCGCGTCTCGATGAGCCGGAGCTCTTGGACCTGGTGCTCGGCCGCAACGCCTGGCGGCTGCAGTTGGAGGAGGATGTCGAGCGGTCCGCTTTCCTCTGGCTCGATCCCACCGACGGGCGCGTGCTGCGCGTGGAGTACTCGGTCCGCACCCAGAGCTGGGGCGGCGGCCGATTCGACATCGAGTTCCCGCAGGAAGCACTTCAAGACGGCGTGCCTGGCCCGCCGAAGGTCTTCACCTACCGTGACGGGGAGCGCATTCAGGAGGTCACCTACGAAGACGTCACCTGGAGGCGGTAGGTGGCTTGACCGGCCAGGCGTTGGTGCAATGGTCGGTCCGGTTTGGTATAGAAGCCTGGGCTCGTTTCACGAGAGCCGAGCGGATTCCGAGCGGTCGGGACCCGTGTCGGTGGTCGTGGATGGGAGATCGCCGCGGTTGGCGGTCGCCGGCGAGCGCGTCGTCCAATCTCTGGGGAGGGAGTGTGACGATGGACAACGTCGAGAGGGCGGAGCTGCCACTCAAGAGCGCTGTGAGCTTGCGAGAGCATGCCTGTCCACCGGACTTGCTCCGGTCGTTCCTGCATGACCTGAACAACCATTTCCAGGTCATCTCGGGTTACGCGCAACTATTGACCCTGGGTGACATCGGCGAAGACTCTCGGCGACACTTGGAGCGCATCGAGACCGAGGTCGAGCGCTGCCAAGGTCTGACGCAGGGCGTGGCCTACTTCGCCGGCCGCTTCGGGAACCGATCCCAAGCCATGCGGATCGACGAGGTGCTGGGCAGCTTGGAGCGATTGATCCTCGCCCATGCGCGTCGGCACCAGATCGAGCTGAGATCGGAGCACGCACCGGATCTGCCGGTTCAGGAGTTCGTCCCGAGAGACTTGTTCTTCCTCGCCTATCAGCTCTTCTCGAACGCCCTGTCGAACGTGCTGCGACGCGAGTCGGACCGGATGATCTGGCTGAGCTCCCGCGCGACGGGAGACGGAGTCGAGATCCGCGTCGAGGACAACGGGCCCGGGCTGGCCGGAAACCCGGCCCGTCTGTTCGAGCCGATGTACTCGGGGTTCGAAGGCGAAGAGCATCTCGGGTTGGGACTGACGATCTGCCGGGATCTGGTCGAGAAGTACCAAGGCGAGCTCTACCTCGACGAGATCGACAACGGCGTCCGGGCGACGGTGCGATTGCCCATCGCTCTGCCTGAGCGAGTCTTCGACATGTGAGCGAGACAGGCTCACGATGCCGAGGACGAGTGCCGCCTTCGAACCGAAAAGATCAGGGAGCGACGAATCGTGAAGTGCATACAGTGGATCTTGCTCGGGGCGGCGCTGGTCCTGCCCTCCTGTGTCGGTGGCAACCTCCTCGAGTATGCGCGAGACATGCCGGGCGACGGCACTAGCCGTGTTCGGGTCTCTCGCCTCGGCGAGATCGAGCGCATGGAGGTCGACATCGATGTCAGCCGAGTCCCCGGTGAGGTGAAGGCGGCAGCGATGCAGGAGCTGTCGGGCCAGGAGCCCGACACTTATTTTTGGTGGGCGAGCGATCGCGACTCGGAGTCGGCGGAGGGCTTCGGGATCACCGCGCAAGGCGGCGAGCTCTCGGTGCTCTTCTCGATCAACGGGGCCCGCGTGGCGCGTCACGAGCTGATCGAGGCGACCGCGATTCCCGAGGATGTCGCACCGCTCGTCACCCAAGCTCTCGAGGACGCCGGGCTCGCCACGGCCGAAACCACCGCGGTCCGCCACTACCAAGGCTCGGGTCAGGAGGAGCTCCGCCTGATGCTCGAGCAGAATGGGCGCCGGTACTCACTGACGTTCAATCGCGTTGACAAGAGCTGGCAGCTCTACCGGCAAGTCGACGCGATGGTCGAGGTGCCAATGACACGGGTCGAAGGCTGAGATTAGCGCGGGCGGCCTGCCCATATCGGGCGGCGCCGCGGCTTTCGATCGCGAGCTCGCTCGGCCTGGGCATCCCACGCTTTGGAGCTCGTCATCCCCCAATGAACGGACCGCGGCGCTTCGAGAGGATCTCGAAGCGCCGCGGTCTCGTTTCGACTCGTCTCTTTCCGATCAGCGAACCGGGGCTTCGACCTCGAGGAACTTCACCGCGCCGCTCTCCACGTCGTACATCGCTCCGACCACATCGATCTCGCCGGCATCGTGCATCTCTCGCAGGATGTCGCTCTTGGACCGGATGGCGTCGATCGACAGGTAGACGTTCTGCGTGGCGACGTCCTGGACGAATCGGGCGTTGGCCGAAGTCCGCTCGCTGGGGCTCCGCGGGCTCTCGACCAGTTCGACGGCCTGGCGCACCTTGCTGAGCATGGTCGTGAGGTTGCCCATCTGAACGTTGTCGACGGCTCCCTTGACCGCTCCGCAATGAGAGTGGCCGAGGACGACGACCAGCTTCGAGCCAGCAACCTTGCAGGCGAACTCCATGCTGCCGAGGATGTCCTCGTTGATGAAGTTGCCGGCGATGCGGACGCTGAAGATGTCGCCGAGTCCTTGATCGAAGATGAGCTCGGCGGACGTCCGGGAGTCGATGCAGCTCAGAACGACGGCGAAGGGCCACTGACCCGAGCGCGTCTCGTTGACCTGCTTGAGCAAGTTGCGGTCGGCCTTGAGGTTCTTCTGGAACCGCTCGTTTCCGACCTTGAGCATCTGGAGAGCCAACTTCGGCGTGAGCGAGGCCTGCGTGTGCTTGTTCTGAGTCGCCAGTGGCTCGTCACCGTTCGTGATCTTGCCCGGAATCCTCTGGTGCCGGACCTCTCGCCGCGACTTGGCGTTGTGGCTCAAGAGGTCTGCGCCGATCCAGTCGATTTGGATGGACCGGTTCTCGGCGCTCTGCTTGAAGTCGTCGAGGATCTCCCTCACATCGCGATCGATACTGTAGGACCCTCGCATGTCGATGGTCACATGAGCGCCATGAGGGATCGCGGTCAGCTCTTTGAGGATCGCGCCCTTGTTCAAGAAGCTGACTTCTTCGGCCATCGTCAGCTCGATATGGGGGCGATTGTCCTCCTCGACCGTCTCTTCGATGTGAAGGAAGTGCGAGTTCTGGTAGCTGCGATACAGCAAGAAGGCGACGGCGACGCCCAGTCCGATCAGAATGCCGACCAGCAGGTCGGTGAAGACGATGCCGAGGATCGTGGCGAGGAACGGGATGAACTGGCTACGACCCTGAGAGAACATCGCCTTGAAGATCGACGGCTTGGCCAGCTTGTACCCGACGACGAAGAGGATCGCGGCGAGGGCGGCGAGCGGGATGAGATTCAGCACGGCGGGCAGGGCGGCGACGAACAGGAGCAGGAACATGCCATGCAGGATGGCAGAAAGCTTCGTCTTCGCTCCTGATTGGATGTTGGCCGAGCTGCGCACGATCACCTGGGTCACCGGAAGGCCACCGACCAGGCCGGAGAGCATGTTGCCCGTCCCTTGAGCGAAGAGCTCTCGGTTGGTCGGCGTGACGCGCTTCCAAGGGTCGAGCTTGTCCGTCGCCTCGACGCAGAGCAGGGTCTCGAGGCTGGCGACGATCGCAATCGTCACACCCGTGATCCAGACGCCCCCTTTGGCCAGGGCCGACCAATCCGGCGTTCGGAACTGTTCGAAGAAGCCGCTCAGGCTCTCGGCCACCGGCACGCTCACCAAGTGCGATTGTGCGAGGGCCCAGTCCGGCGCTGCGCTGCGAGTAATGAGCTGGTAGAGGATGCCGAAAGCGACGACGACGAGCGGGCCTTGAATGAGCTTGAAGACCTTGCCGCGCTTCGAGAGCACGGTCTCCCACAGGATCAGGATCCCCAAGCACACGAACGCGACCAGGGTCGCTCTGGGATCGACGCTCTCCCACATCTCGCTGAGGGACGAGAGCGTCGTGGACTCTCCGTCTGGCTGAACGAACTGCAGCTCTCCCTCGGGGTCCTTGTCGTAGCCGAAGGCGTGAGGGATCTGCTTGAGGATGATGATGATCCCGATCGCCGAGAGCATTCCCTTGATCACCGAGTTCGGGAAGAAGTATCCCAGCACTCCGGCTCGGGCCACGCCAAGTGCGACCTGGAAGACGCCAGCGAGCACGACCGCTACCAGGAATGCCTCGAACGTGTCCAGATCGTCGATGGCCTGGAACACGATGATGGTGAGACCGGCTGCGGGACCCGAGACTCCGAGCGGCGATCCGCTGATCGCCCCGACGACGATGCCCCCGATGATCCCGGCCACCAGCCCCGAGAACAAAGGAGCCCCGCTGGCCAGGGCGATACCCAGGCACAACGGCACCGCTACGAAGAAGACCACGATGCTGGCCGGTAGGTCCGTCTTGAGATTCTCGAGAACTTTCACAGTGACTTTCCTTCGTCGCTAGTCGTTAAGCGGCGTGTTTGATGCACCCCGATCCGAAGCGAAGCCTCCGGGAGGAGTCGCTGCTTTCGGGGTGTCCTTGGCGAGCCTCTACCCGTGACAAATAATTCATGCGATGTCAATCGGATTTCGGACGACCCGGATCCGAGCAGGCTCGGTTTCGAGGGCGGGATCGGCGTGGATTCCCAGATCGGTTGGCGAGCCGGCCGACCGCGGATGGCCGCCCTTTCAAGCCGAAGAATGCCGGCTTCGGAGCGCCGCATTCGGAGCGCCGCATTCGGAGCGCCGGCTTCAGCCGGTCTCGGGGTGCTCCAGCCGAAGGTCTCGGAGAGGACCCAGACCTCACCTCCGAAATACCGTGGCTCGATGCGACCGGCTCTCCCGGCTTGGGCACCCAGTGGAGGCGTGTCCACGAGCAGCTCGGGAGGAGCGGGGCGACGAGCGACCTGCTCTCCTGGGCAGTCGATCAGAAAGCGATCTGATACTGGAGGCGAATCAGCCAGCCGTCGTAGCCGGCGACGAAGCCGGGACCCGAGTTCTGGGCCGGCGATCCGTCGAGCAAGGTGAAGTCGAGGGTCAGCTTGTTCTTGTGGGTGCCGTCGACGAAGTAGTTGCCACCGAAGGCGTATTCCCACGAGTCCTTGAAGCGACCCTGGACGGTCGAGGTGGAGACCACGACCTCGATCTCCTCGGGCACGACCATGTATCCCGCCGTCGTGTAGAAGCCCCAAGAGCGATTGGTGCGCTCGGGAAACGCGGGGAACGGGCCGGTCGGCTTGATGCGATTCAGCCAGCGATAGTAGAGCTCGCCGTGCAGACCGAAGCCACCCGACTTCAAAGCGGCATCGACTGCCAAGAGCGTCAGGTCGTACCGAGTGACTCCGAGGCTGGTCAGGCGCGTGCCGTCATCGAGGCGAAGGAAGTTCGACTCGGCGAGGGCGACACCGTTCGAAGCCGTTCCGTCTTCCCGGCCCCAGGTGAGGCTGGCGCCGAAGCGCGTTCGCGTCTCGTTCTCGGCCTGGATGTCGGCGTAGCCCTTGCCGAAGTCGCCACACGGCTCGAACCAGACGGAGCCCGACACGATCGGCTCGTCGTTCATTTGGCCCGGGCTGAGATCGGTCGTGTTGAACCCGTTCCCGATCATCGCCCGGTAGTGGAATCCCTCGGAAGGCTGACCGATCGCCCAGACGCCGACTGAGCGATCGGGCCGGAAGAAGGTCGTCGCCATCGATCGATCGGCGAGGTGCGTGCGCGTCGAGCCGTCCAGCCACTCGCGGGAGCCCGGGACGAAGGCCTTGCCGAAATGCAGGTCGAAGGCCTCATTGAACTCGTAGTTCATCCAGAAGTCGTGGAAGATCGCCCGATGGTTGTCATCGGTGTCGGCATCGATGTTGATGTAGAAGTGCATGCGCGGGTCCCAGAAGGTGCCCGCGAACTCCAATCGTCCACGCTCGATCTCGAAGTCGCTGCGCTCATCGATGTCGGTGGCTGCGAAGGGAGGGCCGCCGAAGAACGTCCCGCGATTCACGTAGTCGTCTTCGTCGTTCTGGAAGTTCGTGTACCGGAACTGCATCCGACCATTGATCTTCAGGGCGAAGGGGTTCTTCTCCATGTCGGTCGATCGGAAGACGAAGCCCTTGTCGTAGCCGACGAACCACGACGGCGCGTCCTCATCCTGCTCGATCCGGCTCAGCTTTGCCTCGAGCTCGCGCAGCCTCGCCTCGGTGGTCGACACGCCGTCTTCGGGATCGCTCGGACGGGCCTCGGCGCTCGCCAGGAGCAGCATCAGCGCCGCGATGACCACGATCGGTTGCTCAGACTTCATCGTGAAGGCTCTCCTTGAAGAGGTGGTTCACCGAAGGACTCGGGAGCTCGCCCGGTCCCCCGACCGAGGGCAGATCTGCGGAAGTGCGGCAATCAGCCGACGTTGAGGTCCGTCAATCGACGCGCACACGCTAGAGACGACGCGCCGACAGATCAACGCCGAAATATGATGGTCTGATCAAGGGAGTGTTCGGCTCGAGGCACACCGCGATCGAGGGCTACTGCGTGCCACGAATGACGGGCGAGGTCGAGGGGGAGGGACGGACGCTCGCGGAGGCCGGAGAGCCCTTGGCCTCAGCGATGCGTGTTCAGCTCGAGGCTGGCTGCGAACAGCCGCCCGGGGTCGTTTCGCGGCAGCGTCCAGAGCAAGTTGGAGAGCGTCTTTTCGACCTTCCCGCGGAAGAGCTCTTTGCCCTGCGCGACGACGACGACCTCCTCATCGAGATCGACGATCGGATCGCCGAGGAAGAGCGTGAAGCGTCCGAGCTCACCTTCGCCCTCGATCAAGTCGAGCGTGATGATGTTGTCCTCGGCCTTCACCTCGAGGATGACCTTGGGGAGAGGGCGCTCCCAGTGGAGCCAGTAGAAGTCTTGCTGCCAGTCGAGGACCGGCTGCCAGAGGAAGTGCTTCGGACGCGGGTCCCGTGGCTTCTCGGCGATCCACTCCAAGGTGGGGAGGTACCCTTCGGCGGGCGCGCTGTGGCCTCGGTCGTCGACGCGCACGTAGCGATGATCGAAGCCGTCAGGAAAACGCTGCTTCCAAGACTTCAGCTTTTCCATCGCGAAGTCGTTCGGCTCCGGTGGCACGCGGGGATCATCCGAGCTCTGGAAGCAGAGGAAGCGCTGTCGATAGAGGTTCGGCAGCAGCCCTTCTTCGATCGCCACGATCGTCGAGTCCCCGCGGGCGCGATAGTAGGGCGAGGGGCCACCGGCATAGGCCGCGCCGCCGGCGAAGATGTCGGGGAAGTGCGCGGCGAAGGACCAGGTGCCGTGTCCGCCCATGCTGTGGCCCGCGACGTAGATCTTGTTCGGATCGATCCGAGGGAAGGTCCGCTTGGCAGCTTCGACCAGCTCGAGCACGAACCGATCGGTGCCACTGTCGACCCAGCCCCGCTCGGTCTTCTCGAGCACCTCGGGAAAGATCCACACGAAGCCTCCGCCTCCCATGGCCGAGGCCATGCCTTCGGCATCGCCCGAGCCGACGCCGCCGCCATGCAGACCGATGAACAGTGTGTCGCTATTGGCTCCCCGGACGATGTACTTGCCGCTCTTCTTCTCGGGATAGAAGTCATGGGTGCCCGACGTCTCGATCTGCTTGCCGGGGTGACGTCGCACGAGCTCGATCAAGCGCTCCCGGGTCTTCTCGAGGTCACGGTCGCGCTCGATGGGACGATACTCCCGATCCATCTCTCGCCGAAACCGCGCTCGCTCCTTCTCGTCGGCTTCGAGGTATTCCTCTGCAATCTTGTCCAGGGATCGCCCTGACGGGACTCGCTTTTGTCTCTGGGCGTGGACCTCCGGCCCGAGTACGCCGACGCAGGTCGCGAGCAGCACGAAGAGTCGAAGTCGCATGGGGCACCTCCTGGCAGGGTTCGTCCGAGTCGTCACCGACAGCCTCGGTGATACGAAGGATCGGCTCCGGTGTCGACCTTCGGTCTCTCCGCCCAAATCCCGAGCCGAGGCTCCTTCGAGCGATCGAGCCCACTCGGAGCGCTCCCTTCTCACCTCCGTTCACCCAGGAATCCGGCGAACGATCGGGTCGTCGAATCCAACGACCGATGGGACGGGTCTCTTGACGCCCTGAGGTCGCACTCGATAATGCGGAGCGCGTTGACGCGGTGGCTGCGTCCCGAGAGAAGGAACGCGGCCTAGCCGGTCACTGCTCTTTCAAGGTCGTCGTTGGCACAGAATGAGAGGAGGCTTCCCGGATGAAGGTTCTCGTGGTCGGCGGAGGTGGGCGTGAGCATGCGTTGGTCTGGAAGATCGCGCGTTCACCGAAAGTCGATCGCGTCTTCTGTGCCCCCGGGAATCCCGGCATCGGCCAGATCGCCGAGTGTGTCGATCTGGCGGCGAATGACTTGGAGGGTCTCGCGACCTTTGCCCGCGAGAACCGCATCGATCTGACGGTGGTCGGCCCGGAGGACCCTTTGTGCCTCGGGATCGTCGATCACTTCCAGCGCCTGGGCCTCCGCTGCTTCGGACCGACCAAGGCCGGCGCCGAGCTCGAGGGCAGCAAGGCCTGGTGCAAGTCGATCCTGCGCAAGTACAAGATTCCGACGGCCGCTTCCCGCACCTTCGATATCTACCGCGACGCTCGCCGCTACATCGAGAGCCTCGACATCTTCCCCGTCGTCCTCAAGGCCAGCGGCCTCGCCGCCGGCAAAGGCGTCTCCATCTGCGAGTCTCGGGAAGAGGCGATCGCCGAGCTGAAGAACATGATGGAGGACAAGAAGTTCGGTGAGGCCGGTCGGACCATTCTCGTCGAGGAGATGCTCAAAGGACGAGAGGCCAGCCTGCTCGCCTTCACCGATGGCAAGACGATCGTCCCGCTCGAGTCGGCTCAGGATCACAAGGCCGCATTCGACGGTGGCCGTGGTCCCAACACCGGCGGCATGGGGGCGTACTCTCCGAGCGACGCCATCAGCTCCAAGGTCATGTACCAGGTCGAGTCCCAGGTCCTGGTGCCGATCGTTCACGCCCTGTATCGTGAGGAGCGCATGTACCACGGTCTGCTCTATGCGGGCCTCATGATCACGGGCAACGGTCCCAAAGTGCTCGAGTTCAACGTGCGCTTCGGCGATCCGGAGACCCAGCCTCTGCTGATGCGCTTGAAGAGCGACATCGTGCCGATCTTCGAAGCGGTGATCGACGGCAACCTCGAGGACCAGGTCATCGAGTGGGATCCGCGCCCGGCCGTCTGTGTGGTGATGGCGTCGAAGGGGTACCCGGGACCGTACTCGAAGCACCTCGTCGTCCATGGTCTCGGTGACGTGCCGGGCACCGATGACCTGCAGGTCTTCCACGCCGGTACGGAGTTGCGCAACCGCCGCGTCGTGACATCGGGCGGACGCGTGCTCGGCGTCACCGCGCTCGGTGACGATCTCGCAGACGCCAGTCGCCGTGCCTATGAGGCCGTCTCCCAGATCAGCTTCGAGGGCGCTTACTATCGAAACGACATCGGGCGGCCCGCCGAGAAGTGGACCGCCGAGAACGGAGCCTGAGGAGGCCGGGTGACCGAGATCTCCTTCGTCGTACCGGCACTGGACGAAGCCGAGAACCTCGCCCTCAACCTCCCCCGACTGAGGGCGTTGCCCGGGGACGCGGAGATCCTCGTCGTCGACGGTGGGAGCTGCGACGGCTCGGTCGCGGTCGCGGAGAGGCTGGCGACGGTCATCCATTCCGAGCCGGGTCGCGGGCAGCAGCTCCGGGCCGGCGGGCAGGCGGCCCGCGGGGCGGTGCTCGTGTTCCTGCATGCCGACGCGTGGATCGACGTCGAGGCTCTCGAGTCGGCGCTTTCGGCACTCGAGCGCGGGGCGCGCGCCGGGTGCTTCCGACAGCGCATCGAGGCGCGAGCACCGATCTATCGCTGCATCGAGCGGGCGGCTGCACTGCGCGCCAGGCTAGGCGTGATCTACGGCGACTCGGGGCTCTTCGTGAGCCGCGAGGTCTATCGGGAAGTGGGAGGGTATCCGCCCGTCCCTCTCTTCGAGGACGTGCTCATCAGTCGTGCGCTACGCCGCCTCGCCAGGCCCGTCGTTGCCGAGCGCGGCCGGATCCATCTCTCGGCGAGACGTTGGAAGCACAGGGGGCCGGTTCGGACGACGCTGCTCAACTGGGGGCTGACCGCAGCGTTCTGGGCGGGTGTCTCGCCGAATCGCTTGGCGCGGTGGTACTACCCTTCGACCTTCGATGACGAGGCGCGCCGCAGCGAGGTGATCTCCTCGGCGAGCCGTGAGACGTCATCGCGATAGCGACGCGCGAAGCCGAGGCGGACTCGTCCGTCTCGATTCGGCAGGAGTCCGAGAGCTTTGAGGCTCCGAAGCTGGATGACCAGCTTGGGTCCGCCGAGGAGGCCGCGCGCCGGGAACACCTCGGTCAGCTCGGTGTAGGGGATGCGAAGCTCCTTCACCTCGGACTTCAAGATACCCAGGATGCCGTCGGTGACACGATACTCGAGACAGAGGCCCTCTTTCTCGACGTGCAGGACGCCGCCCGCCTCGGCGAATCCCTCGTAGAACCACTCGTCGATCTTGCACGGCAGGGAGCTTCGATCGACGAGCCCCATGGGCTGCGGGTGGTCGGTCACCTCCGGTTTCGGCGGCTCGTCGGGCGCACTCGTGATCTCTTCGAGTCGGCTGCGAAGCTCTTCGACGCGCTGGAATCTTTGGCTCGGCTCCTTGGCCAAGGCGCGCAGGACGACCTCATCGAGACGCACGTCAGAGCCGTGGCGAGACGGAGGATCGAAGCGTCCGATCGGCAGCTCGTGCGTGAGGAGCTCGTAGATCAAGACGCCGAGCGAGTAGATGTCCGCGCGGTGATCGACCGTCAGAGGCTGCTGGATCTGCTCGGGCGCCATGTAATGCAAGGTGCCCATCACCTGGCTGCCGCGCGTCAGTCGTCTCTCCTCCTCGCTCGGGTGTGGCTCGAGGATCTTGGCGAGCCCGAAGTCGGCGATCTTCACGTGACCGTCCGAGGTCAGGAGCACGTTCTCGGGCTTGATGTCGCGATGCACCACGCCGCGAGAGTGTGCATACGCCAGGCCGTCGCAGATCGGGGGGACGAGGGCGAGGGCGGCTTTGGAAGACAGGCTTCGGTCGCGAATGGCGGATCGCAAACCCTGGCCATCGACGTACTCCATCAGGAGATAGTAGAGTCCGTCGGCCTCTCCGAAATCGTAGACGGCGACGATGTTGGGATGGCTCAATCGGGCCAGCGCGCGAGCCTCGCGCGTGAAGCGGGAGGCGAAGTCGGGATCGCTCGCCAAGCGGGGAAAGAGGATCTTGAGGCCGGCTTCTCGATCGAGGCGCCGTTGCCTCACTCGATAGACGACGCCCATGCCGCCGCGCCCGACCTCTTCGAAGACCTCCAGCTCGGGGAAGCGACGTCCGAGAGCCTCGAGGGACAGGATCGGGCCTCGTCCGTCGGTGGCCTCGGCACCCAGCCGGAGCAAGCAAGCCGGACAGAGGCCCTCGAGGACGTAGTCCTCGGACATCGGTCGACCACACTGAGGGCAGGGCGTCGATTCACTCATCTCAATGGCTCCCGAAGTGAGGGGCTTGGGTCGCTCAAAAGAGAAGCAAACCTCGGGAAAGGTTACACAGTGGCGAAATCGGTACGGGGATCCTTTGGCATTTTCGAATGGGCAATCGGGCCGAGAACGTGACCGAGCCGTTCGCTCGCGCCGGACTCGGGCCTTCTGAAGGTGAGACGGGTCGCCAAAAAAGCCGCACCCGATTCGAGAACGAGAGACCACGAGCGGAGAGAGCCATGTTGATCTGGGCTTGTGCGATCGGCGGACACGTCATGATCCTCGCCGCTCTCGCCGTTTCTGGCCAGCGCTACTTGAATGGGCGCACCGTGAATGACGGACGGCGCGGTGTGCTGGCGCGTCATCTCCTCGAGAGCCGTTCGATGGACACGCGCTGCTGAGGCCGAATGGGATCTCATTCAGGGGGACGGCGCAGCGCCTCCCGAAGCTTCGACAGCTTCGCCTCGAGGTCTTCCGCCTCCTGGACTTCGGCGAGCGAGCCCACCAGGCGCTCTCTCAGCAGAGTTCCGTAGACGTGGTCCCATTCCTGGAGATGGCCATCCAGATCGATCGGCACGAGTGAGACGGTGCCGGGGCTCACCTGCTCCCGCCGCTTCTCCTCTCTGACGGCGGTCTCGAGCTCGTGCCGGACCCAGTCGCTGGACTTCAACGAATGCTCCGTGGCGAACAGGAGATAGCGATCACGCTGGCGGATCTCGCGGCGAATCGTCTCCGAGAAGCGCTCGGACCACTTCAGTCGAGGCTTGTCGAACCAGACGTCAGCGCCGTGCCGTTCGAGATCCGCGACGATCGGCTCGACCAACTGGCGGTCCTTCCACGAGTAGCTGATGAAGCACGAGTACAGCGCTCCGGGCTCCACCGTCCCTCGCCTTCTTCGAGCGCCCAGTAAGAGGGCGAGGCGTCTGCGGGCGAGGGCCTTGGCACTCTCCCCCAGGCCGCAAGCGATGAGCACCTCCACGGTGAAGGCGAGCGTCGAGGCGAGTGCGGTGAGCGATGAGACGAAGAGCCAGTTGAGAAGTGAGCCACGGCTCTTCGCAGTGCGCTCGAAGTCTCGCCAGATAACGTCTCGCCTCTCGAGTCCGCCGAAGCGATCGACGAGCTTGCCATTGGGCTGTTTCGGCATTTTGGACGAGAAGAGCTTGGCCCTACTCGTGAGCTCGTCCCCGGCGTAGTAGTGAGGTGCCGCTCGATCCTCGGGGGGATACCGGAAGAGGAGCTCACTCGACTTCTCGGAGTAGAGGAACATCGAGGCGGCGAACAGGCTGACCGACAGCACGGTCAGCACCGTCCATGTGCGCGCTCGCCAGTGGACCGTCATGCCGATGAGGGAGACCGCCGCGCTGGCGGCCCCGGCGAGTAGGAGCGGAACGATGACGCTGAAGCGGGTGACCGTTGGGTCGGTGGACGGGGGACCGAAGTCCGAGCCTCCCAGGCACCCGGCGAGGACGAGAGCGATCGAGACCGCGAGCGCGCGCAGGAGGGCCTGGACGAGGCTCATCGCGTGAGGAGGGTGATCGGAAACCGATTGTCCTCTGTTCGGCCGCTTCGCACCTGAAACGACTCGGGCTGGCTGATGAGCTGGTACTTCTGGCCCTCTCGCCGGCCGATCCAAAAGTAGTGTGTCGCGACGGAGACGGGGTCCTCGGTGGGCGAGGAGGGGTTGGGGAATCGAATCGGCAAGAGGTCGGGCTCGTCTTCGGGAAACTCGATCCAATCGGGCCGCGGGTCCGGATCGGTCCACGTCGCGATCAGGAACAGGGCATCGGGCAGCCGGTAGATCTCGTGATTCGCTACCTCGACCCGCTCGGTGGATTCGCCGGCCGGCGAGCCCGCTTCGAAGCCGAGAGTCGTGACATGAGCGATCGCTTCCGAGCTGGTATTGGCTTCGACCGCGCTCCGTTGAGCCCGAGCCCCGGTTTCCACCGCCTGCGTCAGCTTCATGAGTTGAGGGTCGGACAAGCGTTCGTCCCCTTCTCGCTCGAGCTCGATGCGGAGACGCTCCGTCTGGACGGCTAGCTCTCTGAGGCTGCGCGGGCTCAGGCGCGTCATCGGCAGCTCGACGAGAGTGTCGTCCAATGCGCGAACCCGGTCCTTGAGCCCATCCGAGAAGGAGGCTGCGAAGGTGACGGAGTCGTCCAGCCTGTTACGGAGCGCGCGGAAGTCATTCCGCCGAGTGTCGAACAGCTTCTTCTGTGGCGTGTCCTGCGAGATCGTCCACTGGGTTCCCGGACCGGTGATCCGAAACGGGCCTACCTGGGAGACGACGTTGGGGATGACCAGCTCCCGGCGGCGCTGGAGCTGGGCGAGGGACCCGACGCTCGGATTGAGCTGGAAGAGCAGGCTGAGGGTCTCGGGGTCCTGCAACCGAAGCCCGTTCTCGGAGAGCACTCGCACTGTGGATGATTCGGGCTCGAGGCGCAGTCTCCGAATCCCCAGCGCTCGAAGCTCGCTCGGCTCCGTGAGCTGCTGGCCGTTCCGCAGGAGCTGGGTGCGGATCCCTTCGGGAAGCTCGATTTGGGGAAGATCGGTCTCTCGAGGAATCGGGCGAAGACGCTCGACGGGCTGGGTCCAGGCGGTCGAGCTCAGGACGAGGAGGGCGATCGGAGTCAACGCGCGAATGCGGGTGCGATTCACGGGCCTACCCTTTCCTGTTTGTCACCATTCGATGGTCCACCGTCCGATTCTACCGTGCCCGCACCGCGAGGACACGGATCGGACACCGGCGACCGAGGCTCCATCCTCCAGGTAACGACAGGTCAGTCCGAGTGCCGTCAGGAGATGTCGGGATCGGTTGCGCACTTCGCGGGTTTGGAGGCAGATCCTCGGACTTTCCGAGATTATTTTGGGCGGCTGTGTTGGCGAGCTGTCGTTCAGCGAGTCGGGAGCACTTCGGGAAAGTGCGAGAGTGAGTTGTACTGAAGCCGCTGGTCCGACTTCCGACTCGACCGTCGCGATGCGATAGGACAGGAATGAGACGGGCCGGCGGCTTCAGGGGGCTGATCCAAGGGTCAGCCGTCCTTGCGGATGTGCTCGAGCTTGGAGACGCGACCGGCCGAGACCCAATCGAGGACGTAGAGATCGCCGTTTGCGTCCCAGTGGGCGTTGTGCGGAGAGATGAAGATCCCGTCGAGCCACTTGTCCTTGGGGACGCCGTTTTGGGCGCGGAGGTTCGGGTCGGGTTGATCCCCGAGGTGGCAAACCAGCTCGTTCTTCTCGTTGAGAATCGTGACGCGGCCCGCCAGATCGGCGATGACCAAGTGTCCCTCGTGCTGCTGGATGCTGCACGGTCGCCGGAAGATGCCGGTGACGACGCTGAGTAGCTCGCCATCGAGACCGAAGAACTGGAGTCGATTGTTCTCACGATCTGCGACGCCGAGCACGGGGCGATCACCGCGGCGATCGATCCAGATGCCGTGCGGCGTCCGCATCTTGCCGGGCTCGGTGCCGGGGCCACCGAACGAGCTCAGGTAGCGCCGGTCCTTGTCGTAGTGATGGATCCAGCTCTTTCCGTATCCGTCGGCGACATAGAGATCCCCATTGTCCGCCACCGCGATGCTCGTCGGCCGATACTCGCCTTCGGAAGCATAGATGTCGGTCTCGTGAGGATAGCCGAGGGTCCAGAGCGTCTCGCCTTCGAGGGTGAGCTTTGCGACGACGTGTCGGCCGGTGTGGGCGACATAGAGGTACTGGTCCCCGTCCTCTTCGACGAGGGTCATGCCGTGGAGGCCGCCGCGATACTCCTTGCCGAACGAGCGCTGGAGCGCACCGTCGGGCGAATAGACGAGGACCGCGTGATCGGCGTCGGTGTTGACGTAGATCGAGCCCGATCGGTCGGAGACGATCGCGCCGTGGGTGTTGCCCATCGACATTCCTTCGGGCAGCTCGCCCCAGCCCTGGACCCAGCGGTAGCGATGGTCTCCTTTCCCGAGGACATCGTCCCGCTCCGTGCTCCCCTTCGCGGCGAAGACCACGACCGAGGTCAGGGCGGCCAGAGGGATGAGAAGACGCCAGGTGAGCCGGAATCGCGGACAGCAGCGAGGGATCATGGGGGAGACCTTTCAGGATGACGGTCGCGGGCCGATGTTATCGGACGCCATCTATACGCAGGTCCCGGTCCACACACAAGGGATGTCGGAGGCTCCTCCTTCGGCGGCCCGCCGGGCGCCGAGCTCCCTTTCCAGGGGATCCAAGGTGAGCGAGCGTGAGGCCCGGCTCCCGCTCGTTCGAGGGGAGCCGGTTCTCAGTCCGTCAGTTGCAGACGTCGAGGTCGATGTTGAAGTCGCCCTTGCACTCGAAGGGGGACTCGCCATCGCATTGACCGCTCAGGTTGAGCCAGCCGCTAGCACCTTGGTTGACGTTTTTGCCGCTGGCGCCGATGCCGACCTGAAAGGCGGGTCCGTTGCGGTTGAGTGAGGCGGTGCAGCCGGCGTTGTCCTCGAGGCCGACGAGCACGCCTTCGGTCTGCAGATAGTAGTGCCAAGTGCTCGGGTCGATCGGGCCGCCGTTCTCGACGTAGGCGGTCGAGCTGAGCTCCTTCTTCGGGCTTCCGCTGGGCGGGTAGCTCGCGTCGGTCGGATCCACGCGGTCGGAGAAGAGCACATCGAGGAGCCAGCGGCTACCGGGCTGGGTCTTGCTCTCGAGCACGCCGGTCATGCGAGCGGTGCCATCGCCGTACTCGACGAAGGTCTCTCCACCCGCGACGAACACGAAGTCGGTCCCGATGCAGTTGCTCGTCCAAAAGACGTGGCCGGCGCCGCCGGAGAAGTAGGGGCTGTCGTCTTCCGCGGGGGCTGGGCAAAGAGTACGGCAACCGTTGTCGAAGAAGGTGAGCTCCACGGCGTTCGAGCGTCCGAGAACGACGGTCTGGTTGACGACCGACACGGCGAGGAATTGGACGTGGAGGCTGCCCTGGAGGAACACTTCGCTGCAGGGGACGAAGCAATCGAACGTGAGCTCGCCGGACTCCGGGATCTGCATTGGATAGGGCAAGTCGAGGAGTGGGAAGCCGACGCACAGCGGGCCAGCGGGTGAGGGCGTGGGACCCGAGCTGTTGGAGAGCAGGACGTAGGCCGTCGCGGCTTGGGGCGCTCGGATCGTCGCGTGGATGTTGGCGCCAATCGGGTGGTGAGTCGAGGCGATCTCGATTTGGTATCCGGCGTCGCCGTCGCAATCGGCGCTGGCCTGAGTCGACGCGGTGAGGAGGGAGATGACGAGAAGGGGTGAGATGAGTCGGAGCATGGGTAGGGTCCTGGGGAAGGTGGGGTCAGAGGCCGGAGCAGGGAGGAGAGAGGGAGGGTGATGAGTCAGGCGGATTGCGATGGTCTCCGCAGGGGCGGTATGGTTAGCAGAGCGCGGGCCGAGAGGGTTCGCCTGTCGTGACAGTTCGCCAAAGGTCCGTTGCGGCGGGAGTTGCGCTCTCGAGATCAGTCCGTGTGCTCGGACCGGGCGTGTTTCGTTGCGGTTGACCCGTGTCTCGTGTCTCGTTTCGAGACGTGCGATTGGAAAGGCCTGAGCTTGACCGAGTGGATTCGCCGGAGCTGGAACGTCGTGGGCTCGATTCGAGGGGAGGCGGCCGTCGAGATCTGGCGTTGTGCATTGACCGCAGGCGAGCGTGTGGTGGCGGAGTGTCGCTCGTTCTTGACGTCAGAAGAGCTTGCGCGTGCTGATCGTTTCGTCAGGGAAGCCCCCCGGCGGCAGTTCGTGATCGTGCGAGGGACGTTGCGCAAGCTGCTCGGCGGTTACCTGGGATGTGCACCCGGTGAGATCGCCTTGGAGGTCGGCGAGCGCGGCAAGCCGACTTTGGGCTCTGGAGCGCTCAGGTTCAACGTCTCGCACTCCGGCGAGCTCGCACTCCTGGCGTTCAGCAGAGATCGAGAGCTCGGCGTCGACATCGAGAGGATGCGCGAAGAGGTCGCGACGACGGAGATCGCCCGTCGCTACTTCGCCCCGGGGGAGGTGAAGCGGTTCGAGGAGATCCCAGAAAGCGGTCGCACGCGGGCGTTCTTTCAATGCTGGACGCGGAAGGAGGCCTTCATCAAGGCGACCGGAGAAGGCCTGTTTCGAGCTCTCGACAGGTTCGAGGTCGATTTCGGCCCCGGCCGCGCGGCCCAGCTGATCGCCGTTCGCGACGATCCATCTGCAGCGGCCCGCTGGACGATGTGCGATCTCGACCCGTCGGAGGGCTACTGCGCAGCCCTAGCCATCGCGCAGGGCCCCCTAGAGATCGGGCTGAGGGAGCTTGTTGCGGGGTAAGCCTCCGGGTTGCGGGGTAAACCGAAGCCCTGAGGGGCAAACCGAGGGGGTCCCGGCGAGGTGGGGGGGCTCCGGGGCGCCGTTCGGGGCTCGTGAGCTCCTCTCGAGCCCGCTTCGATGCCTTCGATCGGCTCCAACTCGACCTATAGACGGACGCTGGCTGCCCAATCGACCGCACTGCGTTCGCCTGTGTCGTCGCGGGCAGCGGGCTCCGCGGCGACCTTCGGCTCAGGCCACCCTGTCCTCGAAGGGGTCCGGCAGATAGCAGTCCACTCCCGCGAAGACGCGCAGCCAGTATGTGCCGAAGGGGAAGAGCACCTTCTTGTCCTTCATCCAGCGCTTTCTGGCTTCCGTGTGGGCGACTCGGAACTTGAAGTCGCGACGCCACACTCGCTCACCGACCGCGGGATCACACGTGGAGTAACGACCGACGGGCCGACGCTTGTCGTCATCCGTGGTCGGATAGGCCCAGGGCGACATCCTGAGCACACCCTTCACGCCCAAGAAGCTATCGCCTTCCTCCCGGACTTCCTTGGCCACCTGGGCCTCCCGGCGCCGCACTGCGCGACGGATCTTGTGTCTTTGCTGCTCGGGAAGTAAGCCCTCGGCAAACGGCAACGAGCAAAGCCTCAATGGCAGCATCGACGAGCCGCCGTCCTCATCGTCGTCATCGACGAAGTAGGTCACCGGCCGCACGGCTTCGATCTCCTGCCCGTACTCGAGCCGCGCCGAAGTCGATCCTGGCCAGTCGACGGCTTTCCTCACCAGCCTTGCCGACACCGGATTCGCCTCGATGTACGCCGCGACACGAACCACATCTTCGAACGTCTCGATGGGAATGCAGTCGGGGGCACCCGCTTCGAAGAAGTGGCCGCGCCGCCCAAGATAGCGATTCACCGCTCTCGCGATCAGCCAATGGGCGATCTGCAAGAACTCCGGCAGCCGGGCATCCACGTCCTCCACGAGCAGATGCAGGTGATTCGACATCTGAATCCAAGCGTGAAGTCGGACGCCCGTCCTCTCGGCCGCCCGCGCGATGCAGTACTCGAAGATGCGAACGACCTCGGGATCCGGCCGCAAGAAGTAGCGGCGCTCGAGACAACGACGTGTGATGAACCAAACCTGACCGCCGACGATGCGCCTGGGAAACATGACTGAGCTCCTCGGCGCCCCGGTCCGCCGGTCCGCCCGAGACCCTCCGCCTCGGCACACACTCGCCGCAGCAGAGCAAACGCCACCTACCAGTCGTGTCTCGCGCTTCAGGGTCTACAAAATTTCAGCGTCTCCACCGACGATCGTCGAGGTTTTTGAACACCTCCACGGCGACCGGGGCCCCCACCAGCTCCCCGAGCCGCCCTTCATATTGCTCCCGGAGCTCCTGAAACAGCGCTCGTCGCTGCTCCCGTCCGTCGTCACCGCGCCGGTCCCCATCCTCGGGCGAGATTTCGCCCGGATCGCCGCGCCGGTCGTCGTCTCGGCCCCGCCGGCTCATCTGACGGAACAGATCGCGACGCGCTTGCTCGTAGTCCCACAGCAGGTTCAACGCCTGCTCCCTCTCCGCATCGTCGAGCGGCTGCTCCTTGGTGGCATCGGCGAATATGGCACGGTGACGTTCGCGCAGGCGCTCTTCGTTGCGGCGCTCGATCAATGCGTCGAGCCGCTCCTTTTGATCCTCGGTCATGAGCTGATCGACGCGGATGCGAGAATCCTCGAGCACCGCACCGATTGCCTTCTCGTGATCGCGAATCCGATCCGAGACCTCGTCGATGAGCTGCTCCAGCTCAGAGACCTGATCGGCGCCGAGATCCAACTCCTTGGCGAACGATCGAATCGTCAGCAATCGACGGTCACCGCCCCACCGCGATCGACCGCGAGGTGTCTCGGGTTGAGCCTCTTCCTCCATGGGAGCCTCGTCTCCCGTCCAGCGCTCGGTCAACGCCTTCGTCGTCCAGCCGACGCCAAACGTCACGAGCACCAAGAAGGCCAACCAGAACCTCATCGCTCGTCCTCGATCAAGGCGGTCAAGACCTCTTCTGGGGTGATCCTCTCGGCCGTCTCCGGTTCGCCGACCGCCAGGATCTGCGTCAGGGTCTCCGGGCGCAGCGGATGGCCCTTCGACTCCATCGGCGACTCCATTTGCTCGAGCGCCAACAGCACTAGCAAGAACGTCGCCGCCGCGACGGACCATCGCTTCAGGACCATCCCGGATTCTTGCCGGGCGATCTCCGCCGGCGTCCGTCCGGCGATGCGCGCCGAGACAGAAGACCAAATCGACTCGCCAGGCGCCGAGACTGCCGCGCGAAGCCTCTCCTCGATGTCCAACCGTCCACCTCGCTCATGTCGGTTCAAGAACAGTCCCTCCGCGCCGGTATCGGCCCCGATGGAAATGACTGCCGACTGGGCTGCGACATGTCCATCTTCACTCGAGCCAGCTCCTCCAGCTTGCCACGCGCCCGATGGATCCAGGACGCCACCGTACCCGGTGGCGCGTCCAAGATCTCCGAGATGTCGGCGTAAGAGCGATCCTCGATCACATACAACACGAAGGCGGCTCGCTCGAGTGTTGGCAGCCGGTCGAGCAAGCTCAACGCCTGGTCGATCTGCTCCCGATTCTCGATCGCCGGCTCCCTCGGTCGATCCGGCACGTCGCGCTCACCCAGGCTGCCTTGCCTGCGACTGAGCTTGGCCAACCGCTTGCGCGCTCGTCCGGCCTCGCGCACCGCGATTCGGTAGAGCCAAGTCCCCAGCCGCGCCTCGCCGCGGAATCGTCCCAGCGAGCGATAGGCGTTGAAGAACACCTCCTGCAGCACGTCCTCGACCAGCTCAGAGTCGGAGAGTAGACCGCGCACCAGGCGCCGGAGCGGCGCCTCATGACGGGCCACGATCTCGCCGTAGGCCTCGGTCTCTCCCGAGAGGATGCGGCGGATCGCTTCGAGGTCGGCCTCGGCTGCGGCCGTGGGATCTAGCGGATTGGGCTCGATGGCTCGGGCTCTCTCAAAGGACGGACTCATCGATCCGACAGGGCCTGGCATCGGACGACGCCCACCATTGTGGCTGACCGGAGCCGCGCGGGCAGCCCTTTTTTCCCGCCCTGCGATCGGCCGGTCGAACCTTCGCAGCCGGTCGCGCTTCGGTGTATGCTCCCTGGCAATGGCTGCTCCACCGACTCGTCGCTTCGCACGGCTTCGACGCATGGCCCTCTGGGCAATCGCACTCCTCGTCGTGACATTGGTCACGGGATACTTCTGGACGAGAGCCCTCATCGCCGAAGCCGAGCGCAAGTTCCCGCCCCTCGGAGATCACGTCGAGGTCGATGGCCTTCGGCTCCACTACCTCGACCGTGGACAAGGGCCCCCGTTGGTCCTCCTCCATGGAGCTTTTGGCGCGATCCACGACTGGCAGGCCACCGTGCTGCCCGACCTCGAAGGGCGATTCCGCGTCATCGCGATCGACCGCCCCGGACACGGCTACAGCCAAAGGCCCGCCGAGTCGGCCGACGATCCTCGCGTCCAGGCTCGTCTCGTGCGCGACCTCGTCCGCAAGCTCGGTATCGAGCAGCCCCTCATCGCCGGCTTCTCCTGGGGCGCGACGACCGCCCTCACCTGGGCTCTCGAGTACCCCGATGAGATCGGCGGCCTCGTCCTCGTCAACGGGGCCTACTACCCTTGGCCCGGCGGGACCAGCATCCTCTTTTGGGTGCCCGCGATTCCCGGGCTAGGGCCGCTCCTCGCCAACACCGTCACCATGCCGATCGGCACCTGGCTCGCCCCGAAGTCCGTCGAGAGAGCCTTCCTACCGGGCCAGCCGACCCTGACCTTCAGAGAGTCCTCGCCGGTCGCCCTGGCGATCCGACCCGAGAGCTACATCGCCAACGCCGCAGACATGCGTCACCTGGAGGACTTCGTCCGAGAGCTCTCGCCGCGCTGGCCCGAGATCGAGGTGCCGGTCGAGGTGGTCTGCGGAGAGGGCGATCAGATCGCCGGACCCGACATCCACTCGCGGAAGCTGGCAGACGTGCTACCGAATTCGCGACTGACCGTCGTGCCTCGCGCGGGACACCAGCTTCCCTACAGCCATCCCGGCGTCGTTCTCGAGGCGATCGACTCTTGTCAGCGGCGGATCGACGAGGCACGGTGACTCGCAGTAGCCTTCCCTCAGAACCAGGCCCGCGTCTCGAACGAATGTCCACAGGAGCTCAGGACCATGAATCGCGAAGAGCTGGCTCGAGCCATCTATGATGTCGCCCATCTCACCGGCACGTTCCTGCTGCGCTCGGGGATCACGAGTCACGAGTACTTCGACAAGTACCAATTCGAGTCGGATCCACGCCTACTCGACGCGATCGCTCGGGAGCTGGTGAGCCTCGTCCCCGCAGATGTCGAGATCCTCGCCGGGCTCGAGCTCGGCGGCGTTCCGATCGCCACCATGATGGCGCAGCACTCCGGCAAGCCGGCCATCTTCGTTCGCAAGAAAGCGAAGGAGTACGGTACCTCCAAGCTCGCGGAGGGACCTTCCTTTGAAGGAAAGAGGGTTTTGATCGTCGAGGATGTCGTCACCTCAGGAGGTCAGATCATTCTCTCGGCTGCCGATCTCCGAGGCTTGGGTGCCGTGCTGGTCGGAGCCGTCTGCGTCATCGATCGTGAGGCGGGTGGCGCCCAAAAGCTCGAGGAGCATGACATCGACCTCAAGCCTCTCTTCACGATGTCCGAGCTCGAGGCGGCGGCCGGAGAGGCACGCGCATGAAGCTCCGAATCTGGGTGGTACTCTTCGCTCTGGGCGCCGTCTCGTGCGAGTCACTCGAGGAGAAGCCGAGCAGCCCGGCCCTAACCATCGCCCTCGAGCCGCAGGACACCGGCACCGAGGCTAGCCTGCGCGGGCTTTGCGCGGTGAGCGCCGATGTCGCTTGGTCCAGTGGCAGCGGGGGCACCTTCCTGCGCACGACCGACGGCCGGAGCTGGACGTCCGGTGTCGTCGAAGGCGCCGAAGAGCTCGACTTCCGCGACGTCCATGCCTTCAGCGCCGATGAGGCGCTCCTGCTCTCGGCGGGCTCTCCCGCGCGCGTCTACCGCACCGAGGACGGCGGACAGTCCTGGGAGGTCGTGTATGAGAACGAGGCTCCCGAGGCCTTCTTCGACGCGATGGCCTTTTGGAGCGATGACGCCGGCATGGCCTTCAGCGACCCCATCGCGGACGAGCTCATCATCATTCAGACCGAGGACGGCGGGCGCTCTTGGACCAACGTGCCCGCTGACCGAATTCCAGAGGCGCGTCCCGGGGAAGCCGGTTTTGCCGCCAGCGGCACTTGCCTGGCCGTGCAAGGGGACCAGAGCGTTTGGATCGGGACCGGCGGGACCGTCGCCCGCGTCTTCCGCTCGCGCGACCGCGGACGCGTCTGGAGCGCCTTCGACACCCCGCTCGGCCAGTCCTTGCCGTCCGCGGGCATCTTCTCCCTGACGTTCCTCGACGACCGGCGCGGCGTCGCTGTTGGAGGCGACTACCAACACCCCGAGCGCATGCAGCAGAACGCCGCCGTCACCACCGATGGCGGAGAGACCTGGGAGCTCGTCATCGATGCGCCACCCTCGGGCTACCGGTCGGTCGTGGTCCAGGTGCCTGGCACCGACACCTTGATCGCGATGGGACGAACTGGAGGAGACTACTCCCTCGACGCCGGTCGGACCTGGAGCGCCTGGACGACCGAAGGCTACTACTGCGCGAGCCTCGCGCCCGAAGGAGGCATCGGCTGGGTCGCCGGCTCCGAAGGGCGTATCGCCCGCATCGTGCTGACACCTTCACCCTGATCGGGAGGGCCCCGATTTGAGACCGCGCGTCCCCGGGCGACACCTCACGCTCGCCGTCATTCTCCTCGCCGCCAGTTGCCTGATCGAAGTCCCGGCGTCCGCGCAGGATGCTGGCCAAAGCACGGCCTTGAAGGACGTGCCTCGCGGTCACCTCGAGCTGACCTTCGAGGAGAAGCACCCTCTGGGCAACGTCACCGAGCAGTGCCGCCGGTTCGAATGGACGCGCGGGTTCGTCCGCCGTCACGACGAGCGCGGAGGGCGCTACGATCTCGAAGACGTCCGCTTCCATGCCTACGTGCCCCGGCTCACGAAGCCCGAGGCGACGCTGGGCGTGCTCGTCCATGTCAGCCCATCGGACAGCGGTGGCATCCCGGAGACGTGGATCCCCGTGCTCGAGCGGTTTCGCATCATCGCCGTCGGCTTCGAAGGGGGCGGCAACGATCGCGAGATTTGGTACCGCGTCGCATGGGCACTCGATGCGCTCCACGGGATACAGGCCCGCTATCCCGTCGACCCTCGGCGCTGCTACGTCACGGGCTTTTCCGGTGGTGCCCGCATCGCCTCTCGCCTCGCCTTTCTCTATCCCGATGTCTTTCAGGGCGGCATCTACCAAGGCGGCTGCAACTACTTCGAGGCACTACCGACCGCCGACGGCACGAAGTCCTGGCCGAAGCGGTTTCCCAAGCCTTCGGGCGAGCACTGGAAGCTCTTTCGGGATCGCAGTCGCCACGCGTTCGTCTTCGGCGAGGACGACTTCAACCGCGAGCAAGGTGAGGCGATTCTGCGGCACCTCCAGGATCGAGAAGGTCTGACGCGACTGAAGTGGATCCAGATGCCCGAGCGGGGACACGAGCCCGCCACGCCCCACGCCCTCGCCGAGGCGATCGCGTGGCTCGATGCGCCGCTCGAATCGAAGTGACGTCCACCCGCCGAGCTCTGCGGTCAGTTGCCGGTCGAGCTCATCCCCGCCAGGTCGCGCGCCTGCTCCGCCAACGTCCGGGACGACGCCGAGATTCGGCGGGAGTCCCCTTCGGGGATCGCGCCTCGGGACAAGCCCGAGATCGTGACCTCGCATCCGGTGGGGAGCGCATGGACGAGGGCGGCCAATCCTCCGATGCGCAGCACACCCGGCAACCGCAGATGCTGCACCCAGCTCTCGTCCGCGTTCGGATCGAAGCCCGTGAAGTCCAATGCGAGGCGCAGCGGCCGCGCGGCTGCGATGTCCTCGGGAAGCGACACGATCGCGGCCAGCACTTTCGGCGAGAGCTCCGGGCTCGCGAGGATGCTCAAAGGCTCACCGCGGTGCTCGGACATCGAGTGCGCCAGGAGTGTGATCAAGTCGTACACCGTCTCGGCATGATCCGTTCTGTTGAAGGTCGTGAAGTAACGGGTGCTGCCACGCCTTGCCTCGGCGGGGGCGGTGTTCGCCCCCGTGCCGAAAGGCTCCACCGCGATGATCGATGCCTGCGATTTGAGAGGCTCCAGCGCCTGCTTCTCGGCGACGCTCGGTGAGACACCGCTCGGAGTGAGCACCCAGACCTCGCCGGCTGCGCCGTTCTCCTGGAGGACGCGAGTCGTGACGGTGCGGCCGCCGCGGTGATAGGTCCTGTGCCCAGGCTCGCCGGACACCGTGACCTCTCCCTGGGCCGGGAAGGGGGATCCGGTGGCATGCTGCAGGCCGGTCCGGACCAGGCGGCGCAAACGTCCGAGAGATGCGTCGTCCACCGGGGCGTAGTCCTCGAGGCGCTGGCGGACCTGCTGCCGAAGGGACTGCGCGAGCTCAGCAGCAGTGGGAACATCGGGCTTGCTCTCGAAGACGAGCAGTCGGTCGGTCGGCGGAACCTCGATCGCCCGCTCCTTCACCGCGCGATGGTCGGGCCTCTGCAGCAGCCACTTCGCAAAGAACGGGTACATCGCCGAACGGCTCTCGGCGTTGTAGTTGTGCGGCGCATCGACGTGGACGTTCAGGACCCGGTCTGCCTGACCATACAGCGCGTAGATCGAGCGCACGAAGGCGTGCTCGACCTTCGGCGTGTCGCGCGTCCAGTCGCCAGTCGCGCTGATCATCAGGAGCGGCTTCGGTGCGAAGAGGGCGGCGATGTCCATGTTGTTCGCATCGATGCGCAGGCCGGCCGCGTTCTCGCACGAGCAGCCACCCTGCATCGAGTGAGAGATCATGTTGACGGGGCAGGCCGCCGTGACGCGCTCGTCGACGGCTGACAGAATGAAGGTCTGAGTGCCACCGCCCGAGGCACCGGTCACCCCGAGCCGCCCGGGATCGACGTCGGGCAGGCTGCTCACGAAGTCGAGCGCGCGGATGCTGTTCCAGGTCTGGAGCGCGAAGGGCCCCAGGCACCAGAGCTCGGCGGCGGCCGACTCGAGCGCGGCCTCGTGATGACCGAGCTGCCGGCCGCTGTCGTTGTATCCCATCATGTCATAGGCGAAGACCACGGCTCCGTGGCGTGCGAGCGTGATGCAGCGCGCCGGGATCGAGCCGGCCGGCTCATGGTTCACGCGTCCCTTTGCCCAATGCCCATGGGGGCAAAGGATGGCCGGTCGACGCCCGCCGCCCTCGCTCGGCCGATACAGGTTGCCCGTCACCAGGAGCCCAGGCGCGCTCTCGAAGACGACCTTCCAGACCGTGAAGCCGTCCCCTTCGAAGGGATCGAACACGCGGGCACCGAGCGGCGTGCGCTCGAGCTCGGGCCACAGGCCCGCGGCCCATCGGACTTGGCTGCGCAACCAAGTCCGGCGCGCGTTCCATTCGCCGAGAGTCGCGATCTCGTCCGCCTCGAAGAGCGTCTCGGTGTGCGGGAGGTTTTCGAAGCGGGCGCGGTCGGTGTCGCCGTCTCCGGCGAAGGTCGCGATGAGCAGTGCGAGCGTGGGGATCATGATGTTCTCCCTCGGGGGCATTGGCGAGCGATAGGACGGAAGTCTACCACGCTCCGATGCGGATCTCCTCCGGTCCGCCTCTGGTGGCTGGCGGCCTTCGTCAGTATCCTGGTGAGCCCGACAGGCAGCTCGAACATCGCTTCACCGCCCACCCTCTCAGGAGAACGACTGATGACGAAGAAGACCTCGCGGCGCGACTTCATGAAGGCGGGCGCGGCCGGCAGCGTCGGCTTCTGGATCGCCAGCAGCCCGGCCATCGCCAGGACGTACCGGCGCAACGAGCAGCTCCGCATCGCGGCTATCGGGGTGGGCGGCCGCGGGCGCGATAACATCCTCGCCATGCGCTCGGAGAAGTTCATCGCCTTCTGCGATGTCGACGGCGACCGGCTCGGGAAGGCGACCCAGGGCCAAGACATCAAGGCGTACACCGACTATCGGCAGATGCTCGAGAAGGAAGCCGACAACATCGACGCCGTCGTCATCTCGGCGCCTGATCATCATCATGCGCCCGCGGCCGTGCAGGCGATGAACCTCGGCAAGAACGTCTACTGCGAGAAGCCGCTCACGCACAACGTCCGCGAGGCGCGCATCGTCAAGGACCTCGCCGCGAAGACCGGCGTCGTCACGCAGATGGGCAACCAGAGCATGGCGAGCGAGAGCCTGCGCGCGGCCGTCGAGGTGATCCGGTCCGGCGCGATCGGCCCGGTGCGCGAGGTGCACACTTGGACCAACCGCCCGATCTGGCCGCAAGGCGCCGACGCGCTCCTCAAGCACTCGGGCGTTCATCGTGCGCTCCTCGGGGGCGACGAGAGCGGCTTCGCGACGCCGCCGAAGACCCTCGACTGGAACCTGTGGCTCGGCCCGGCGGAGATGCGTCCCTATGATGCGGTCTACGCGCCGTTCAAGTGGCGCGGATGGTGGGACTTCGGCACCGGCGCCCTCGGCGACATGGCCTGCCACATCATGAACCTCCCGTTCCTCGCCCTCGAGCTCACCGGTCCGACGAGCGTCGTCGCCGAGACCTCCGAGGTCAACGACCAAACCGCGCCGCGCTGGGCGATCGTGCACTACGAGTTCCCCGAGTCGAATGGCCGGCCCGCCGTCAAGTTCCATTGGTACGAAGGCGGCAAGCTTCCCAGCTTCCCGGCCATCGAAGGACGACAGATCAAGGCGAATGGCATCCTGATGGTCGGCGACAAGGGCATCCTTTACGCGCCCGAGACCGCCGGTGAAGGCTACCACCTCTGGCCGGAGGAGAAGTTCCAAGGCTTCCAGGCGCCGGCCAAGACGCTCGCGCGCGCCGAGAGTGGCCATCACCAAGAGTGGATCGCTGCCTGCAAGGGCGAAGGCCCGCGACCGTTCTCGAGCTTCGACTATGCGGCGACGCTGACCGAGACCGTCTTGCTCGGCAACGCCGCGATGCGGGTCGGTGGTCGGAAGCTCGACTACGACGCCGAGAACACTCGCATCACCAACTACGATGATGCCAACCAGTACCTGACCCGGACCTATCGCGAGGGTTGGAAGGTCTGAGGCCGAGCTGCTCTCGATCTCACAGCGGGCTCGGCAGTGGCCGGGCCCGCTTCCATTCGCCATGATCTGGATCCTCTTACTGAGCCTCTTCGGCGGCGACGACTGGCCTGATGGCGTCGACCGGGCCCTTGCCCTGGCCGGCTCCAATCGACCTGAGCTGGAGCGCGTCCTGGCGGAATGCCGCCGACACGCGGACCCGCGCCGACTCGAGGCCGCCTGTTTTCTGATCTCCCACATGGAGGAGCACGGCTACTCCGAGATCGGCGTCGTCGACGAGAACGGGAGCGAGGTCGCCTTCGACGCACTCGCCTTCGAGTCCTTGGAGGCGGCGCGTGCTCACTGGCGGTCCCTCGAGGAGGAGCACGGTCCGCTGCGATTCAGGCGAGTGCGCTTCCACGCGGATCTCGAGGTGATCTCGGCCGATCTCCTCCTGGCCGGGATCGAAGATGCCTTCCGGGCTTGGGAGGAGATTCCCGAGTCCGAGCGCTGCAACTTCGAGGTGTTCCTCGAGCATGTCCTGCCCTACCGGGCGAGCAACGAGCCCCTCGAGCCGTGGCGCGAGATCTGCCGGGAGCGGGTCGCCGGGCGCGCGCGATCGGAAGATGGCGCGCGCATCGTCGAGGCCGCGCAGCATTGGATCGGCTTCTCGGATCTCTATTATCTTCACCCGACGGATCAAGGCCTTGGGAGCATGCTCGAGAGTGGTGTGGGTCGGTGCGAGGACATGTCGATTCTCGCGACCTATGCCGTGCGCTCGACGGGGAGACCCGCGGCGGCCGACTACACCCCGTACTGGGCCGACTTCGACAACAACCACGCCTGGACCGTGGCCCTCGACCGACAAGGCCGAGGTCACATCGACCTCTTCCACCGCGCCGCGAAGGTCTACCGGAAGACCTATTCCCTCCAGCCCGAGAACTTGGCGTTCCGAGCCGGGCCGGACGAGGTGATCCCTGCCTGGCTGAGCGGCCGTGCGTATCGCGACGTCACCTCGGACTACTACGAGACCATCGACGTCGGATTGGCTCTCGAGCACCCGCGCTCGCAGTCGGCGCTGCATGCTTACCTCTGTGTCTTCAACGTCGGGCAGTGGAAGCCGATCCACTGGTCGGAAGTGAAGAACGGGCACGCGCGGTTCAACGAGATGACGGGCGATGTCCTGTACCTGCCCGCCACCTTCGATGAGGAGGGCATCCATCCCGCCGGTCGTCCCTTCATCCTCGAGGCGAATGGCCACTGCCGCTTCCTGGAGCCGGACCCGGTCGATCGGGTGTCGCCGGACTTGCAGAAGGCGTACATCGAAGAACGTGCAGGCCGGCGACGCGCGCGTGTCTGG
>JAVJTD010000080.1:0-13296 GCA_040219065.1 Planctomycetota bacterium
GCTTTCTCGACGGTGCCACCGATCGAGCGCAATGGTGCCGAGCAAGGGGATGCTTCGAATGCGCTGTCTCGTCGCAACGGTGTGCCCCGGCCCAAGCTCGCTCGCGAAAATCCTCACCAAGAGACTTGGTCTTTGGCTCGCTCGGCTTGGGCACTCCAACGGAATCGGGGCTGCCCCTGAGAACGCCGCGTACGGAGTGACGGCGTCGGCCTTCGGTGTTAGCTCCTTCGGGAGCAATCACCTCTCGAGGAGATCGATCATGGAGCCCAGAAAGCGCGTCGTCGTCATCGGAGCCGGGTTCGGCGGGCTGGCGGCTACTCGGGCCTTGGAGCGCGACGACGTCTCGGTGACGCTGATCGATCGGCAGAACCACCACCTGTTCCAGCCACTGCTCTATCAGGTCGCGACGGCCGGGCTGAGCGCTCCTTCGATCGCGGCTCCGATTCGGAAGATCTTGCGCAAGCAGAAGAACGTCACGGTGCTGCTCGGCGAGGTGGAGGAGATCGACACCGAGCGCCGGTGCGTCAAGCTGGCGGATGGCGAAGAGCCCTACGACTACTTGATCGTCGCTCCGGGCGCGACGACGACTTACTTCGGACATCCCGAGTGGGCGGACCACGCGCCATCCCTCAAGACGCTCGAGGATGCCCGGGAGATCCGCACGCGCCTGCTCCTCGCCTTCGAGAACGCCGAGCGCGAGAAGGACGACGAGCAGCGCCGGGCCTGGCTGACGTTCGTCATCGTCGGCGGCGGACCGACGGGCGTCGAGCTGGCCGGCTCGATCAGCGAGCTCACGCGGCACACGCTCGCGGAGGACTATCGCCACTTCCATCCCGAAGACGCGCGGATCCTCCTCGTCGAAGCCGAAGACCGCGTCTTGTCGAACTACCCCGAGCCACTGACCCAATCCGCGCAGGAGCAGCTCGAGAAGATGGGCGTCGAGCTCCACCTGAACACCCGCGTCACTCACATCGACGAGGACGGGGTCGAGCTGGACAACGCCCCGCTCGCCGCAAAAACCACGCTCTGGACGGCCGGCGTGAAGGCATCTCCTCTCCTCGATTCACTCGGCGCCGAGCAGAGCCGAGGCGGTCAGGTCCTGGTCGAGCCCGACTTCAGCCTGGCGGACCATCCCGAGGTCTTCGTGATCGGTGATGCGGCCCGCATCGTGAGCGACGGCGAGCCGGTGCCCGGCATCGCACCGGCCGCGATCCAAGCCGGCGTCCACGCGGCGCAGTGCATCCGGAAGAAGCTGCGCGGCGAGGAGACTGAGCCGTTTCACTACAAGGACCGAGGATCGTTGGCAACGATCGGACGGGCATCGGCCGTGGGCGTTGTCTTCGGTCGTCAGGTGACCGGTCTCGTCGCTTGGCTATTGTGGTGCTTCGTGCACGTGGTCTCGTTGATCGGCTTCTACAATCGCGTCATCGTGCTCCTGGACTGGATCTGGGGTTACCTGACCTATCAACGCGTCGCTCGAGTCGTGTCGACGCCCCGAAAGAAGGTGGCCGCGGAGCCGGTGACCATCTCAGGGCATCATTGAGACGGGCCGCGGGCGATCCCCGCGTTCTGCTGGTTCTCGTTTACGGATGCGGGGCCTCACGGTAGACTTTCCGGTTTTCTCGGGGCATTGCGAAAGAGACCGATGGCCAAGCCGCGCAAGGACGGGCGAGCGTTCGACGACCTCCGCTCGACGTACTTCACACTCGACTTCATCGGGTCGGCGACCGGTTCGGTGCTGATCGAGGTGGGCAAGACGAGGATCATCTGCACCGCGACGGTCGACGAGTCGGTGCCGCCTTTCCTGAACAACACGGGCAAGGGTTGGATGACCTCGGAGTACTCGCTGCTGCCGGCGGCCACCAACCAGAGGCGTCCTCGCGACGGCCGCCGCGGTGGACACATCGACGGCCGCACCCAGGAGATCCAGCGGCTGATCGGCCGATCCCTCCGAGCGATCGTCGACCTCAACAAGATCGGCGAGCGGACGATCTGGCTCGACTGCGACGTGATCCAGGCCGACGGGGGAACGCGCACGGCCTCGATCACCGGAGCGTACATCGCGCTGGTGCGGGCACTGAAGCAGCTCGAGAAGCAGAACAAGCTCAAGGCATGGCCCATCAAGAACCAGATCGCCGCGATCTCCGTCGGGCTCGTCCGCGGTGAGCCGATGCTCGATCTCTCCTACGACGAGGACTCCCAGGCCGACGTCGACATGAACGTCGTCATGACGGCCGAGGGCCAGTTCGTCGAGGTGCAGGGTACCGCCGAGCGCGGCACGATGTCTCGGGCCCAGGTCGACTCCTTGCTCGACCTCGCCTGGGGCGGCATCCAGGAGCTTTGCCGGATGCAGAACGAGCTGCTCCAGGACTGAGAGATCCACGATGAGAACGATCGTCCTCGCCACGCGCAATGCTCACAAGGTCGACGAGATCCGGGACCTCCTGAGTGATCTGCCGGTGCGCATCGTCGCTGCCGACGAGGTCGAAGGCCTACCCGAGGTCGAAGAGACTGGCACGACCCTCGAGGAGAATGCCGAGCTCAAGGCAAACGCCATCGCGCGAGCGGCCGGGCTCTGGGCCTTGGCCGACGACACCGGTCTCGAGGTCGAGGCGCTGGGGGGCGCTCCGGGGGTCTACTCGGCGCGTTATGCCTTCGAAGGATGCAGCTACGAGGACAACAATAGAAAGCTGCTCTCCGAGCTGGCCGACCTTCCCGACGACCGGCGCTCGGCGCGGTTCCGTTGCGTCCTCGCCCTCGCCGATCCAAAAGGGATTCTCGCCCGGGTGGACGGAATCCGCGGCGGCCGCATCCTGCGGGAGATTCGCGGCGAGGGCGGCTTCGGCTATGATCCCGTCTTCTTCGACACCGAGCTGGGCAAGACCTTCGCCGAATTGAGCCGAAGAGAGAAGGGCCTGGTCAGCCATCGCGGACAGGCTCTGCGCCGGATGCGCGACGAGATCGCCCGGCTGCTGGCCGAGTCCGAAGAGACCACGGCCTAACGCCAGGAACATCCCCGAATCGACCTGGACCACGGCGCTCCATTCGTCCCCACGGCGCGGTCCCCCGATCTCGCAGTGCGGCACGTCAAGCCGCGATCCACCCCGGACACCACTCGTGAAGCACACTCGCAACTTCAGCATCATCGCCCATATCGACCACGGCAAGTCGACCCTCGCCGATCGCCTCATGCAGCGCACGAACACGGTCGAAGAGCGCGAGTTCCGTGATCAGCTCCTCGACGACATGGATCTCGAGCGTGAGCGCGGCATCACCATCAAGGCACGCGCGGTGACCATGCACACCGAGTATCGCGGCGAGCGCTACCAGCTCAACCTGATCGACACGCCGGGACACGTCGACTTCAACTACGAAGTGCTCAAGTCGATGCAGGCGTGCGAGGGAGCCTTGCTGCTCGTCGATGCGGCGCAGGGCATCGAGGCCCAGACCGTGGCCAATGCCCTCCTGGCCGAGGAGGCGAAGCTGACCATCGTGCCCGTCCTCAACAAGGTCGACCTCGCCGCCGCGCGCCCGGAGGAGGTGGCCGACGAGATCGAGCAGACCCTCTGCCTCGAGAAAGCGTCGGTGCTCCACGCGAGTGCCAAGTCGGGGATCGGCATCGACGAGATCATCGAGGCGATCATCGAGCGCATCCCGCCGCCGAGCGGCGATCCGAAAGCTCCGCTCCAGGCGCTGATCTTCGACTCGACGTACAACGACTATCGTGGCGTGGTCGTTTACATGCGGATCGTGAACGGGAGCGTGTCCGCGGGAGACAAGGTGCGCATGCTGCGAACGGGGCGTACCTACGAGGTCAGTGAGGTCGGCAAGTTCCTACCGGCGATGAAGGCCACGAAGTCGCTCGAGTGCGGCGAGGTGGGTTACCTGATCTCGAACATCAAGGAGCTCTCGCACATCAAGATCGGTGACACGATCACGCTGGAAGAGACGGCGAAGACGGTCAAGCCCTTGCCAGGCTTCCGCGAGCCGAGGCCGATGGTGTTCTGCGGTCTGTATCCAGCATCGTCGGGCGACTTCGAGGGGCTGCGCAAGGCGCTCGATCGACTCGCGCTCAACGACTCGTCATTCACTTACCAACCCGAGACGAGCGATGCACTGGGCTTCGGCTTCCGCTGCGGGTTCCTCGGTGTCCTGCACATGGAGATCGTGCAGGAGCGGCTCGAGCGCGAGAGCGATATCGACGTCGTTCAAACCGCGCCGAACGTGACGTACGAGATCCTCACGACCGACGGGAAGACCTTTCAGATCGACACGCCGGCGCATCTTCCCGATCCCCATCGCCTCGAAGAGATTCGCGAGCCGTACGTGAAGGTCAACTTGATCATGCCGAGCGAGTACATCGGCAATATCCTGCCGCTATGCGAAGAGCGACGCGGTATCTACGTCGCGACCGAGTACATCAGTGCCAGCCGCGTGATGCTGCACTACGAGCTGCCGCTGTCGGAGATCATCTTCGACTTCCACGACAAGCTGAAGTCGGGTACGCGCGGCTACGGCACGATGGACTACGAGCTGATCGGCTACCGCTCGGGCCCTCTGGTGAAGCTGAGGATTCTGGTGGGCGGCATGGAGGTCGACGCCCTGTCGATGATCGTGCATCGCACGGCCGCCGACCGGCGAGGTCGCAAGGTCATCCAGAAGCTGAGCGGCGAGATCCCCCGGCACATGTTCGAGGTACCGCTCCAGGCGGCGATCGGTGGCAAGATCATCGCGCGCGAGACCATCAAGGCACAGCGCAAGAACGTCACCGCGAAGTGCTATGGCGGCGACATCACGCGGAAGCGGAAGCTGCTCGAGAAGCAGAAGGCCGGTAAGCGCCGGATGAAGCAGGTCGGCAACGTCGAGATCCCGCAGAAGGCGTTCCTGTCCGTGCTGTCGACCGACGATCCGCGGTAGATCGGCAAGCCGGGCTTCGCGTTCGACCTGGGTTCATCCGGACACCACAGCACCCAGGCACCCAAGCACCGAGGCACTCAGGCACCTCCCCACCCAACCCACCGGTGCACTTTCGAAAGGGCACCGGTAAGATGGTGAGCCCGATGCGAAGTCCGACACTCGAGTATCGAGAAGCGAGCGAATGAACAAGCCGACGGCTGCTGCGAAGGCCGAGACGAAAGAGCGCAATCCGGTCGTGCGCGAGAACATCGAGGCATTCGCCATCGCGATCATCATGGCGCTGATCCTCAAGTTCTTCTGCATCGAGGCGTTCAAGATCCCGACCGGCTCGATGCAGCCCACTCTGATCGGCGCCGACCGTCGCAATCTGATCGATCCCAACGGGTCGGAGATCTTCGATCGCATCCTGGTCAACAAGTTCATCTACGACCTCCAGGCGCCGTCGCGCTGGGACATCATCGTGTTCCAGTATCCGCTGGAGCAGACCAAGAACTACATCAAGCGTCTGATCGGGTTGCCGAGTGAGACGATCGAGATTCGGGACGGCGACATCTTCGTCGATGGGCACATCGCGCGAAAGCCGGCGAAGGTCCAGGAGGTCCTCTGGCGCCGGGTCGACGCGCCGCATCCTCGGCAGCCCAACGAGCCGCCGATCTTCGCCAAGACCTCGTCCTGGAAAGTGCGGGAGGGCGATGGGCCGACCTCGCCTCAGTCCGGTCAGCTCACTCTGGCCTCGGCGTCGGGCGAGCAGACGATGTTCTTCGACGAGATGATCCGGGATGATTACCTGCACGGGTACGACCCGGATTACGGCATCGAGCGGCAGCAGAGGGAGAGCGGTTCCTTCACCGTCGGCGACCTGAAGCTCGTCCTCACGGCTCGCCTCGAGAAGGCGCAAGGCGGACTGTCGATCTCGATCCTCGATCGGGACGACACCTATCGGGCTTTTCTCGCCGCGGGCCCCTCCCCGGCACAAAGCTACATCGAGTTCGAGGTCCCGAGAGTCGGCGAGGATCAGCCGAATGTAACCGTCGAGGAGACGGCGTCTTCGGTGACCGCCGAGCGTCAAGGGAACCGTGTCGTCCTCAAGGGGCTGTCGCTCGAAGCCGGCGCCGACCACCGGATCGCGTTCAGCCATGCCGATGACGCCCTCGAGCTTTGGATCGATGACGCCCTCACGTGCCGGATCGAGCTCGACCTCCCTGCTCCCGACGAGCCGCGGCGAACTGGCTTCCTGAAGCCCGGCTATGTCTCGCGCTCGGGCCGCTCCCAAGGGATTCCGATCTTCGGGGAGAGCGGCATCGAGATCTCGGTGATGGACAACGGTCTCGTGCTCTCGGATGGGGAGCTCTACCGCGACGTCTACTACCTGCGTGACAGCAGCACGCTGCGCGAGGACCCCGGGCATTTCGAGGTACCCGAGGGCCACTACTTCGCGATGGGGGACAACACCCAGAACAGCAAGGACGGCCGCCGATGGGAGACCGTCACCCTCATCCTGAAGGATGGCACTCGCATTCGGGGTGACTACATCCCGCGCAACGAAGAGACGCCGCCGTCGGAGTGGAACCCGATGCCGATCGGCGCGCAGCAGCGCATCATCGATGTCTTCGGAGAGTCTCACCTGGTGGACAACGACCAGATCGTCGGTGAGCCGGTGATCGAGACGGCCGCTTACATTCCCGAGCGGTTCTTGCTGGGCCAAGCCTTCTTCGTGTTCTGGCCGCTTCTCTCGCCGTTCCGCATGCGGTTCCTCAACTGACCGCTCGCCAGCAGAGGGGGATCGGCGTGATTTCTCCACATTTTCTCAGGGAGCCTCTTGACGCTCGCTTCACAAAGCGATCCGCCCCGATTTCGAGGCCGTTTCTAAGAATCCCCGAAGTAGGCGACTCACAACCTGATGAAGCCGGAGAGCTTATGAGCCAAGGTTTTTGGCACCCTGCCAAGGATCTTACAGGGGTTCTCGCCGATCTCGCCCCTCGCCACGCCGTCGACCACCACTCACTGACGACTCATCCACGAGTTATCCACAGAAAAGAGCGCGTGAGATGGCCCTCCTGAAAGCGGACCGCCTGATCAAGGTCTACGGCAAGCGCACGGTCGTCAACGGCGTCACCTTCGAGGTCTATCCCGGCGAGATCGTCGGTCTCTTGGGACCCAACGGCGCCGGTAAGACGACCTCGTTTCGCATGACCGTCGGCATGGTCCGCCCGACCGGAGGCAAGGTCTACTTCAAGTCCACCGACATCACCCGAATGCCGATGTACCAGCGCGCTCGGCAGGGCATGGGGTACCTCTCACAGGAGTCTTCGATCTTCCGGCGCCTGACCGTCGAGCAGAACGTGATGGCGATCGTCGAGATGGAGAAGGTGCCCCGGCGCGACCGGAGGCGCGTCGTCGAAGAAGCGCTCGACGAGCTCGAGATCGCTCGCCTCGCCAAGAGCCGCGCCGACACGCTCTCGGGCGGTGAGAAGCGGCGGCTGGAGATCACCCGCGCGTTGGTCAGCCATCCCTCGCTGCTGCTCCTCGACGAGCCGTTCGCCGGTGTGGATCCGATCGCGGTGCAAGACATCCAGAGCATCGTCACCTCGCTGAAGGAGCGCGGGATCGGGGTTCTGCTCACCGATCACAACGTGCGCGAGACGTTGGCCATCACCGACCGCTCCTACATCATCGCCCACGGGCAGATCCTCAAGCACGGCTCCCCCGACGAGCTGATCCACGACCCGGACGTGCGTCGCGTCTACTTGGGCGACAGCTTCTCGATCTGACTTGAAACTGGATCCCGCGCTAACGAAACCAGAGCCCGCGCGACCGAAACGGGGAGACGTGATCGAGCTGAGAGCCGCTTTCTCGAGGCTACTGACGATCGAGCGTCGAGGCGCCGAGCAAGGGGCCACTCGGAGTGCGCTGTCTTGCCGCAACGGTGCTCTCCGGCCCAAGCGCCGCTCGTGCGAGCTCTCAAAGACAGACTCGGTCACCGGCTCGACTCGGGCATTCCATGTCACTCGTCCGAGTCGGAATCTCGCCACCGCTCGGCGCCGAAAATGTCCGGACCCAGCGTTTCAACGCATCGGGCGTGGTGATAACATGCCGGTTTTTCTCGCGGCCAACACGGGACGACCCAGCCCCGTTCCCTCGCTCGTCGCCCTCCGGCGGCCCGCGCCCCCGCCCCACAAAACTCAAGCGGAGAGCTTCCTGTCATGAAGTTCGTGGTGTGCATCAAACGCGTCCCCAACACCGAGACGCGCATCAAGATCGCCGCCGACGGCAAGTCCATCGACCCGACCGGCGTGCAGTTCATTCCCAGCCCCTATGACGAGTTCGCCGTCGAAGAGGCGATCCGTCAGAAGGAGAAGGCGGGCGACGGCGAAGTGATCGTCGTGTGCCTCGGCCCCGCGGAGGCCACGGGCGAGATCCGGAAGTGCCTCGCGATGGGCGCCGACAAGGCGATCCACCTCAAGGACGACAGCACGTATCGCGACCCCGCGTCCACGGCCACGATCTTGGCCGCGGCCATCCAGGGCCTCTCCCCCGACATGATCTTCTTCGGCAAGTCAGCGGCGGACCATGCCAACAGCCAGGTCGGCGTCCAGGTCGCTGCCCTGCTCGGGCTGCCCTCCATCAGCGAGATCGTCTCCCTCGAGGTCGAAGCGGGCAAAGCGACTGCGCACCGCGAGATCGAAGGTGGATCCGAAGTCGTCCAGACCAGCCTGCCCGCCGTCTTCACCGCTCAAAAGGGACTGAATGAGCCGAGGCTTCCCGCCCTCAAGGGCATCATGGCCGCCAAGAAGAAGCCCATCGAAGAGGTGGCCTTCGAAGACGCGCCTCAGGGCTGCGAGCTCGTCCAGCTCGAGCTCCCGCCGGCGCGCGCCGAAGGCAAGGTCGTCGGCGAAGGTGCCGACGCCGTCCCCGCGCTCGTGAAGTTGCTCCGCGAAGAAGCCAAGGTGATCTGACGTCACCCGAAGAAAGGAAGAGGAGACAGAAGGATGGGAAGCGGTGTTCTGGCATTCGCCGAGCAACGGAACGGTGAGCTGAAGAAGACGGCCTTCGAGGTGACCGGCCTCGCCAAGCGTCTGGCCGGCGAGCTCGGCGGCGAGGCGATGGTGGTGGTGATCGGCTCGGGCGTCGAGGGGCTGGCCGGCGAGCTGGCGTCCCGCGGCGCGCAGAAGGTGATCGTCGTCGATCAGCCCGAGCTCGAGAGCTACTCGACCGAGGGCTACGCGGCGGCCTTGAAGATTGCGATCGAGAAGGTCGACCCGGCCGCGGTCGTGCTCTCGGCGACGGCGATGGGCAAGGACCTCGGTCCCCGCGTCGCCGCAGAGCTGAAGGCCTCTTTGGCGAGCGACGTCACCGACGTCCAGGTCGACGGCGGCACCCTGACGGTGAAGCGTCCGGTCTACTCGGGCAAGGCGATCGCCACGTTGAAGTTCACCTCGGCGCTTCCGATGATCTCGGTGCGGCCGACGGTGTTCACGGCGCCCGAGCCGTCGAGTGGCGAGGCTCCGGTCGAGAAGCTGACCGTCGCCGATCTGTCGATTCGAGCGGTCGTGAAGGAAGTCCAGCAATCGAAGGGCGACCAGGTCGAGCTCACCGAGGCGAGCGTGGTGGTGTCCGGCGGGCGAGGACTCAAGGGGCCCGAGCACTGGGGCATGATCGAGGAGCTGGCTGATGTCCTCGGCGCCGCGCTGGGTGCATCCCGCGCCGTCGTCGATGCCGGCTGGCGCCCGCATTCCGAGCAGGTCGGCCAGACCGGCAAGATCGTCTCGCCGAAGCTCTACTTCGCGATCGGTATCTCCGGCATGATCCAGCACCTCGCCGGCATGTCGACGTCCGAGACGATCGTCGCGATCAACAAGGATGCCGACGCTCCGATCCACAAGGTCGCGACTTACTCCATCATCGGCGATGCCTTCGAGATCGTCCCGCGGCTCATCGAAGAGCTGAAGAAGGGCTGATCCCAGGGGCAGGGCCTCCCTTTCTGACAGAGGGAGGCCCACCGAATCCCGCCAGTCACCCCCTCCCCGACACGGCCTTTCGAGTCGTGACTTCTGCATCCACTCTTCGGCGCGATCTCCATCCTGCCCCCGATCTCTCCCGCAACCACAGTCCGGTCAGCCTCGCTGCTCCCCCTCGTCCGATCGACCGACGGAGCATGCACGCCGTGAACTTTCGCGGTCGACTGAACATTCTGCTGCCAAGTGTTTTGGACCAAAAGACCTCCCGAGGGTCGGTCGATACTTGGGTGTCAGAAGGAGCGGAGGATGAACACAAAAGCCTAACGAAGAAGAGTGCCGAGTGGCGGGCTCGATACCGCCCTCACCGTTCTTGCCCCACAGCTCGTCACCGGCATTCGGAAGCCGCGTCGACCCAGGTCGGCGCGGCTTCCTTTATTTCCGCCACCGGGTCCGATCGTGCCGGGTGCCACTGGACCATTCTGCTTCGATTGCATCGCCCGGGGGCTTTCCCTATACTTCGCGGTTTTCCCAGACCGGTGGAGGCTCCCGAAGATGTTTCCCGAGTTCCAAGATCGCCTCGAGAAGATGAGGAAGCGTGTGTCCAGACTCTTGGTGTCTCTTTGAGTACCACAAGAGCCAGACACGCATCGGCGAGATCGAGGAAGCGATGGCCAAGCCCGGGTTCTGGGATGATCCCGATCGCTCGGCCGAGATGATCGGTGAGCTGAAGACGAAGAAGGCCGTCGTCGAGCCTCTCACCGAGATCCGGAAGCGGTTCGAGGACATCGAGACGCTCCTGGAGATGGCGTCCGAAGAGGAGGACGACTCCGTCGGGCCCGAGATCGAGAACGAGCTCGAGGCTGCCGAAGAGAGCCTCAGCGAGGTCGAGTTCCTCAAGATGCTCTCGGGTCCCCATGACCGGCTCAATGCCTACCTCAGCATTCATGCCGGGGCGGGAGGCACCGAAGCGTGCGACTGGGCGTCGATGCTCTTGCGCCTCTTCATGCGCTGGGCGGAGCGTCGCAAGTACAAGACCGAGGAGCTCGACCTGTTGCCGGGAGAAGAAGCCGGCGTGAAGTCGGTGACCGTCCTGGTGAAGGGTGAGTGGGCCTACGGCTACCTCAAGGCCGAAGTAGGCGTGCACCGCCTCGTTCGCATTTCGCCGTTCGACTCCGCGAAGCGACGCCACACGTCGTTTTGCTCGGTGGACGTGGTCCCGGAGTTCGAGGACGACGTCAGCGTCGAGATCAACGAGAAGGACCTCCGGATCGACACCTATCGAGCCGGCGGCGCGGGCGGTCAGCACGTCAACATGACGGACTCGGCCGTGCGCATCACCCACCTGCCGACCAACGTCGTGGTCCAGTGCCAGAACGAGCGCTCGCAGCACAAGAACAAGGCCTCGGCCATGAAGGTGCTGAAGGCGAGGCTGTTCCAGCTCGAGGAGCAGAAGCGGCGCGACCAGATCGAGGCGATGTCCGGTGAGAAAGGCGACATCGCCTTTGGTAGCCAGATTCGCTCCTATACGTTGCAGCCCTACACACTGGTCAAGGATCACCGGACCGGCGTCGAGATCGGAGACGTTCATTCGGTGCTCGATGGCAACATCGATCCCTTCATCCAGGCCTTCTTGACCGGCGTCCGCAAGGGTGACGGCACCCAGGACGACGATTGAGACAAGAGTGAGCGGCCTTCAGGCCGCTCACTCGACACTTCGGAGGTGGCCATGACTCCCGGAAGCGCCCTCATCAGCGTCTCCGACAAGACCGGTGTCGTCGAGCTCGCCCGCGCACTCTCGCGGCACGGCGCTCGGATCCTCTCGACCGGCGGAACGGCCAAGGCGCTGCGCGAAGCCGGCCTCGAGGTCGTCGATGTCTCGGAGTACACCGGCTTCCCCGAGATCCTCGACGGCCGGGTCAAGACCCTCCATCCTCGCGTCCACGCCGGCTTGCTCGCGCGCACCGATCTCGAGGAGCACCAGGAGACCCTGACCCGCCTCGAGATCCCGACGATCGACTTCGTCGTGGTGAACCTCTACCCATTCGAGCGGACGATCGCCCGCAGCGGCGTCAGCTTCGAAGAGGCTGTCGAGCAGATCGACATCGGTGGCCCCTCGATGATCCGCTCGGCCGCGAAGAACGCTGACCGCGTGACGGTGGTCCTCGATCCGAGCGACTACGAGATGGTGATCGACGAGCTCGATCGCGATGGACAGGTCTCCACCGCGACGCGTCGTGCCCTGTCCGCCAAAGCCTTCGCCGTCACCGCCGCCTACGACACCGCCATCGCCGACTACCTCGCCGCCCAACGCAAGGAGCCACTCCGCGAGCCCTTCTCCCTCGCTGGACGCGAGCGAATGTCCTTGCGATACGGTGAGAATCCGCACCAACGGGCAGCGTTCTACACGTGCCCGGCCGACCGCGGGCCGACCGTCGGAGCCGCCCGGCAGCGCTCGGGGAAGGAGCTCTCCTACAACAACATCCTCGATCTCGACGCGGCGCTCGAGCTCGTCCTCGAATTCGATGAGCCGGCCACGGCGGTCATCAAGCACACCAATCCGTGCGGCTGCGCGACGGCCGAGACGTTGGCGGCAGCGACTTCCCGGGCGTTCGAGGGCGATCCAGTCTCGGCGTACGGCAGCATCCTGGCGGTCAATCGCCCCCTCGATGCCGACACCGTCGACATATTGACCGCCGAAGGCCGCTTCCTCGAGGCCATCATCGGGCCGGCCATCGCGGACGATCTCCACGAGCAGCTCACGTCCCGGCGCAAGTGGGGCCGCAACCTCCGGGTGCTCGAGATGCCGACCTGGGAGCGAGACGACACGCAGACGCGGTGGCAGATCCGTCGGCTCAGCGGCGGCTTCCTGGTCCAAGAGCGAGATGACGGTGGTCGGGAGACGCCTCTTTGGAAGGTCGTCACGAGCACGCGACCGGACGCCGAGACCCACGCTGCGCTGTCATTCGCCTGGAAGGTCGTCAAGCACGTCAAGTCGAATGCGATCGTCCTCTGCAGGGGCACCGAGCTCATCGGAGCCGGCGCTGGCCAGATGAGCCGCGTCGATTCGGTCGGGATCGCCATCAGCAAGGCTGGGGACCGCGTCACCGGATCGGTCCTTGCCTCGGACGCTTTCTTCCCGTTCCGGGACGGGGTCGATCGCGCGGCCGAATCTGGCGTGAAAGCGATCATCCAACCCGGTGGCTCGATCCGCGACGACGACGTCATCGCCGCCTGCAACGAGCACGGCATCGCGATGATCGTGACCGGCGAGCGCCACTTTCGGCATTGATCGTGCCCGAGAGCCGACGAGTCCGGGTGAAGATCTGCGGGCTGAAGAGCCCCGAGGACGCCTGCATCGCCGCCGACGCCGGCGCCGATGCCATCGGCCTGGTCTTCTATCCGCCCAGCCCGCGCCATGTCG
>JAVJTD010000469.1:0-14970 GCA_040219065.1 Planctomycetota bacterium
ACCTGTTCGGGCTCCGATCGCTTCTCCATTGTATGCTTCGCCGGCGGGGCGCCGCTGAGCCGTCGGTCAACGCCAGTCGGTGATCAACCTCGAAGACTCCTCGGCCGGCACTTCGAGGTCCCAGCCCTTCTCCTTCGCTTCGAGCTCGATGTCGGCGAAGTGCAACCCGCTCAGCTCGTAGCTCGCCAGCAAGCGAGCGATTCGATCGTCGCGGGAAAGAGCCTTCCACTCAGGCGTCTCACCGGTCAGCCAGACCTCCGGATCGTCCTCTTCTTCTCGCTGGCTCGATGAATGGCCACCGTCGGCGAGCGAGACCACCGGTAGCGCCTCCGAGTGGCCGAGGTCGCGAACGGCGAGGTACAACGCTCGCCGGGCGCCTTCCGCCATGCCGTGACGGGTGTCGCCGCCCAGCCCTCGGGCAATCGCATCCGTCGCGACGCTCTCCTGTGTGATCTCGGCGCGATCGCAGGCCACGGCGAGTAGCAAGATTCCGGAGAAGATCGGGGCGAGCGGTCTCATCGGGCCTCCGTGAGTCGAGAAGGTCGTCCGACAAGTCTCGGCCACCAAGATCGCGAGATCAAGCCGCTGCCGAAGCCGGGACGATCCCCATTCTTGTTCCGAAGCTCGTGGAGATCGCTGCGATCGCAGATGCCGCGGGGCCTTTTCGGAATCAAGACAGGGGGCGGTCTTGGTCGAAAACCCCGATTGTCGGATCGATGTGGACCGTCTTCCCTTTTTGCATTCCGCAGAGGACCCGTGGCGAAGATGCGATCTCGCTGCTTCACCGAGACATCTCCTCGAAACACCCGAATCGCGGCCGTCTTGGCGGTGTGTCTCGTGGTGACAGCCTGTGCTCACCAGCCGCTCCTCCCCCTGCCGCCGGTGGCGGAGGACGACAGAGCGACGCTCGAGGCCGAGGGCCAGCGGACCGCTGACGGCTGGCAGCTCGTGCCCGTTCGGGAGGTGGAGGGTGACGAGGTCCCCTACATCTACCGGCTGGGAGCGGGGGATCTGGTGGAGCTGTCGGTTTGGGGGGAAGACGAGTTCTCCCAGGAGTACCGGCTGAGCCCCGAAGGCGTGCTCTCGATGCCGCTCTTCGGCGATGTCGATCTCGCGCGCCTGACCCGGACCGAGGCGGCCCGGCGCGTCGAGGAGACGATGCTCGAGTACTACCTCGATCCTCGCGTCGCGGTCATTCCCAAAGAATACGCCAACGCCAGAGCCTATCTCCTCGGTCGCATCAAGAACCCGGGCGCGGTGGACCTTGACGGCGCCACCGAGCTCTTGGCGGTGCTCTCCCTCGGAGGCGGCGTGCCGTCGCCCTCCGACGAGCGGATCCCGCCGGAGAAGTGCACCGTCATCCGCAACGGCGACGCGCGCATCGACGTCGACCTGGAGCGGCTCCTCGACGGCGACCTGAGCCTCAACATCCCGATCTACCCGGGAGACGTCATCTACGTCCACGAGGCGTACCGCGGCACGGTCACCGTGCTCGGTGACGTCCGAGCCCCGGGTCTCTATCCGCTGCTGCGGCGAGAGACGGTGACACAAATGATCGCCAAGGCGGGTGGCTTCGCGCCCGATGCCTTGTGCGACGAGATCTACCTCATCCGCGGCGACTCGAAGAAGCCTCTGTACCGGGCGATCGACGCCGAGGCGATCTTGGAGGAGGGACGCTTGGAGCAGGACTTCCGGCTCCAGGACGGCGACATCCTCTTCGTGCCCAAGCGGTTCCTGGGAGAGTTCAACTACGTCCTTTCTCGCATCACCCCGTCCTTGGGTGCGGTCCTGCTGGGTGCCAGCGCCGCGGCCGTCATCGATGGAACGACCAATGACTGAGCGCGGACCGATCTTCATCTGCGCGGCCCTCATCCTGTGGATCACGGGCTGCACGAGCGTCGACGCGGTCTGGTGGCGAGAGGAGCGGGGACCGACCCGGCAGGGCCGCTATCAGGGTCTCGTGGTCGCCGACCTCAATCGCGACGAATACATCGACATCATCACCACCGAGCCCGAGAACGACGCGGTCATCGTCTTCCTCGGCACGCCTGGTCGATGGCAGGCGCGCGAGCTGACGGCTCAGCGCCCGACGCGCTCCGTCGCAGTGGGTGACCTCGATCGAGATCGCAACCTCGACATCGTCGTCACCACGATGCGCAGCGTCGAGATCTGGATCGGTGACGGGCAAGGCGGCTTCGAGAGCCAAGGCGAGCTCGAGCTCCACGGCGAGTTCGAGGACGTCAGCCTGGCGGACCTCGACGGAAACGGCTGGCTCGACATCATCCTCGCCGACAACTCGCCGATCGACTCGTCGGGGATCCTGGTCTGCTACGCGCTCGAGACGCTTCGCTGGTCGAAGCCCCGTGGGCCGCGCGCGACCGAGTCCTTCGCCGATATCGAGGTCGTCGATGTCGACGGGGACGGCGCGCTCGACCTGCTCGGCGCGGCGAGCAGTCCCGAAGGTGGAGCTTATTACTGGCGCAACGATCGAAACGGCGGCTGGCATCCTTCGATCCGCTTCGGCGATTCGCCCGTGCATGGAGTCTGCGCTGCGGACGTCGACGGCGATGGCCGCTCGGAGATCGTCTCCGCTCGCGCCGCGGGTGGCCTGGTCTACTACGACGAGCAGCCCGACGGCCGCTGGGAAGAGAACTGTCTCACCGATGTCGGACGGTATTGGCGGGTCTCGGTCGGAACAGTGACCTCGGATTCGATTCCCGACATCATCGCGACCTCGATCGACTCGCACGACCCAGGCCTGCACCTCTGGATCGGGGAAGGCGAAGGGGAATTCCGCCGCTGGGAGGGCGCGACGCCGGCCGGTGGTGCGGCGGTCTACTACGACCTCTTCACAGGGGACATCGATCGCGACGGTCTGCTCGATGTCGCGGCCACGAACTGGTCCGAAGCGCCGCAGCTCTGGCTGACGCGCGGCATGGGATTCACTCCTTTCCTCGGCTCCGGGACCGACGTTCCCTACGGCAGCCCCATCGATGAGCACACTTCGAACGACCTCCCGGAGATCGAGGGCACATGGCCACGGCACTGAGAATTCCCGAGCCCAGGACGCGGCACGTCACGCATGAGCGGCAAGAGCCGGAGGCGCGCCTCGAGACACGGGAGCTGAGGAGCGCCCTGAAGAGACGCTGGAAGCTGATCGCCGTCCCCGCGCTGATCGCTCCGGTCCTGGCGGCACTCTTTGCGACCTTTCTGCCCAAGCAGTATCGCTCCGAGACGCGCCTACTGGTCCAGCGGGACACGGTCCTGAATCCTCTGGTCGGTCCGCCGACCGCGGCGGCCCTCGCGGCGGAAGAGCGCCTCAAGCAGTTCGACAAGCTGGTTCGCACGCGCGCCTCGTTGCTCGGTGTCGCCGAGGAGCTGGGATTCCTGCCGGAGTCCGAGACCGCGCGTGACGAGCTCGCCGCCGACATGGGGCAACGGCTCGAGACCTGGGCGGGCGGTGGCGAGAGCTTCCTGCTGGCCTTCACCGATCCGGACCCCGTTCGGGCGAGGACGGTGTGCGAGACGCTGTCTGCGCGCTTCATCGACGATATGGTCGAGGACTCGATCCGTGACGCCCGGGAAGCGGTCGCGCACCTGGGCCTTCGCGTCGAAGATCAGTCCGAGGTGGCGGGGGCGCTCCGAGAGGCGCTCCGAGTGTACGAGAAGGAGCACCAAGGTGTCCTGCCCGCCAGCCAGGGAGCGGTGCTCGATCGGCTGCAACGTCTCGAAGGCGAGCTCGAGCAGCTCGTGATCGCTCATGAGCTGATTCCGAAGCAGCGCGATCACCTCCGGGCGCTACTGATCGACACCGACGAGATGGTCCTCGACCAGGAGCGCGTCGACGAGTCTCGCCACCCCAAGGTGGACGAGAAGTTCAAGCTCGAGGTCGAGCTGGCGTTGCTCTTGAAGCGCGCGCGTGAGACGCATCCCGATGTCATCCGGCTTCGCCAGCAGATCGCCGAGCTGGAGGCGGGGATCCGCGAGGAGTTCGGCGCGCGTCCGACTCGCGAGGACTACACCTCGAGCCCGTACGTGACTCGCCAACGGGTCTACCGTGTCAACCAGGCCTTCACCGAGCTCCAGGGCAGTCTGCTCGCCCTCGACATTCGGCAAGCCGAGCTCGAGCGCCAGATCGAGGGTTACCAGAAGACACTCTCGCCCTTGCGCGAGAAGGTCGAGATGTTCGCCCAGATCCGCGCCGACCACGAGAGGATGACGCGCGAGGCCGACATGAGCGCGCAGCAGCGTGACAAGCTCGTGACCCAACATGCAGGTGCTTTCGAGCAGCTCGAGATCGATCGCGCCCAGGAGCGCAGCAAGTTCCGCATCCTCGAGCCCGCGCGCGTCCCGACGCGCCACTACAAGCCGAGCCGCTCGCGCATCACCCTCGCCGGCGGCTTCGTCGGCCTCCTCTTCGGCGTGCTCCTGGCCTTCCTCGCCGAGCTGACCGATCCCTTCTTGCGCCGCGGGAAGGACATCGAGGGTGCGACCCATGGCCGTGCTCCCCTGTTGATTCGACTTCCGAGAATCGAGCCGAGGCGTTGATCGAATGAGTGCCGTTCCAGAACCCACCTCTGAAGTGCGAGCCCCGTCGACGACCGGTTGGCGCCGCCGCTTCGCCGTGCTCCTCGGCGGACTCGTCGGCCGCGGAAAAGAGGCCCAGTACCGGCGCCGCGACCTGAACTTGCTCGCCCTCCACGGCCTGCAGAGCCCGCAGGTTCGCTTCGAGGACGAGCGGACGGTGAGCGAGTGCCTCGAGCACTTTCGCCGCTTGGCGTCCTGGCTAGGCAGTGGTCTGCGCCCGGGCGAGCGACGCGCCATCGGGATCGCCAGCCCCGAGCCGCAGGCCGGTGCGACCTTCGTCGCCAGTAACGTGGCCGCGACCTTGGCCCATCAGCATCCCGATCATCGGGTTCTCCTGAGCGAGCTCAACTGGCGATCGCCTTGCCTGCGAGCGAGCTTTTCTCCCGACGATCCGATCGGGCTGCGAGAGCTCCTGTTCTATGCGTCCGGTGGCACGGCCGACCAGCTCACCGCCTCGGCTCGCTTCGACGCACGGCTAGGGGACCACGGCAACGAGCCCGACGACGAGTTCGCCGGCGAGCTGGAGTCGACGCTGACCGGCGATCTGGGCCGCGCCGAGATCGCCGAGCTCTATCCCTCGATCCGGAGCTACCTGACCGGCGAGTCGGACCTGGACGAGCTGGCGATTCAGACTCCGCTCGAGAATCTGGTCGTCCACGTCTCGGGTGGCGTGCGTCACGACATCCTGAGTGGCGCCGAGCAGAAGCGCATCGCCGAGTACTTCCGGGCTTGCCTGCAACAGTTCGACTTCGTGATCGCGGATCTGCCACCCGTTCTTCCCTTCGCCGACTCCGAGCTGTTCTCCCCGTACCTCGACGGCGCACTACTCGTGACCCGGGCGGGACACACGCGTCGGAACGAGCTCGAGGAGTTGATCTCCCAGTGGCGCGGAGCACCGCTCTTGGGCTGCGTGCTCAATGACGAGATCCGACCGAGCTCGTGGGCGAAGCGCTGAGTCGACGGGAGAGGAAGGGGGACGAGGCGATGCGATTGATCCTGATGATGTTCGCGGGCTGGGTGCTCCTGGCTTGGCGCGGTCCACGCTCACCAAGGGCGCGCTGGCTGGCTCTGGGATTGGTGACGACGGCAGTGCTTGGCGTCGAGCTCTTGGGGCTCTTCCTGTTTCCGATCGAACTGGGTGATTGAGAGGGCGGCGCGTCCGCGGACGGAATCATGAGCAGCGTGCTGAGCCCATGGACCGAGGCAGATCGTGAGCGCACGCGCGTCCGCGTCCTCGGAGTCTCCGCTGGCGTGGCGGCGGCCGGTCTCGCGGTGGCGCTGCAAGGTAACGTCGTCTTGACGCTGGTCGCCGCCTCGGCCGCGACTTTCTTCGGCCTGGCCTTCTGGCGCCCCTTGGCAGCCCTGGCGCTCCTCGTCTCGCTGGTGATGTTCTTCGAGCAATATCACATCGCCGGGATCGAGTCGGTGACGGCCTCGAGCCCCTTGTACCTCAACCTGAACAACCTGACGTCGGTATATCTCCCGGCGAACCCTTTGGAGATCCTCCTCGCGACGATCACGCTCGCCTTCGGGCTGCGCTGGATGTTCGTCGAGCGCACGAAGCTCCGCTGGTTCTGGCCGCAGTGGGCGACGCTTCTCTTCGCCGCCAGCTTGATCTTCACCTTCGGGCGTGGCTGGCTCCGGGGTGGTGAGCTCAAGGTCGCGCTCTGGGAGGTGCGGGCCTTCTTCTACCTGATCTTGCTTCAATTCCTCATTCCGCAGCTCGTGCGCCGGCGCCGGGACATCTGGATCATGGTGGCTGCGATCACCGTGCCGATGGTCCTCAAGTCGGTCCAAGGTCTGTACCGCTACTTCGTGACGATCGAGGGCAGGATCGACCACGTGCCGGCCATCACCTCACACGAGTGCGCCTTCTTCCTGCTCTGCCAGTTCTTCCTGATCGCGGCTCTCTGGGTCTACCGCACGGCACCGATGCTCCGCTGGCTCTTGACCCTCTCGCTGCCGATGACGCTGGCGACCTTCGTCCTCGCGCAGCGGCGCGTCGCCTACGGCGCGATGGCCATCGGAGGCGTCTTGTTCCTCTTGCTCGCACCACGCGCCGTGCGACGGCGTCTGGCGATCGCGGCGGTTCCGGTCCTCTTGGTGCTGGGCCTCTACACGCTGGCCGTCTGGAACAAGCCCTACGGCACGCTGTCGATGCCGGTGCGCCAGGTGCGCAGCATCTTCGATCCCAAGCCCGGCTCGCACGAGGAGCGCTCCAACGACTTTCGCGACATCGAGCGCTTCAACTTGAAGACGACCATTCGCGCCCATCTGGCCTTGGGGACGGGCTTCGGTCTGGAGTTCTATCAGACGCGCCCGCTGCCACACATCAACTACCCGCTCTACCGCTTCATCCCGCACAACGCGATCCTCTGGCTGTGGGCGAAGTCGGGCACGCTCGGGTTCTTGATCTTCTGGTTCTTCATCGGCGCGAACGTCGTCGCCGCCCTGACGCTTAGAGAGAGGCTCCGCGATCCGCTCGCTCGAGCCGTGGCTCTGACGGCCGCGCTCGGCCTCATGCTTCAAACGATCATTTCCTACTATGATCTTCAGCTCACGTTCTACCGGAACATGGTCTTTCACGGCGTCTGGCTCGGGCTGGTGGCTGGCGCGGCGAAGTTGATTCCGACCGATGACGCCTCGGCCGGGGAGACGCTGAGATGAAGATCCTGGTCGTGAGCCCGTTCGTGCCCTTTCCCCCGAAGTTCGGCGGAGCGCAGCGCATCTTCCATCTACTCTCCCATTGGTCGAAGCGCCACGAGATCGACCTCGTGGCCCATCCGCTCGGAGAGCCCGAGGCAGAGGTCCGTGCCGGGCTCGAGGGGATCATTCAGGGGCTCCACCTGGTCGCTCCGAAGCGCGGCGCCAAGCCTTGGAGCCAGGTCCGAGCGCTGATCGGGCGGCGTCCTTGGCAGTATTACCGCCACTACGATCCCGCCCTCCAAGCCGTCCTCGACGGGCTGCCGCGAGATCGTTACGACCTCGTCGTGGTCGAGTTCTCTCAGACGCTCTACCACCGAGTCGGCCATTTGGCGAAGACCGTCGTCTTGGACGCACACAACGTCGAGAGCACGCTGCTCGAGCGCTCGCTCCGTCATCGACCGGACTGGCAGAAGCCGATGGCTCGCCGAGAGGCGGCTCGCTTCCGCGCCGACGAGAAGAGGCTCTTGAACACCGTCGACGGGGTCCTCGTGACCTCCGGGACCGACGGAGAGCAGATCGCCGCACTGGCGCCTGGCCGTCCCCTTCAGGTCGTGCCCAACGGCATCGAGCCGGCCGACTGGCCTCGCCGCGCCGGAGCGCGCACCGGGCAGACCATCCTGTTCGTCGGTTCGCTCGATTACCTGCCCAATCGGGACGCGGCGCTGCGGCTGGCGACCGCGATCTTCCCGCGCGTCCAGAAGCGCCTGCCGGGAGCTCGCGTGCAGATCGTCGGAGCGACGCCACCTCCTGATGTCGCCAAGCTCGGCGAGCAGCCCGGGGTGAGCGTGCACGCGAGTGTGCCCGAGGTGCGCCCCTTCTACGACGGCGCCGATGTCTTCGCCTGTCCGCTCCGGAGCGGCAGCGGCACGCGCCTCAAGCTCCTCGAGGCCGCCGCCGCCGAGCTGCCGATCGTCGCGACGCCGATCGCTGCTGAGGGCCTCGACCTCATACCGGGCGAGCATCTCCGGTCGGCGCGCACCGACGCGGCGTTCGCCTCCGCGCTGGTCGAGTGCCTCACCGCGCGCGAAGCCGCGAGTCGCCGGGCCGAAGCCGCGCGTGAGCTCGTCTTCCACCGTTACGGCTGGGCCCGAGCGGCCCGCTCCGCCGATGAGTTCTTCCAGCGCATCTGCTCGAAGGCACCCTTCGCTGATCCGAGTCCGAAGACCCCAATGGGAGCCCTGCCATGAAGTCCCGAGCCCGTCGCGTGATCCAGTGGACACGCGTGCTGCAGTTCACGGGGCTGTTCGTGCTCATCGTGTCCGCGGCCGCGACTCTGAGCCTATTGCCCGATGCCCGCTTCGATGGCCCCGACATCGCGATGAGCCAGATCGGGCACCGACCCGAAGAGACCAAAGTCGCGCTCTGGATTCGGGACGAGGAGGACACCGACTGGCCCGACACCTTCCGCATTCGGCGAGCCCTCAGTGGGGACATCGTCCTCGAGAAGACCGTCCCGACGGCTCAGACCGAGGATCCGGCGACCGGAGCTCATGTCATTCGATTGGACTGGACCGAGGTGCGCGAGCCCGGGGAGTACGTGCTCGAGCTCGACGGTCTCGGGGAGACCGAGCCGTTCCGAGTCGACGCAGATGTCTACTCCGAGCTGTTCGGGGCGTCCTTGAGAGCCCTGACGTTCCAGCGCTGCGGCATGGCCGTCTCGCTCGGCGATTGGAAGCACGGCATCTGTCATCGCGCCCGTGTCCTCGAGCTCGGTGACGAGGACCGTCTCCGTCCGTTGCCCGGCGGCTGGCACGATGCCGGCAACTACGACCGCTACGTACCGCCGGCGGCCTTCGCGGTGTGGCATCTGCTCGTGACTCAGCGCGATTGGGAACTGCCGGGCGAGGCGTGGAGCTCGGATGCGCTCGGCATACCCGAGAGTGGTAACGGCATACCCGACATTCTCGACGAGGCGCGCTACGAGCTCGAGTGGCTCCTGGCGATGCAGCGCGAGGACGGCTCCGTACATCACAAGCTCGGCAAGATCGACTGGACACCGGTCACCCGGCCCGAGGCCGATCACTTCCGCCAGTACCTCTATCCGGTCTCGTCGGCGGCGACCTCGGGACTGGTCGCGGTGACCGCGCGTGCCGCGACCGCCTTCGAGGCGTACGACTCGGTCTTCGCGGCCCGTTGCCTGGACGCGGCGCGCGCCGGCTGGAGCTGGCTCACCGAGAACGAGGGGATCGTGCCGGCGGGGGGCTTTCGCAATCCTCCTGAGGTCCTCTTGAAGGGCGGCGAATACGGGGATGGGCAGGACGAGGACGAGCGCTTCTGGGCCGCGGCCGAGCTGTGGCGCGCCACGGGGGACGAGGATCTCTTGGTGGCCTGCCGGACGGGATTCGTCCGCTGGCCTCGCATCGTCGAGCGGCCGATGACCTGGTCGTCGATGTCTGGAGCGGGCTTCGTCGCTCTGCTCGACCGCGCGATCCCCGTGAGCGAAGACGACGCGACGAATCCGAACGAGCAGCTTCGCGAAGGCCTTCGCCGTCACGCTCGCGACGTGGCCGAGGGCATCCGATCGAAGGGCTTTCCGACGGTGCTCGGAGGCGGCGACTACCTCTGGGGCTCGAACGCCTACGCGCTCTCCTCCGCGGTGCTGATGATCGTCGCCGCCGAGCTCGGTGAGCCCGATGCCGAGAAGGTGGCACTCGACCAGCTCCACTACGTCCTGGGGCTCAACGGCCTGGCCCAGTCCTTCGTGACGGGCTTCGGCTGGTCGTCGCCGCGTCATCCTCATCATCAACCGTCGCAGACCGACGAGATCGCCGAGCCGGTCCCCGGCTTCCTGGTCGGCGGTCCAACGCGATCGGCGGGGGGCGGCGGTCGTCCGGCGCTCCGCTACGTCGACACGTTCGACAGCTACCACACCAATGAAGTGGCGATCAACTGGAACGCCCCGCTCGTCTTCGTGGCGGGACGGTGGGCGACCTCCCCTCAACCGGAAGCGCGGTGAGTCGGGCGTCCCGAAGACCGATCGCAGCAGGAAACGGAATCGAAGGTGGCACCGACACGCTACTTCCTCCTGGGCCTCCGACCGGAGCCGACCGATGACTCGGTCGGTCCCCGGGCCGATCATGCCCTCGTGGTCGAAGCGCTCGCGGCGCATCGCCTGAGCTTCGCCGAGCTCGACGCGGCTCCGTGGCCCGTTCGTCTCGTGACGCGATGTCTTGGACCGAGCGCCGGCCTCGGCCTTCTCGCGGCGAGGCTCGTGCGCGACGGCGACAGCGTGACCTCTTCGGGTGAGGATGTCGGGCTCTGGTTTGCCTTGTTCTCGCTCTTGCTGCACCGCCGACCGACGCACACGATGGTCGTGCACCACCTCGGAACGCCGCCCAAGAGATTGATCGGACGGCTCCTCCGGCGAGCGGGCCGAATCAGCCGCGTCGTGACTTACTGTCCGGCACAAGTCCGACGGACCGAGGAAGTGCTCGGGCTGCCGCGGCAATGCATCGAACTGATTCCGTTCCAGGTAGACGGCGAGTACTTCCGAGCGCCGCGCGATATCGGAGGCACCGAGCCGGAGATCCTCGCGATCGGGCGAGAGGCCCGCGACTTCGAGACGCTCTTCGCCGCCGTGTCGGATCTTCCGGTTCGGGTGACGATCACCGCCCACTCGCCCTGGCGGAGCGCGCCAGCGCCGAGCGATCTCCCGGCCAACGTCCGGCTGCGGCGACCGAGCTACTCCGAGCTGCGAGATCTCTATGCGAGCTGCCGGGCTGCCGTGGTGCCGCTCCTCGACGTCGACTACGCCGCGGGCTTGAACGCCGTCGTCGAGGCGATGGCCGCGGGCCGGCCGGTCATCGTGGCCCGAACGCGCGGCCTCGTTCATTGGCTGCGAGACGAGACGAACTGCCTGCTCTACGAGCCGGGAGATGCCAAGGGCCTGCGGCGGTGCCTGAGGCGCATCGTCGACGATCCAGAGCTCGCGACGCGAATCGGGGAAGCCGGCCGCCGACTCACCGAGCGAGGCATCGCGCTCGAGCGCTATCCCGAGAGAATCCGCCACGCCGTCGAGCGGTCCGAGCGCCTCTCCCCGAAGAATGGAGAGCGAGGTGTGTCGTGTCCGAGTTGATCTGGCTGCTCCTCGCCGCGCCACCTGGCCTGATGTCGCTTTGGATCATGATCTGCGCCTTGGTCGGCTCGGGTCGTGCTCGGCGACTCGACCAGGAGAGCCCCTGGCTCCGTCTCGCCGTCTTGATCCCGGCACACGACGAGGAGCACACGATCGCCGGCTGTGTCCGTTCGATCCTGCGCTCGCGTTACCCACGGGATCGCTTCGACGTCTACGTGGTCGCGGACAACTGCCGAGACGCGACGGCGGAGCGCGCGGCGGCCGCGGGCGCACGCGTCGTGATCCGGGACGAGCCGAGCCGCCGCGGCAAAGGATACGCCCTCAACTTCCTCGCCGCGCACCTCCGAGAGCTGCCCGGCTACGACGGCTGGGTCTTCTTCGACGCGGACAGCCATGTCGATCGCCACTGCCTCGCCTGGCTCGCTCGCGAGCTCTCGGCGGGTGCCTCCTGCGTCCAGGGGTTCTACGGGTGCCGGCGCGCTCGCCTGAAGGGCTCGGCCCTACCCGTCCTGGCCGCGCGACTCTTCAACGGTTCCCGCCCGGCCGGTCGCTCGCGACTCGGATTCTCTGCCGGGCTCCGTGGCAACGGAATGGCCCTCCGACCCGAGGTCCACGCCGGGAGCCCATGGCGAGACGAGGCACTTCTCGAGGACTGGGAGCTCGCCTTGGATCTGGCAGAGCGCGGTATCGCGGTTCGTTTTTGCCGTGAGGCGCGAGTCTTCGCGAAGTCAGCGCCCTCGCGCCGCGCCGCGACCGAGCAGCGGTGGCGTTGGGAGGGGGCGCGTCCCAGGCTCATCCAGGATCGCCTTCCTTGGCTCTTGAAGAACGGCTTGGCCAAACGAAACCGGTTGGCGCTCGAGTCGGCGCTCGACCTCGTCACGCCGCCGCTCTCGATTCTGGCCGCCTCGAACGCGCTGATCTTCACCTTGGCAACCCTGTCCGGTGCGGTCTCGGCCGCCTGTCTGGCCGGCGCCGGGCTGCTCTCGCTTTCGATGTCGGTGCTCCTCGCCGACCGATTCGATCGTCCTTCGGTGCTCAGATCGGCGCTCTCGCAGTTGCCCTCATTCCTTCTTTGGAAGCTAAGCTTCTATACCCGAGTACTCAAAGCTTCTCGAGGCGGACCGGTTCCTCCCACATCCTGGGTCCGGACCGAACGCCGAGCGGGCGAGCCGGACGAGCGGCGTGAGCCCGTCTTGGTGTCGCGGGAGGAGGAACCCTCGTGAGTGGCACGACCGGAGATCGCGAGGTGGCTGCCGTCGGCATGCCTTCCTCGACGCCTCGAGACTGGGAGCGATCGTTCCGTGAGCAGTTCGCTCGTGAGCTCCTCGACCGTTACGCGCCGCAAGCCTTGGGCACGGAGCGGGCTCGCATTCGAGCGGATCTCGCGCGCTGGCGCGCCGAGCTCGTCTGGTCGCGCCGCTCGAAGCGCTGGATGGACGTCCTCGGGGCTAGCCTGCTCTTGATGATCGCGCTACCGGTGCTCCTCGCGGCCGCCATCGCGATTCGACTCGAGGACTGGGGACCAGTCCTCTACCGGCAACGGCGGGTCGGCCAGGGCGGGCGAGAGTTCACGCTCTACAAGCTCCGATCGATGGGGGTGGCCGCCGATCATGAAAGGGAGCAGCTCCAGAGCTCGAACGAGATGGAAGGCGTCATCTTCAAGATGCGCTCCGATCCCCGCGCGACGCGCGTCGGGCGGCTTCTGAGACGTTACTCGGTCGATGAGCTGCCACAGCTCTGGAACGTCCTGCGCGGCGAGATGTCCTTGGTGGGTCCTCGCCCGCCCTTGCCGGCGGAGGTGGAGCACTACACGCTGCTCGATCGGACGCGCCTCGAGGTCAAGCCCGGACTCACCTGCTACTGGCAAGTCATGGGACGCAGCGAGCTGGGCTTCGCGCGTCAGGTCGAGCTCGATCTCGATTACATCCACAACCAGTCGGTGGCGACGGACCTCTGGATCCTGCTCCGCACGATTCCGGCCGTTCTCTCTGGGCGGGGGGCGTATTGATGCGACGCCCGAGTAGCCGCACGAACGGGAGCCTGCGCGCTCCCGCACTCATGAAGGAAGCCGCCGCGTCTCGGCGCTCGGCCAGCCGTTGCCGGCTCGAGATCGAGGGGGAGCTCGACGGCTGTCGAGCGGACGAGCTGCTCAGGGCCTGCCGTCAGGCGCTCCGCGGAGGCACGCGGGACCTAATCCTCGACTCGAGTCTGGCGACCGGGTTGACGAGCTCCGGCGTCGGCGTGCTCGTTCGCATGTGGCAGGAGATGACGCGTCACGGCGGACGGATCGCGATGATCGAGCTCTCGCCGGCGCTGCGCGTGATCGTGGAGCTCACCCGTCTGGAGCGCGTGCTCGAGGTCCATGATTCCCTCGAGTCGCTCGAGCGAGCCTGGGCGCGCCCGTCGTCCGGGGAGTCGCGCTGATGGAAGCCGTCCTCCTCGCGACCGGACCCTGGGACCGCTTCGGCATCTTGACGCGCCGGACGCCACCGCCATTGCTCTCGGTCGCCAACGTTCCTGTCCTCGGCCAGCACCTCGCGGCCTGCCGCTGCGCTGGCGTCTCGGTCGTGCACCTCTTCGTGGCCGAAGACCACCGCGCCTTCCGGGAGGTTCTCGGGGAGGGGCGGCGCTGGGGCATTCGACTCGTCATGCATCGATTGTCGGGCCCCGAGGCCGTCACCTCGCGGTTGCGGTCCCTGTCCGGTGGCCGGGAGCGCCGTCTCCTGGTCTTGCGAGACGACACGCTCTTGATGCCCGACGCCGTCCGAGCTCATCTGGCCGGTGTCGATCAAGACGAAACTCGCGGCTCGGCGATCGAGGACGGTGAAGCGTGGGGGATTCTCAGCCTACCGACCGAAGCGCTGGAGAGGCTCGGCGGTGGCGACGCACGCTCCGCCCTCGCCGAGATCTGGGAGAGCAGCGGTCGCGGGGTGCCGCCCGAGTCCCATCCTCAGGATTGCCGCGTCTTTCGGAGCGGGGAGGATCTTCTTCGGCTCAACCTCGAGTCTTGCGAGGAGCTGCCCTGGTTGGGGATGGGACAGGCCACGCGGGAAGGCGTCTTCGTGCAATCGAACGTGCAGATCGACCCCACCGCTCGCCTGGTCCCGCCGGTCCTGATCGGTCGCAATGCCCACGTCGGGGCCGGGGTGGTCTTGGGTCCTCGGGCCGTGGTCGGCGAGGATTGCTGTCTCGGAGACCGAGCCGTGCTCCACGACTGCCTCGTACTGTCGCGCACGTATGTCGGCAACGGCTGTGAAGTCCGTGATGCAGTCGTCGATGGCTGTGGCATCTACCATCGAAGGCACGGCGCCGAGCTCGTCCTGCCTCGCTTGACGCTGCTCGCCGATGTCGAGCTCGAGAGCCGAACCGGACGCCTCGTACCACGCCGCCATCGTCCGAGGTCCTGAGTCGGACCGACGCTCGCACCGGAAAGTGGGCAATCTGTTCCCGGCACAAATGGCCCACTTTTGAAGCCACCCTCACCGCATCGGTCGCGCGGGCTCTGACTCCTTTGACCTGTAGGCCTCGAGCCACGGAGTTGCGCCCCCGGGCGCGGCGCCCGGAGCATAGAGGGGAGAAACGCACACGTTGGAGTGCCCAAG
>JAVJTD010000474.1:0-16148 GCA_040219065.1 Planctomycetota bacterium
AAGACACCAAGACACCAAGACACCAAGACACCAAGACACCAAGACACCAAGACACCAAGACACCAAGACACCAAGACACCAAGACACCAAGGCACCAAGACACCAAGGCACCTCCTTCTGGGTGCTTGTGACCAGAGAGCGACCGGATCACGTGGCCACAAGATCACGTGGCCACAACGGCGGAGCAACGGGCTGATCCATCGCTCCGCTTCGGGCTCGTTGCGTCTCTGCGCCGGTCATCGATCTCGCTTCGGGATCGAGCCGGCAACGACCCTCCCCGGATTGCACGAGGACCGATCGCTCCGCTCACGGCTCACCCCCAGTCGTGGACCGAGCCCCTCCCCAGCTCAAGTGTTCGGGTGCTCAGGCGCACGTGGCCACACGATCACCTGATCACAGGGATCACCTGGTCACCCGATCACCACGGCACCCGATCACCACGGCACCCGATCACCACGGCACCCGATCACCACGGCACCCGATCACCACGGCACCACAGCACCTCCTCACCCCAGCGAACGCATCACCTCGGCGAAGCGCTCGAATCCCAGTGACTCCTCGCCACCGCTCTTCGCTTGCGCCGGGTCCGGATGGATCGAGAGCAGGACGCCGTTGGCTCCGGCGGCCTGGGCGGCAGCGGCCATCGGGCCGACGTAGCGCCACGAGCCGCAGGCGTGGACCGGGTCGACGACGACGGGCAGGTGCGTGCGCTCGCGGAGGACCGGCACGGCCGTGAGATCGAGCGTCCCGGGCGTCGCGGTCTCGAAGGTGCGAATGCCGCTCTCACAGACGATCACCTGGCGGTTGCCGGCCTGCAACACGTGCTCGGCGGCGGCCAGCAGCTCGTCGATCGACGCCATCACGCCGCGCTCGAGCAACACCGGCCGGTGAGATCGGCCCAAGCGCTCCAAGAGCGCCGTGTTCTGCATCTGCCGCGGACCGACGCGCAGTAGATCCGCCTTCTCGGCGACGATGTCGACATCGGCCGGCTCGCACACTTCGGTCACCACCGGCAGCCCCACCGCCTCTCCCGCAGACACGAGCAGCTCGACGCCTTCGAACCCCAAGCCGGCGAAGCCACCACGAGACGGCTGTAATGCCCCGCCACTCAGAAGGTGCGCGCCGCGCGCCAGGACCTCGTCGGCGCAAGCACGGATCTGCTCGGCGCTCTCGATGGCTGGCGGACCGGCCACGACGACGAAGTGCTCGCCGCCGAAGAGCACGCTCCCGACGCGAACGATCGTGTCCCCGGCGTGATGGGCTCTCGAGGCGAGCTTGTACCCCAGCTTCTCGGCGACCTCGAGCGTGATGCTCGGTCTCCTCTCGCCACGGATCTTCTCGGCCGACTTGGGTGTCGTCTTGGACGAGGGCTTCGGGGACGCCGGCCGGGCGGCCTCGGTCGTGCGCGCAGGATACGAGCCGAGCACCCGCAAGGTGCTGACCTCCTTGGACAGCTCCTCGAGCGCGTGCTGCACGTCGGGCAGAGCGGCGTTGCCTTCGAAGTCGAGGTAGAAGAGATACTCCCAGGGCGTGTTCGGACGCGGGCGCGATTCGAGCTTGGTCAGGTTGAGGTGATGCTCGACCAACAGATTGAGGCACTTGGCCAAGGCCCCTTCCTGGTGCTTGGTCGCGAGGACGAGCGACGTCTTGCAGGGCACGCGGCGGTCGTAGTCGATCGGCTCCTTCTTCACGATCCAGAAGCGCGTGTAGTTCTCCTTCTGATCCGCGATGCCGCGCTTCAAGATCTTCAGGCCGTAGAGGTGCGCGGCCTCCTCGCTCGCGATCGCCGCTTCCGAGAGGTCCTGTCCCTCCGAGACGTGACGCACCGCCATCGCGGTGTCGGCGAACGACTCGACGTGACAGTTTTCGAGCGTCGCGAGGAACTGCGTGCATTGGGCGAGGGCGACCGGATGCGAGAGCACCCGGCGAATGCGTGAGAGCGGCACCTCTTCGAGTGCGCACAAGCAGTGGTCGATCTTCAAGACCTCCTCGCCGACGACGAAGAGCGGCAGTCGCCGCAAGAGATCGTACGCCTCGTTGATCGAGCCGGCGGTGGTGTTCTCGACGGGCTGCACCGCGTACTCGAGCCCGCCTTCCTCGAGCGTCTCGAGCATCTCGCGGAACGTCGTGAACCCGATCAGCTCGATGTCCTCTCGCCTCGCCGAGAAGTGATTGCGCGCGGCGATCGTCGAGTAGGCGCCGGCCGTTCCCTGGTAGCCGACGCGCGCGACGGCGCGGCCTTCTTCGCCCGCGGCGCCGCGGCTGAGCAGGTCCTCCTGGAAGCGCACCGAGTGATCGAGGATCTCGCGGAAGACCCGCGTCACGAAGGTCGCATCGAGGCCGAGGCTCTTCGCATTCTGGACCCGGTCGCCGAGGAGCCGCTCTTCCCGGGACAGGTCACGGATGAAGTCGGTCGCCGACGCCTTCGCCGAGACCACGCCTTCGACCAGCGCTTTGCGCCGGGCGAGCTGCTCGAGGATGCTGCGGTCGACCGCATCGAGCTGCTTGCGCAAGTCGTCCAGGGACATCTCGTTCTCTCCCACCGCGTCGCGAGGCTCAGCGCTCGTCGACCATCTCGAGGGCCAACTGGTACCAGGAGCTGGAGAGGATACCACCGCGGTCGCCACGGCGCGCGTTCACGATCTCGCGAACGGGACCGGCAAAGCGCGGTAGGCCTTCGCGCTCAGCGACGAGCGCCAGGAACTCGGCGTTCCAGGTCGCGACGCCGTTGTAGTTGCGCCAGCCGCCGCGCGCTCCGGCGAGCTCGGCCAAGTGGTCCTCGAGAGACGGAGGGCTCCTTCTGAGCTGCCCGGTGGCGGGGTCGGTCATGCCGTCGTCGTAGACGTCGACGTTGTAGATGAAGCCTCGCCCCGGCAGATAGGACAGGTGCAAGATGAGCTCTGCGGTATCGAGCACGAAGCGATGCGCGCGCGCCCGAAAGGCCTTGCCTGAGGCGACGTCATCGAACGGCGCGACGAGGTCCCGCGCGAGGCGCGCATCGAGCAGGTCGAGATACTCGTAGAGCGCATAGCCACCGATCGCCGACATCCAACCCTTGAAGTGGTCGTAGTTGGTGAGCCCCTTCAGCACCTCGCCGCGGAACTCCATCTTCTGCCAACCAGACCAGGCACCGTTGTCGAAGGTGCGCCGTTGGCCGTCACGCTCGAGCGCCTTTTCGACCAGCCGCGTCGCACCGATCCAAAAGTCCTCGTCTTCGCTGATGCGATACGCATCGAGCAGGCCGCGCAGCACCCAGCCGAGCACGCGCGCCGAGATGACGGCGTCGCGCGATCCGCGGATCTCGTTCAGGGACAAGAGGCCCTCGCAGCTATCGAGCAGGTACTCGCGCGCGGTCGGGTCGTCGAGACAACGGTAGACGTCGCGCAAGTCGTCGACGGTGAAGTGCTCGGGATCGTAGCCCGTGAAGCCGTAGGTGCAGGTCACCGCCTTCTCGACTCGCCTCGTCTCGCCCGTCTTCGGGTCTTTCTCGTTCACCCACTCGGTGCACTTGGCCTGCTGCGCCTGGATCTTCTCGGGGAGCTGACGCCGCGCGGTCGCGCCCGGCCCGTCGTAGCGCCAGTGGAACGGACCCTCGTAGAGATGATCGCCCGGATAGTCCGAGTAATCGAAGCGCCGGCGAGGGGTCGACCAATGGTAGGGACGCTGCTTGTGCGCCCACACTTGTTCGAGGACCGAGACGAGCAGATTGGGGTCGCCGGTCTGGTAGTACGGCAGAAGATACGAGAACCGATTGCGCGGGCTACCGGTTTGATGGGTATTGCGCACCGAGTCACCGAAGCCGACCCAGTCGTGATCGAAGTTAGAGCGATACGGCTGCGGCGTCGGATCGCCGGGGCCGAGCACGCGGAACGCACCGAAGTCGCCGAAGGCGCGCGTCGCTTTGGTGTACCGCGGGTCGACGAGCACACCGAGCGGATTGTAGTAGCGCTCGAAGACCGGCCAAGGATCGCCCTCGACGTCGCGATCGATCAAGAACCGGACGCCGGCGCGCGTCCCGTCGACGAGATAGTAATTGCCCGGCGGCAGGATCCACAGCTTGAGGACGTTGCGTGACGCCTCGATCGCCTTCGGTGCGATCTCCCAAGACCAGAAGTAAGCGGCGAGGAGGTTCTCCTTCGGCCCACCGATCCGCGCGTTGCCGAAGAGACCCCGCGGCACTCGGGCCAGCCGCTCGCCCTTCTGGTAAATCATTCCTTCATCGGCGGTCTGGTACCGGAGCCCGACCCAGCTCTTCTCTTCGATCGGGAACCGCTGGCCCTTCCAAGTGAAGCTCGGCTCGTCGAAGCCGTGGCGGATCTCGACGTGGATCGACGAGAAAGCGATGTTCCCCAGCGGCCGGAGCGGATACGAGTTGCACACCTCCCACTCCGCTCGCCATTGCCGCGAGCCCGGATAGCGAGTGATCACCGCGCGCGACCAGAAGAAGTCCCGGCCGATCCCGGCATCAGGATCCTTGGCGCGATGCTGTCCCGTCACGATGTATCGACGTCGCAACGGCCCCTCCTCGACCGGCTCGATCGTCACGCGGGCGAGTCGGTACTGGACGCCGTCGGTCCCTTGCACGACCGCCGAGACCGTCCCGGTATCGAACAGCCGCTGCAGCTCCTCGCGGTCCTGCTCTACCGGATAGGGCGCCTGCGTCGGCTCGACGGCCTCCTCCGAGCGAAGAAGCCGATAGACGTTGCGACCGCGCGGCGCGACGTCGGCGGCGAGGACCACCTGGAGGAATCGGATCGAAGGATCCGGCGTCCAGCGCTCGGTGACCTGGAACTGAGCGGGGACACGCCGACCGCGCGCGTCCCGAATGAGGAGGTGCGAGAGATCGTCGTCGTGCAGGGCACCGATCCCGAAGGGCACCCCATGCCCGACGACCTCCTGCGACCGCGTCTGCATCGTGGTGTTGATGACGGTCACGGTGGTGATGGCGGTCTCGGAGTCTGCGGAGGGTTGAGCGAAGGCTGCCGACGTCAGGAGCCAAAGGAGAAGGCCCGCCGTCGAGAAGCCTCGACGCGCGATCGCGACGCGATGTTTCATCAGGTCACCATGTCCGATGGGAGGCGAGAGGAGGAGAAAGCGGCCCAAGACCAGAAAACTAAGCCGGTCCGAGAGTTAAGATCAAGCTCGAGAGATGATCTTCGAACGGCACCGAGCTTGCGATCCTCCAGAGCGCAACGCATCTTTCTCATGCTCGTGACTCCTGACTCATCACCAAGCCCACCGGTTAGACGAAGGCATCCCTCTCGGCTCCACGGGGATCGTCAACCGGTGGGCCCCGCCTTTGGTTGGTCGAATGATCAACACCCCGACCGACCCTTCACCCCGTCGAACCCCTCGAACTCGCCCCCCATCGCGCTCCGTCCTTCGTGCTCGTCACTCGACTTCGCGCTTCGTAGTCATCACTCGCCCCATTCCCATCTAGCCTCTCCCCTCCTGATGTGTTTCCATCCGGGCTCTCGTTGTCCACTCCACCTGCGACCCCCACCGAGCCCATGAGTGTCACGCTGATTCGCATCGTCCGCGACCTCTCTCGCGCCGTCGATCGCCTCCGGTTCGCTCCCCCCGTGACTCACGTCTACAACCCCCTCGCCTATGCCCGCGAGCCCCTCGAGCAGTACCTCGAGCGATATGGCCATGCCCGCGGTGGCGCGCTCTTGCTCGGCATGAACCCGGGTCCCTTCGGCATGGCCCAAACGGGTGTGCCCTTCGGTGAGGTCTCGCTCGTCAGGGAGTGGCTCGGCATCGAAGGCCGCGTGAAGCCGCCGAGGGACCAGCATCCCAAGCGCCCGATCGAAGGCTTCGATTGCCAGCGCTCCGAGGTCAGCGGCCGGCGACTGTGGGGCTGGGCTCAGGAGCGCTTCGAGAAGCCCGAAGCATTCTTTGAGCATTACTTCATTTGGAACTACTGCCCACTGGCCTTCCTCGAGGAGAGCGGACGCAACCGGACGCCCGACAAGCTGCCCGCCGCCGAGAGGGATTCTCTCCACGAGATCTGCGACCGCGCGCTGATGAGGGTCGCCAAAGAGCTCGAGCCACGCATCGTCATCGGCGTCGGCAAGTTCGCCGAGAAGCGCGCCCTGATGGCGCTCACAGGTCTCGACCTCGAGTTCGGCTCGATCCTCCACCCCAGCCCCGCCAGCCCCGCCGCCAACAAGGGCTGGGCCCCTGTCGTGGAGAAGCAGCTCAAAGAGCTCGGTTGCCCGGTCTGAGCGGGGTCCGGGCTGAGTCGGAGCCCGAACGGTTCCGCGAAGCGGGGTCGGTTGCCCGCGGGATGCGGCGATCCGGCAATCGTACGTTCTGGGGTCAGTGAGGGACGAAGGGATGTGCTCGGCAACGGCCGCTTTGGCTCGTACCGACGATTCGCCGTGCGGGTCTCTGCGTCCCTCACTAGCCGGATCTGAATCGCTGTCCCCGCGGCGACACTCAGTCGACTACCGGCACTTCGCCTTCGCGACAGGGACCCGGTCGGGCTCCGATCGACCTCAGTACGTCACGCCCCGTGACCCTTCGGGTCGTGCGGTGTCGGCGCGGCCGTTCGCGTTCTCCGGCTTCTTCGTGCCTTCCGGCCTCGAGAACGGCTGGGCGGCCCATTGCTCCGGCGAGAGGCCGAGCAGGGTCGCACCCTCCTCGAGCCAGGCGTGCTCGCCGCTCAGGACGTGCTTGGCGACGCGGTTCTTCAGATTGTCCTCGTTCCGCCACAGGCCACGGAACAGCTCGGCGATGCGGCGCTTGGTGCTGCGGCAGAAGAGGTCGGTCAGCTCAGCGGCGCGATCGGCGCCCGAGTCGTGGCTGTCGGCGAGCTGCTTGGCCCGGGCCACGCAAGAGACCATCGCGAACAACTCGAGAGCGACGTCGACGATCCGGAACAGGAAAGCCTGCTTTCGCTCCAGCTTGGCCCCGTGGAGCATCATGCCGTGGAAGGTCGAGCGGGCCAGCTTGCGACTGCAGCGCTCGATGAAGCGCAGGTGTCCGCCCAAGCTCCCCCAGTCGCGGAACTGGAACGGCGTCTTGAAGCCGCGCAGCCAGAGGCTCGGGTACCACGTGGCGTAGAACCCCATCACTTTGGGCAACGCACCGAGCTTCGCGCCGATGCCGACCTTCGGGTCGATCAGAGAGCCCGCGACCTGGAGGTGCTTGTCCACGGCTTCGCGCGCCATGAACAGGTGCATGATCTCGCTCGAGCCCTCGAAGATCAGATTGATCCGGCAATCGCGCAGCGTGCGCTCGATCGGGATCGGCTGCTCGCCACGCTCCTCGAGCGAGCGCTCGGTCTCGTAGCCGCGGCCGCCTCGGATCTGCAGCGCCTTGTCGACGAGATGCCAGCAACGCGTGGTGTTCCACTCCTTCGCGGCCGCCGCCTCGAGGCGGATGTCGTAGCCGCCGCGATCGGCCATCTGGCTGGCGAGGAGGTTGATCGAGTCCATCGCGTAAGTCGTCGCGGCCATGTCGGCGATGTCGTGGGCGATCGCCTCGTGCTTGCCGACGGGAGCGCCCCACTGGCTGCGTGCATTGGCCCAACCGCGAACGATCTCGAGGCACTGCTTCCCGATGCCGGCGCAGGCCGCTGGCAACGTCAGGCGCCCGGTGTTCAAGGTCACCAGGGCGATCTTGAGTCCCTTGCCTTCGGCTCCGATCAGGTTCTCCTGCGGGACGAAGACGTCCTTGAACGTGATGACCGCGTTCGCCAGCGCGCGCAGGCCCATGAAGCGGCAGCGATGCTCGACCTCCACGCCGTCGGCGTCGGTCTCGACCACGAAGGCGCTGATGCGATCGGTCTCGGGATCGCGCGCCATCACGACCAGGAGCTCGGCCAGGGTGCCATTGGTGCACCAGAGCTTCTCGCCGGAGAGCTGGTAACCGCCTTCGACCTTCTTCACCGTCGTCGAGAGGCTCGCCGGGTCGGAGCCGACGTGCGGCTCGGTGAGCGCGAACGCCGAGATCGCGCCTTTGGCACAACGCGGCAGGATGCGCTTCTTCTGCTCATCCGTGCCGAACAGCTTGATCGGCTGCGGTACGCCGATCGATTGGTGCGCCGAGAGCAGTGCGCAGAGGTTGCCGTCCTGGCTCCCGAGTAGCTCCATCACCCGGTTGTACTCGGTTTGGGAGAAGCCCAGTCCGCCGTACTCCTTGGGGATCTTCATGCCGAAGGCGCCGAGCTCGCGCAGACCGTCGACGACCTCATCGGGATACTCGCCGGTCTCGTCGATCGCCACCGAGTCGACGGTCTTCAGGAAGGCCGCCATGCGATCGTAGAAGCTCTTGAACTCGAGTCGATCCTCTCCCGGCACCGGAAACGGATGCACGTTCTCCAGGACCAAGCGCCCGAGGAACAGCTCCCGCAAGAACGCATGACCGGACCAGTCTTCCTGCCTCGCGTCCTCGGCGACTTGGCGGGACTTCTCTTCACTACTGGCGGGAGAGGCGGTCATGTGCGTGCTCTGCTCCTATGCGGTTCATCGCGGCGGCGCCGCGGTTCTGATCCTGGAGTCTGCAGGGAAGAGGGAGGCGGGATCGATAGCCTGGCCCATTCCCACCGCACTCCTCGGCGCACCCGCCCGAGCGACTTGACGCCCGGGCGGTCGCGCGGGATGCGTAGGAACTAGGGCAGGTGCCCCGAAAGTGCCAGGGTCATCGATCGAACGACAAGATCACCAAGACGATCAGGATCGAGAGTGCCAGGACCCAGAACGTGATCGCCAGGCGCGTGGCCTTCTTCGATCGGTTGGCCGCCCACCAGGTCCTCGGGCGCACGCCTTGGAAGAGGAATGTGCCGACTGCCGCCAAGTTGACGCAAACGACGTTGATCGCGACGAGGAGCACGGCATACAGGCCGTCATGAAAGTTGCCGCGCGCCAGGAGCATCGAGCTGCAGACGGCAGGCGGCAAGATCGCCACCGCCACCATCACGCCGACCAGCGCACCCGAGATGCCCGTCGTGTAGGCGAGGGCGCCCGCGACGCCGCTGGCCAAGGCGAGGACGACATCGAGGAGCTCGACATGGGTACGGGCGATCACCTCGGGCGCTTCGACATCGAGCTCGGCGGCGAGCCCGATCGGCAGGGCGGTCAGGAAGGTGATCAGGAAGCCGACGCCGTTCGCCCGCAGAGCTTTCAGGACGAGCTTCGAGTCACCGAGCGTCGTTCCGAATGCGAGGAGCATGTTCGGACCGAGCAGAGGAGCGATGACCATCGCGCCCACCAGGATCGCACCGCTGCCCTTGAGGAGCCCGATAGCGGCGACGATCGTCGAGAGGACGACCGTCACACAGAAGATCCGATCGACGCGCACGGCGCCGGCGAGGTCGTCGAGTAGCTCGTGCCGACTGAGGCGCCCGCCGAGGTTGAGCTCGTCGGGATCGTCCTCGGGAACCGGGACCACCGCCTCGACCGAGCTGACCACGATCTGGAACGGATCCGCTCCCAGGAAGACGCGCTCGGTCTCGTCGATCAGATCCTCGACCTGATCGGGTCGAACGAGCACGCGATAGAAGGAGCGATCCTCGACGTGCAGGTACCAGTATCGTTGCAACGTCGCCTCATCGAGGATGTGGATGAGCTCCCCTCGGCGCGCCGAGGGAATGATGATGTCGCAGATGCGCTCGGGCACGGTCACTCTCCGGGGACGGCGGGGCACGGGGGAAGAAGTATAAACACGGGGAACACGGAGGCCACGGAGAATGGGCTGTCTTGGAGGAATTCGCTGGTCCTGCCCCTGACCCTCGGCCGCCTCGATTCCTCCAAGACAGCCTTCCCCGTACTCCCCGTGTCCTCTGTGTCTCTCCTCCTTCTTCCTCCGTGCACCACCGAGAGAAAGGAACCGGCCAGGATCTGCCGAGGATGAGGATATCGAGAGGGCGCCGAATGGATGGCCTGCTATCCTTTGCGCTCTTGAATCGTCGTTGGTCACGCCCGATGGAGGCTTCGATGAAGTATCTCGCCCTCGTCCTGATCTGCTCGATCGCGCTCTTGCCCGCTTGCATGGACGCCACGCCGGTCACCGAAGGCCAGGATCCCGGCTGGCTCGAGGATCACGATGTCGCGTTCGAGAAGGCGCGCGAGACCGGCAAACCGATCCTCATGGACTTCACGGGCAGCGACTGGTGCGGCTGGTGCATCAAGCTGGATCGGGAGGTCTTCTCGACGGACGAGTTCAAGACCTGGGCAGACGAGAACGTCGTCCTCCTCGAGGTCGACTTTCCGAAACGGAAGGCGCTGCCGGTCGAGCAGATCGAGGCCAACCAGTCGCTCGCCAAGAAGTACGGAATTCGGGGCTACCCGACGATCATCGTGACGAATGCCGACGGCGAGCTACTGGGCCAATTCGGCTACGCCGAAGGCGGCCCCGAGGCCTGGATCGCCGAGCTCGAGCGCCGCACCGGCCTCGACTGACAACCAGAGCCCGAAGAAAACAGAGCCCGAAGCGGCGGACAAACCAGAGCCCGAAGCGGCAAGACGTCAATGGGCCAACGCCCCCGAAGCAATCGGCATCAACCGAAGCCAAGCCTGCCATCGAGAAGGCCAGCGAGGGTGCCTCAAACAGAGCCCAAAGCGGCAAGACGTCAAAGGGCCAACGCCCCCGAAGCACTCGGCATCAACCGAAGCACTGCCTACCATCGAGAAGGCTAGCGAGGGTGCCTCAAACAGAGCCCGAAGCGGCGAGACGTCTCCTGGCCTAAAGCCCGATAGCCACTCCGCATCACTCGGAGCCAAGCTGGCCCCCCAAAGGGCCAGCGAGGGTGCCTCGACCAGAGCGAGGGTTACCTCAATCCACACCGTCCCGCTCGGCGACCAAAGCGCGCGGCGGCAGCTCGGGCAGCCCGGGCAACAGCCTCGCCGCGGCGATGTGCGCGGGATTGATCAGCACCGAGGTGTTGGCCTGGCGAGCGTGGATGAAGTCGGCCTCGAGCAAGCCGCGGAGCACGGTGGCCCGCAGAGCGGGCGCGATGGCCTCGGCATGGAACGCGATGTGGACCCTGTCGCCGCGCGTGTCCTCGAGCTCGAGCATGCCGTCCCACTCCTCGTCGAGGCGAAGCGATTGCTCGGATCGATCGAGTTGGGCCAACGAGTCCCGCATCCCGTCGAACCGCACCTCGTCGACGATCTCCGCCCGAGTGACGCGAGGCCCGTACGGCCAGTCCGGCAGCTCGGTCGCACTCACCTCGATGCGAAGGATCTCCGACGTCCGGAACCCGGCCTCCTCGTGCGATCCCGCCACGACGAGGAGGTCCCTCTGAAAGAGCTGCCTGGGATCCAGCTCCCCGAGCAGCGCCTTGTTGTGCTCGGCATCGGTCTGAAGGAAAGCGTGCTTCCGGCCCGAGGCAAGCTGGATCAGGAGGGAGAGCGAGTTCGACATGGTGCGACCTTCGAAGTCCGAGTGAGAGCCCCCGAAACGTGGCAGGAACCCTAATCGCAACCCGCCAACGGCTCAACCCGATGCCCCGAATTCGACCCCGACATGCTGCCCATCCGCCAGATCTCAGGAGACCCGGGTGATCGGCCATCTTCGAGTCAGCGGCGCCCCCGCCGGCGGACCGGCGGAGCATACAGTGGTGAAACTGGGCCTGAGGGCGAGGGCGATGGGGTGCCCAAGTCGAGCGAGTCAAAGACCGAGTCTGTCGGCGAGGGCTCTGCGCAAGCGAGCTTGGGCCGGGGCGGCCGTGCGACGACAGCGCACTCCGTGCGGCCCCTTGCTCGGCACCTCTCCGCTCGATCGTCAGGGACGTCGAGGAAGCGGCTTCCGGTTCAACAGCCGCTTCCCGTTTCGGTCGCGCGGGCTCTGTTTTCGGTCGCGTTGGCCCTAGTTTCAGATCAGCCAGCCCGAACCTGCTGACCTCGCGCTCACGCCTCGTCGAGCAACGAGTGCAGTCGGACGGAACCCCGAGAGGCTTAGGGACGTACGAAGTTCTCGAAGCACCGCCCCCTCCTCGGTTCTCCTGCAAGAATCTTCGCCACTCACGTCTCCTTGGCCTGTCGAATCCTGGTCGCGAACCGCTTCGAAAGGATGGGCATGACTGGACGCACCGCTCGATCGCTCTGGATAGGATGGATCTTGCTCGCCAGCTTGGCGAGCGCGACGCTGGCCCAAGACACGTTGGTGTCGATTCGGGAGCGCGAGAAGCGGGTGCGCTCGGTCATCTCGAAGGTGCTGCCTTGCACCGTCGGGATTCGCTCCAACGGCGGCGGCGGTGGCGGCTCGGGTGTCCTCGTCAGCGAAGATGGCCTGGTGCTCACGGCCGCCCACGTCACCCAAGCGTCGGGTGACTCGGTGACGCTGCTCTTCGCCGATGGCCGCGAGGTCCAGGGCAAAGCGCTCGGCGCCAATCGCACGACCGATGCCGGCATGATCCAGATCGTGGGCGACGTCGGCCCGCTCCCTTACGTCGAGCTCGGACCGCCGGTCACGGTCGATCAGTGGTGCCTCAGCCTCGGCCACCCCGGAGGCTTCGACCCCAAGCGCCCGCCGCCGGTCCGGTTGGGGCAGATCCTGGACCTCGGCCGCTTCCTCGTCACCGACTGCACGCTCACCAACGGCGACTCTGGCGGCCCGCTCTTCGATCTCGACGGGCGGTTGATCGGCATCCACTCGAGCATCGGCACCTCCCTGGTCAACAACAACCACGTCCCGATGGCGGCCTTCAGGACCGACTGGGACAAGATGAAGTCCGGCGAGACCTGGGGGAACCTGAGGAGCTTCGTGAGGCAGCGCGCGATCCTCGGCTTCCGCCTCGACAAGAGGCCGGCACGAGGCGGCGGGTTCCGGGTCTTGCGCGTCATCCCCGGCACGCCGGCCGCCGAGGAGGGCATCCTCGCCGGTGACCGCATCCTCGCCTACGACGACATTCCACTGGTCTCGCTCGAGCAGCTCCGGGACGCGATGACCCAGAGGTCCCCGGGTGATCGGATGCTGCTCACGGTGCGCCGCGGTGACGAAGAGCTCGAAATGGATCTCGAGCTGATCTCCAGTGAAGATCTCTCCGAGGAGGAATGAGCGTGTCCCAGACCCGAGTGCTGTCCAAGCTGTTCCTCTGCGCGCTGTGCTCGTGCTTCTTCTTGCCTTCGATGGCGATCGCCCAAGACACGCCGCCCGACCAGCCACAGGAGCCCGAGGCGAGGCCGGAGAATGACGAGTCGCCCGAACGTCAGCGGCGGCGCGACCGGCGCGGACGCCGCGCACGCTCCGGTTTCTTCAGCGGCGCTCGTCCTCGGCAAGAGGATCCTCGCTACGTCGCTCGCCTCGCCCCGTACGCCGAGCTCGTCACGCCGATGGCGACGCACACGTGCGGTATCCTCGTCGAGGGTCGGCCACGTGCCCTCGCGACCGTGGTGGACGACGGCTTGCTGCTCACCAAGGCCAGCGAGATCACCGATCGCCGCTTCGAGGTCGATCTGGGGAACGCGCTGCGGTGTGAGGCCGAGATCGAGCACGTCTTCGACGAGCACGACCTGGCACTGATCCGGGTCCCGGTCCGCGGCCTTCGGCCGGTCCAGTGGGCGGCGATCGACTCGCTGTCGCTTCTACCGGGCAGCTTCGTCGCTTGCGGCGATGCGAGCGGAACGCCCGTCGCGGCCGGTGTGATCAGTGCGCCCGTGCGTAGCCTGTCGTCGGACAATCAAGGCTATCTCGGCGTCAACCTCGGCGCCGCCGATGATGGAGTGCGCCTGACCAACGTCGAGCCCGACTCGCCGGCCAGCGCCGCGGGCTTGCTCCGCGACGACGTCGTGATGTTCGTCGAAGACGAGCGCTGCGAGAGCACGTCCCAGCTCATCCGCGCGATCTCGAGCCGCTCTCCTGGCGACACGATTCGGCTGAGGTTCCTGCGCGGCGATCAGTCGCAAGAGACCTCGGTGACCCTCGGCAGCCGAGCCGCTCTCGAGAGCTCGGGAGCCAACGACGACAGCAGCGGCGTCTCGAACATGGGCACCGAGCTGAGCGACGTCCGAAGCGGCTACCCCGTTGCCCTCCAGCACGACCTTGCCATCCGCCCCCAAGACTGCGGCGGCATCCTGGTCGATCTCGACGGCCGCCCGATCGCCCTCAACATCGCCCGAGCCAGCCGCGTCTCCAGCTACGCCATCCCCGCCGCCGAGATCGTCAAGCTGCTCCACGAGTGGAAGACGGAGCAGTGAGGGCTCGGAGCCCGAACGGAAATCATCGGAGCCCGAACGGGTCCCACACGCGGACGCGAGGTGCTCACGGCTAACCGAGTATCAAGGCAGGGTCGACGCATCGAGATCCAATGAGTGAGGGACGCAAGAGCCGCCGCCGGCAAGGCGGCAGGACGAGCCAGAGCCAACCCGGCCGAGCACATGCCCTCGTCCCTCACTCACCCCGCAACGCTCGACACCGTCTCCCCGCACCCAGCCAGCCCTCAACCCCGCCCCGCGGAACCGATCGGGCTCCGATCGTCCACCGATCGCCGTTTCCGGTTGCGCGCGACGGCAGCGGTAAGTAGCCTCCTGGGCACGCGGAAGTGGCGGAATGGCAGACGCGCTGGACTTAGGATCCAGTGGGGTAACCCGTGGGGGTTCGAGTCCCCCCTTCCGCACCAGCCAATCCCCTGTCTAGACGGGCGTTCTTGGAAGGTGACCTTGGAAGTTGTGCCGAAATTGTGCTCGCTGGTCGGACCACTGAACCCACTGCCTCGGTGATGCCGGAGAGCCTCGCCTGCTTCGGCTTGACGTACCGCTCGAACGTCATCTGTGGCGTGGAGTGCCGACCGAGTTCCTGCGCATCCTTGACGCCGGCTCCGGCCCCGTCGACCAGGGTTAGGAACGTCACGCGCAGACTGTGAAAGTCGAGCTTGCCACCCGGTCCCCACTTGCTGAGCCCCGCCCGCTTCAGGTCCTTCTCCAGATCACGCGACGGGATATACGGCACGTAGAGTAGCCTCTCATCGTCGCCACGTCCGACAGCGTCTTTGGCCAGCTCTTCAAGCAGCCAGGCCGGCGCCGGCTGAAACCCGCGCTTTCGGTTCTTGGTCCACTCGGCCTCGAGCACGAGTCCGCCACGTGAGACGTCCAGGTTGCGAACGCGGAGCGACCGCAGCTCGTTTGCCCGGAGCCCCGTGCATAGGGCCACCTCGTAGCACCGCCGCCGCTTGGCATCGCAACAGGCAAGTAGGCTAGCGATCTCCTCCGGGCTCGCTGCCCGCCGCTGACTCACCGGGCTGGCGTCGAAAGCTGCCATGCCCTCTAGCGGGTCGTGCTCCAGAAAGCCGCGGAGCTTCGCCCACCGGCAGAACGCGCCCAGAGCCTCCACCTTGTTCCGGACCGTCTTTCCCGCTGAGCCTGCTTTTCGTTCCTCCCGCAGGACCTTCTCGACTCGCGCCAGACTCTGATGAAGATCGGAAATGAGACGCAGACCCAGCCGCTCCACCCACCATCTGAGGTGGGAGCGACGCTTCCTCACATGGTCCTTGGCCCAGGGCCTGCCGCCACGCCCACCCTGCGCTGTCCCCCATTCGAGATACTCTGAGATCACCGCGGCGACCGATCTGGGCTTCTCCGCTTTCTTGGGCGGCGTTCGCCAGCCCTTTCGAATCGCTTCCTGATCAGCCTCCGCCACGGCCGCCAAGCGTTCGGTTTCTCGCCTGTTTGTCGTGCCGGTGAAGGTCTTCCGAAAACCCTGCCAGTCGACGATTCGGTACCGCCACTTTGGGTGAAGCGTCCCGTCCTTTCTTCGCGTCCTGAAGATGTAGGCCATTCCTTCAGCCTCCCAAACGATCCCTGACTCTTCGCGACTCGCTCACGCGACGCTCCGCCCGTTCCGCATACCAGGACAGAATCGTACCAACCTGCCAGGTCGAGCGGCCACTCATCCGGATCGGTGGCGGGATCTCGTAGCGATCCACCATCCGGCGTATCGTCCGCGTCGACCGGCCCAGGACTCTCGCCAGCGCTCGTGTGTCGACGATCATCTCGCGTGGCAGCCTGGAGAGCCGCCTCAACTTCAAATCACAGCACCTGTCTGGCTTCATCTCTTGCTCCTTGACGTGAGCCTAGCCCGAGTTTACCGCGTTACCTTCTTAAAGTATGATTCAGTAGCGATTTATGCTCTGCTTTCCGTATGACCTACGCGCTGCGGTAGCGGGAGAGCTCCAAGGCCTCGTAGAGTTCGCGCTGTTCCTCAGA
>JAVJTD010000481.1:0-2620 GCA_040219065.1 Planctomycetota bacterium
AGGGTTCCGAGCAAGGGTGCCTTCGGAGCGCCGGCCGAAGCTCAGGTCTCCCATTTACCCATTGATTTCTCAAGACAACATGTCAGCATATGCAGACATGTTGCCCGCCAAGGATCGAGACGAGACGGTCTGGAGAGCGCTTGCGGATGGCTGGCGTCGCCGGCTGCTCGATGTGCTCGCCGAAGGACCGAAGACGACCGGCCACTTGGTCGAGAGCTTACCTGAGCTCTCGCGCACGGCCGTGATGCGTCATCTCGACGTGCTCGAGGAAGCGGGCTTGTTGATCGTTCGCCGCGAGGGCCGGCAGCGGTGGAACCGGCTCAATCCGGTGCCCATCGACCGGGTCTGCCGGCGTTGGCTCGATCGCAATGCGGGGCGCTGGGCGAGTGCGTTGAATCGCCTGGACGAGCTCGTGAGTGAAGACAGTTAGAAACCGGATCGAAAGGAAGAGTCATGACGACGACCAAAGCCGAAGAGTGCCGCACCGTTCAGTACGAGCTGGAGATCGAGATCGCGGCCGCGCCCGAGCGCGTCTGGAAGGCGGTCACCGACGAGCTGTCGAGCTGGTGGCTTCCGGACTTTCACATGCTCGGCGAGGATTCGACAATGGTGTTCGAGCCCTGGGCGGGTGGCCGCCTCCTCGAAGAGAATGGTGCCAAGGGCCTCTTGTGGTACCAGGTCCTCGCGATCGATCCGCCCAAGATGCTCGCCCTATCCGGCTTCACGACTCCGGACTTCGGCGGGCCGGCGACATCGCTCCTCACGCTGAAGCTCGAGGCTGCAGGCTCGGGCACGAAGCTGACCGTGCAGGATGGGCTGTTCGGCCAGGTCAGCGAGCAGTCGGTGAAGTCGCTGCAAGCCGGCTGGACGCATCTCTTCACAGACGGCCTGAAGGCGTTCATCGAGTCGTGAGGCTTGACGAGGTCGCTCCGGACGTACCGTGCTTCCTGTTGTATAGTGCCGCGGCCTGGAGTGCTGTGCGGCGCCCGAGTGGCGGTGCGAGAGGCCGTGCTCTGCTAGAACCTCGCTCGTCGTGGCCGATCGTGTCGCGCCGCCGGGTTTCCGGCAGGACTGATCCGCAATAGAGAGCGCAAGGAGGTGAGAGCGGCATGGCCCAAGGAAGTGGGAGTCTTCACGAGAGCGTCGAGAAGTTGGGGCCCGAGACCATCGAGCGGCATCGCGCCATCGTGTCGCTGATGGAGGAGCTGGAGGCGGTCGACTGGTACGACCAGAGAGTCGATGCCACCGAGGACGACGCGCTGCGCGCCATCCTCGCCCACAACCGCGATGAGGAGAAAGAGCACGCGGCGATGACGCTCGAGTGGCTGCGCCGCAACGACCCGAAGTGGAACGAGCAGCTCACGACCTACCTCTTCACCGAGGGGCCGATCACCGAGATCGAAGAAAGCGACACTGGAGAGGCGCCCGCGTCCAGCAGCGATGGAGACGGCTCCCTCGGGATCGGCAGTTTGAAGGAGAGCACCCGATGAATGATCTGCGAAGAGAGCTGGCGCCGATCTGCGCCGAGGCCTGGAGTGAGATCGACGAAGAGGCGAAGAACACCCTCAAGCCCCTCTTGGCGGCGCGCAAGTTCGTCGACTTCGAGGGCCCGCTTGGATGGGAGGCCGCCTCGGTGACCTTGGGTCGCACCGAAAAGCTGGGCAAGGGCCCGCGGGAAAAGGTGGCTGCCTCCTTGAGGCGCGTGCAACCGCTCGTCGAGCTTCGCGTGCCGTTCGAGCTCGATCGCGACGAGCTCGATGCCATCGCCCGCGGCGCGAAGGACGCCGACCTCGACCCCGTTCGGGAAGCCGCCCGCGCGATCGGGATGGCAGAAGACCAAGCGATCTTCCACGGCTTCAGCGCAGCCGGCATCCAGGGCATCTGCGAAGCCTCGGCCCAAGGAACGCTGAACATCCCCGATCGCTTCGTGGAGTATCCGGGCGTCGTCGCGCAAGCCGTGGCCAAGCTACGCATGGAAGGCGTGGGCGGTCCGTACGCCATCGCTTTGGGACCACAGTGTTACACCGGTCTCACCGAGACGACAGAGGGAGGATTCCCTGTCATCCAGCACGTGCAGAAGCTGCTCGACGGCCCCGTCATCTGGGCACCCGCGGTCGATGGCGCCGTGGTCGTCAGCCTCCGCGGCGGCGACTTCGAGCTGACCGTCGGCCGAGACTTCTCGATCGGCTACCAGTCCCACACCGACGCCAAGGTCGCCCTCTATCTCGAGGAGTCCTTCACCTTCCGAGCCCTCGCCCCCGAAGCCGCCATCCCCCTGGCCTACGCCAAGAAGCGCGCCGGCAAGAAGTGAATCAGACGGTCCCTTCGCCGAAGCTCGACGAAGGGGCCGCTGCAGCCGACAAGCTGCCCCCATTCGGGGCGGCCTGTTGCGATTCCAGAGCTCGGGCGAGGTGAACCTGGCCCGAGTCGACCGGAGTGCCCAAGGCGAGCGAGCCAAAGCTGATCTCGCGGATTCTTGAGAGGGTAAGGGAGAGGTCTGGTAAGAGACCTCCCCCTCCCCGTTGTCGCGGAGGGGTCAATTCCCCTCATTTACCGGCGTGAGGGTCACTCACCGGGCGACCCCAATCGACGTTGCCCCAGGCGAGGGGTGGCGCGACGG
>JAVJTD010000016.1:0-6173 GCA_040219065.1 Planctomycetota bacterium
GGGCGGTCCTCGCCTTCGAGCGCACACCTCCCGGGGGCCGAAGGCCCTCGCCCGCGAGCCAAGGATGTCCCTCGTGAATGGGTCGAGACGAAGCGGGCTGTCCTCACCTTCGAGCGCACACCTCCCGGGGGCCGAAGGCCCTCACCCGCGAGCCAAGGATGTCCCTCGTGAATGGGTCGAGACGAAGCGGGCTGTCCTCACCTTCGAGCGCACACCTCCCGGGGGCCGAAGGCCCCGGCCGCCGCGAGCCAACGACGTCCCTCGTGGATGGGGCGTTGATCTGGCGGCAGCTCTACCGCGAAGCGGTTTCGTCCAACTCTCAACTTTCAGGTCTCCAGCGGCTCTCGGCCGCGCGGGCTCTGGATTCTTCGCCCTGAAAGAGCAGCAACTCGTCAGCTCAGAGGGCAACGCCCTGGGAAATCGGGCCAATTACCGAGTAACAGGTCCAAGCCTGTAAGGCTTGCACTCGTTCTCGAGCGGACAGTACGCCCACCGATAGAATCGGGCCACGGAGTTTCGGATGTGAGGTCTGGGTCCGCTCCGAGGCGCTGGGATGGAGGACACAGAGACCGGCTGAAGCCGGCGGTCCGAAAGTGCCATGTTCCAAGTCGAGTCCGTCAGGTCTGCGGGCGCTTTACCGCCTCCCGATCACCTCGGGCCGCATCTCCGCCAAGATGGCCTCGGTCTCGGCGCGCTCCTCATCGGTCATCCGATAATACTGCTTGCCTTCGCCCTTGCTCTGAGGGCGACGCTCGAGAGGCTCGCCGCGCTCGATCTGCTTCATCACGGCCGCCAGGGACTCGGCCTGGATCAGGTGGGCCCGATCTCGAACGATCTGGATCGTGTCGCCGGGCTCGAGAGGCACTTCCACGATGCGCACGATGTCGCCGGTGTCGACGCCGGTATCGACGAAGTGCACCGTGATGCCGACGGGGTCGCCTTGCCGAATCGCCCACTCGATGACGTTCATGCCGCGGTACGCCGGGAGGATGCCGGCGTGGGCGTTGAGCGCGCCGACCTCGGGCACCGAGAGGATCGGCGCCCGCAAGATCCGCGTGCCACCGAGCACGATCACTGAAGGCGCCAACTCTTTCAGCGTCTCCACGGACTCGGGCGAGTTGTGATTCTCGACCTCGGGGCACGGGACGCCATCCCGGCGACAAAGCTCTTTGAGGTTCAGGGTCTCCTCCCCCCCGACCAAACGGTTCTCACCGGTGGTTGGATCCTGCCGCTGAGCCATGCCCAGCCGCACGAGGACCGCGCGCAGACCGCGCCGGGCGAATCCGCTGCTGGCGCGCAGGAACGAGCCCGAGCGCAGGTGATGGACGATCCGCTTCGAGAGCGCCCACTCGGCCGGCTTTTCCAGGAGGACCGCGTCGAACGGCACGCCCGCTTCTCGCGCCGCCAGGTAGATCGAGCGTCCGTAGACGGACGTCTGGCGCGAGAGCAGGACGGAGCGCATCAGTCCAGGGCCCCGGCCAAGGACTCCTCGAGCATCAACGCGTCGGCGAAGAACTTGGTCGCCCAGTTCAGATACTCATAGCTTCCATAGGGTGCATTGATGGGAAACGCTCCCTTGATGCCACCCGTCACTCCAGGATCCGGATGCCGCAGGTCCTGGGTCCTTCGAAGGTAGAAGTTCGCCTGACGAGCCGAGCGGAGCAGCTTCTCGTCCCTCTGCCTCTCGAAGAGCTTCAACCAGATGATCGAGGTCTGGGCCAACCCGGTCAGACAGACCCACTTCACCGTCGGACGCCAATGCTCGTCGAAGCGACCGGCGAGGGATCCGTCGGGACGCTGCACCGCGGCCAGCCGGGCGGCGCCTTGGCGGGCCGCCTCGAGGTAGTCGTCGCGGCCGAGGACGAGACCGCCTTCGAGCAAGCCGCGCAACGTGTAGGCGATCGTATGCAACAGCGGCCGGGCGTTGTCGGTCAAGCAACAGTGGGAGAACCAGCCTTCGGCGTTGCGATTGCCCATCACCCGGTCCAGGGCTCGAATGGCGGCCTCGCCGAAGTCCGGACGCTTGAGGACCTGCCCGGCAAGGGCCAGCGCCCAAGCCGTGCGCGCGTTGTAGGTGTGCTCTCCCGGCTGGGAGAACGGCGAGAGTCCTCGCCGCCAGACACCGTCGTCGTCGAGATGTGCCACCAACCACTCGGCGGCGCGCTTCCCGGACTCGGCGTACCGCTCGTCCCAGGTCTCACGGTAGGCGCGGCACCAGCCGAGGAGCACCTGGCCCGTGTTGAAGACGGCCGGCGCCACGACCGGCGCGTCCAAGGTCCCGGCGCGAACCGAGCCGTCCTCGAGCTGGATCTCGCACTCCCAGTCGGCCATGCGGATGGCGCGATCCCGGAACGACTCCCGGTCGGGGCGCTTGGCGAACTCGAATACCGTCGGGATGATGTAGCCGGTCGTCTCCGGGTAGGCGGCTGCCCAGCCCTTCGTGAGACTGTAGCTGCGGGCGACACCACCGGACCCTGTCTGATCTTGCGCGCGAGCGATCCACTCCAAGGCCGCGTCGAGGTGATCCTCGAGGCTCGCCGGCTCCTGCAAGCTCCAACCGGTGTAGTCGGCCAACAGCGGGCGGATGGTCCGCCACCGAGATCGCAGGTTCTGAGTCATCATCCTTCGCGCTTTCTCCGGCCCTCGATCGCGTCCGTGGACAGGTCGGTCCTTATCGACCTATCGGACAATGGCCTCCCTATATAAAATCACGCCGCGTTTTCGCACCCATCCTCGCAGAAAGGTCCGCTCATGTTGTCCTTCCTCGCCTTCGCCCTGGGCCTGTCCATCGGGCACTCCGCCGACGACGTCGCGGATGCCGCCCGGCGCATCGTCTCCCAGGAGCGCCTCCTCCAGACCGTGCGTGAGCTCGTCGCCTGCGGGCCTCGCATGGGAGGAACCGAGTCGGGACTCGAGGCGGCGGCCTACCTCCAGAAGCGGTTCGAGGAGCTGGGGCTCGAGGTGACGACCGTCGACGATCCCGAGATGTCGACCTACGAGCCGAAGTCCTGGAAGGTCGTCGCGCGCAGCGGGGATCAGACCCTGGAGCTGAAATCGGCCTGGCCCTACCTGGAGTCTCCCTCGGGCCAGCTCGAGAACGTTGCGCTGGCAGTGACCGGGTCCCCTGGTGACGAGCTCGAGGGCAAGGCGGTGCTGACCAAGGGACATGTCGCCCGTGCCTACGGACGCTGGGCCGCCGTGAAGCCGAAGGTCATCCTTTGCGCCTACCCCGACGACCCCGAGAAGAACCCGGACTGGACTCCGGTCTACCGGCTGCGCCGTGCTGGCGACGACGCGGTGCCGGTCTTCGGCATCTCGCACCACGACGCCGAGAAGCTGAGGACGCTGGCAGAGGACGGGACCGTATCGATCGACGCGCTCTTGGAAGCCGAGTCGGGCCGAGGGCAGCCGCGGACCGTCATCGCCGAGATCCCGGGGGTGGATCCGAGTCGACACCTGCTCTTCTGCGCGCACGGCGACTCGGATGGCGGTGGACCCGGCGCTGATGACAACGCATCGGGTGAGGCGGTCGTCGTCGAGATCGCGACGGCTTGGAAGAAGCTGCTCGACGAGGGTCTGCTCGACAAGCCGGAGGTCTCCGTTCGCTTCATCATCTGGGGCGCCGAGATCCACTCGACCCGCGCCTATCTGAACAGCGAGCGCGGGAAGGCGGAGAACATCGTTGCCGTGATCAACTACGACCAGGCCGGCACCGGTGCCAGTCGCGACGCGATCTACGTCGAGCCCGACGACGTCGAGGCGAACGGCGAGCTCGTGGCCGCGTTCCATCGCGTCTTGAAGCGCCATCACGAAAAGAAGGGTTTCTGGAGCGAGTACGCCTCGAACAAATCCCTCGGCGGCACCGACTCCTATGTCTTCCAGAGCACCCGCGCGACGGGAGGCCACATCGTCCCGGCCGTGACCGTCTTCTCGTCAGCATTCGGCAGCCCGAGCATCGTCGACCCGACTCCCGGCATCGAGCAGCCCGGCTGGAAAGGCGACCCGGACAAGATCGTCGTCGACTACTCCCGCGTCTACCACGCCTCGGGCGACACCCCCTTGAACACCACCGAGAAAGAGCCCTTCAACCTCGAGCGCTGCGCCTTGGCCGGTCTCCTCGGAGCGCTGGAGATGTTGGCCGGGTTGGAGAAGCGATGAGCTCGGGAGCTACCCAAGCTCGAGGCCTCATTCGATGACGAACGACCGGGTCTCGGTGACCGTACTGACCGGCCCGGTGGTGCTGAGTGGCACGTCCCAGCTCACACCGGCGAACGAGATCGTCGTACCGACTGGCATTCGAGTCGGGATCCGCCAAGGCTCGGTCGAGACGCCGGAGCAGCCTCGCAAGTGGAGCCGTCGCAGAGACGGAGGTCCACCCAGCCAGAGTCTGAATCCGAGGTCCATATCCAGCCCGATGGTGCGGCCATCGGCACCCGGAACGGGCAGCCCGCCCTCCGGCCCCTCTCCCAGTGAGAGATACACTTCCGAGAGATGATGCCACTGCCCAGGTCCCGAGGTGGCAGTGAATCGGACCTCGGCTCCCGGCCTCGCCTGACCCGTGAGTCGCCACCGGGCGCCAATCTCATCGGCCCCGATGTCCACGACTCCAATCCGGCGCAGATCCCGACCTTCATGATCGAGCCGGGGCAGCGGCCATCCGGGCTCGTTCGTGCCCGCCTCCGCGCAAGGCGATGCGCAGTCCAAGCGGAAGTTCCCTTTTCCCGGTCCTTGGAATCGGGGATCGGCATCGATGTTCCCTTCCCCTGGCCACCCTCCTTCGATGTCGCAGTATCGAATGCTCGGGGACCCGCGCTCCAACCCGATGTCAGGTCCCGGGAAGTTGCCGAAGACGATCGTGTTGACGAGCTGCGCTCGAGAGTCGGCAAAGTGCACTCCCGAGGTTCCCGTCGAGAGCTGGCTGGCGTTTGCAGCAAGGGTGCAGTTCAAGAACAGCGCCGGACCCGAGACGAAGGCGCCGCCCCCCAAGCCCGCCTCGCCCACACCTTGCCCGGCAACGTTTCCAAAGATCATGTTGTTGACGAAGGTACCCGCGGAGCACCAGATCCCTCCGCCTGAGATCTCGGCCACGTTCTCTCGGATCGTGTTGCCTTCGATCACGGCGCCGAGGGCATGACAGCGGAGCCCTGCGCCGCGATTCGCCCGGTTCTCCAGAAATCGGTTGCCGATCACCCGCGGCGCGCCGCTTTCCAGGAACAAGGCTCCACCTCTCGTGGAGACGAAGGCCAGGCTGGCGTTTCTGGCGAAGAGGTTTCTTTCGATCCTGGGAGATGAGCTCGAGCAGGAGAGACCACCCGTACCCGCAAAGTAGCCGTGCTCATCGGTGGCGGCTGTGTTCTCCAGGATCTCGTTGTCCCGAATGATCGCGTCGGACCCCGCCCTCTGGGAAAGGCCACCGGCGCCGTAGCTGGCGTTTCCCACGATGCGATTCGAGGTGATGAGAGCGGGAGACCCCTCGAGCACGATGCCGCCCCCGAAATTGGAGCGAATCGTATTGTCATGGATCCGCGGCGAGCTCCGAAGGCAATGAACGCCTCCGGTCGAGTCGCTGCCCTCGATCACGTTTGCGAGGATGGTGGGTGAGGAGTCTTCACACACGACCCCCGAGTGGTGAGCGTCTCGGATCGTGAAGCCTTCCAAGACGCTGCCCCGACCTTCTCCTGAAGTGAATCTCACCAGCTCGTCGAGAGCCCCTCGCCCGTCCAGGACGGTGGACTCCGCGCCGTCCCGGCTCGTGACCCGAATTGCCTTGCCGCCAAAGTCGACGGTCTCGAAGTAGAGTCCCGGAGCCACCAGCACGACATCGCCATGAGTGGCGGCGTCGATTGCGGCTTAACTTCCAACCAGGTCACCGCCCGAAGGGGCCTCGCCCGAAGGGGCCGCTGCGCGGCCCGATGCGGGCAGGATGCCCGCGCTCCGAGTGAGGTGCCTTGGTGCTCTGGTTCCTTGGTGTCTTGGTTCTTAGGTGAACGGATCTTGATATGGCCCTCGCCATACCCAGTCACCCAGTCAGGACACGGAGTTTCGGATGTCAGGTCAGGGTCTTCTTCGATGCGCTCGGAAAGAGGACACCGAGACCGGCTGAAGCCGGCGCTCCGAACGACCCAGTCACCCAAGCACCCAAGCACCCAGACACCCAAGCACCCAAGCACCCA
>JAVJTD010000017.1:0-12209 GCA_040219065.1 Planctomycetota bacterium
CGAGCTCGGACGAGGGGCTGATCTGCGAACTGGCGCCCGACCGTTTCGAGCGCCGGCACCAGCACGTTCTCCTCGAGGGTCTTGATCACCATGCCGGCGAAGTCGGCACCGGCGATGGCTCGCTCGGCGTCGGCCACACGGGCCTCTACTTCTTCCGGCCCGCGCTTCGAGGCCTCGGCGGCGGCTCGGACTTTGACCAGGAAGTCGCTCCGCAGCCGGACACCGGCCAACGCCGTGTCGAGGTCCTCGAAGAGCTTCGATTGCAGGCTGGCGACTTGCTCGAGCTCGTCGGCCCGCTTCTGGGTCTCGGCCTCCGCCTGCTCGGCGCGTCGGCGTTCCCTCGCCTCGGCCTCGGCCCGCTCTTGGGCGGAGTCGCGAGCTTGCTCTGCCGCCAGCCTTTGCCGTTTCGCTTCGACGAGACCGACACTCGTTCCCACGATCCCGCCGATCAAGGCGAGCAGGAGGAGACCGGCGGCGAGAACCTTGCCCTTGTTGCGGCGGATGAGCTTGGTCATCCGGTACCCGAGCGAGGGCGGCCGAGCTTCGACCGGCTCGTCGGCGAGGTAACGTTGAATGTCCTTGGCGAGGCCGTCGGCGGACTCGTATCGGCGCTCGCGGTCCTTCTCGAGGCACTTGAGCACGACCCAGTCCAGCTCGCCTCGCAGGAGAGCCATCAGCTTCTTCGGCTCGGTCTGTCGCAGAGCCGCCATCGAAGCCGAGGACTCGCTGGTCTCGAGCCGCGTGCTCGGGCGGGACGGCTCCTCCTCGCGGATGATCCGGATCAGCTCGGCCAGGGCAGCGCGGCGCATCCGTCGAGCATCGAACGGGCGAAGGCCCGTCAGCAGCTCGTAAAGGATGATCCCCAGCGCGTAGATGTCGGTGCGCGTATCGACGTCCTCACCCGACAGCCCGGCCTGCTCGGGCGACATGTACTCGAAGGTTCCGAGCAGGTCACCGACCTGCGTGGCGGTCGTGTCGTCCAAGAGCTCGCCGGAGACGGCCTTGGCGATTCCGAAGTCGATGACCTTCGGTACCGGCTTGCCGTCGACGGAGGTGACGAGGATGTTCGCCGGCTTCAAGTCGCGATGGACGATGCCCTTTTGGTGCGCGTGCTGGACGGCCTGGCAGATGGGCACGAACAGCTCGAGCCGCTCTCGCGGCGTCATGCGTGCTCCATCGCAATACTCGTCGAGCGGCGAGCCGGCCACGAGCTCCATCACGAAGAAGGGCTGACCGCTCGGAGCGACGCCGCCATCGAGCACGCGGGCGATGTGGGGGTGATCCATGATCGCCAACGCCTGCCGCTCCTTGTTGAAGCGCGTCAGGACGGCGCGAGAATCCCGGCCCGTGCGGATCAGCTTCAACGCGACCTGGCGCTTGACGGGCGCGATCTGCTCCGCACGCCAGACCTCGCCCATACCGCCTTCGCCGATCATCTCCACGAGGCGATAGCGGTCGGCGATGAGCAGGCCCATCGTGCTCCTCGCGCTCTGTCGCCCCGCGTCGGTCGCGGGCTCCCGAGTCCCTCGGTCGCCGCTCGACTCGCCCTCGGAGCTCTCCGAACCGCGCGCGTTCGAGTGCGCCATCGTCTCGTCGAACGTCTTCAGCCGAGCCTCGAGGCGGCGCCGCAGCGCGACGTCGGATCCACACTCGCGATCGAGCGCTGCGGTTCGCGCTGCGGTGGGTAGCTCGGCGAGGCGCTCGAAGATCTCTCGCTCACGCTGGGAGTCACTCGTCATCGGAGGAGTCCGGTCATCCGCGACGGGCGCGAATCCGCGGCCCCCCCGCGAGCTCCCGTAGCGGCGGACATTCTAGAGACCTGGCGAGAGCTCCCGCGAGGAGAATCGGTGGCGGTGGTCTCTACCGGATCTTCTTCGAGCCGGCGAAGGTGATCTCTTCGAGGCCGAGGAGGACACAGGTGTCGACGACTTGGACCACCTGCTCGTGGAGGACTTCGGCTTCGGGGACGACGACGACCTTCAGGGTCGGGTCAAGGGCGTGCAGCTCGCGGAGCCGGGCGGTGAGCGCCTCGAAGGACCGAGTGGCGGTTTGCCCGATCCGGTACTCGAGGACCGGCCGTCGCCTGTCCGTACCGCCAAGGCGCGCACTCGTACCTCCCTCACCGACGACTCGGAGCTGCACGCGGATCTTCTCGATCGGAGGGGGGGCCGGGGTGTGGATCGTGCCCGCGTCCTTCGGCAAGACCGTCGACAGCTTTGCGTCGAGGGTCTTGAACTGGATCAAGCAGAGGAAGAAAACGAGCAGTAGGAAAGTCACGTCGATCATCGGCGTGAGCTCGATCTTCACTTCCTTCTTCACCTCGTCGCGCGAGCGTTGCATGGCCTTCTCCTCGTGGTTCGAAGTCGATCACTCAGTCGGGAAGAGGAAACGGCGGTCCCCCGTCCGGGTTCACGGGCGCTCCGTATTCGTGGCTCTCTTGCTCATCGCCCTCGCAGCTTGCGGAGACGACTCGAGTGGCTCTCAGGCTCAGCCCGAAGCTTCGTCTCACCGGGCGGAGTTCGAGAAGATCGCCGAGCGCCTCTTCGAAGGCTCGCCGAACTTCCTCGGCGAGTCGCGGCGGCGAGAGCTGGAGGTCCAGCTCCTCCGGGGCACGAGCACCGACGCGAAGGTCCAGGTCCTGATGGATCTCGCCTTCGAGGATCTGCGGGCGGGTGAGAACGACGCGGCACGGCGACACATCGACGAGGCGACGGCGCTGGCGAAGGAGCTGCCGTACCCGTTGCCGACGCTTCACTGGAGGCGAGCGATCGTCTACCTGCGAATCGCCGAGCAGGAGAACTGCGTGCGCCGGCACAATCGCGAATGCTGCCTCCTGCCCATCCGAGGCGGCGGCGTCCACGATCTCGCCGAGCCGGCCCGCGAGGCGCGGCGCTCTCTGCTCGCCTACCTCGAAGACTACCGGGACGATCTCGGCGCGCGCTGGCTCTTGAACGTCGTGAGCATGGCGATCGGCGACTGGCCGATTGCTGTGCCCGAGGCGTGGCGACTGGCTCCCGAGCTGTTCGAGTCGGAGGAGGACATCGGCCAGTTCGTCGATGTCGCGCCGCAGTTGGGCGTGGACACATTCAATCTTTGCGGCGGCAGTGTGATCGAGGACTTCGACGGCGACGGCTGGCTCGACATCGTGACGACCACCTACGATCCGCTCGGGCCGATGACCTACTACCGAAACACCGGACAGGGCGGCTTCGAGGACCGAACCGAGGCCGCGCATCTCCAAGGTCAGCTTGGCGGCCTGAACTGCCTGTCCGCGGACTACGACGGCGACGGCGATGCGGACCTCTTGGTCTTGCGCGGCGCGTGGATGTTCGACGACGGGCGTATTCGAAACTCGCTGCTGCGCAACGACGGCGGCGTCTTCCGCGACGTGACACGAGAGGTCGGTCTCGCCTTTCCCGCTTTCCCGACGCAGGCCGCGACGTTCGGGGACTTCGACGGCGATGGCGACTTGGATCTCTTCGTTGGCAACGAGTCGCGCGTGACCTTCGATCGCGGCGGCGGTGACTTTCCCTCTCAGCTCTTCATCCAATCAAAAGAAGGTATCTTCACCAACCGGGCGACCTCCGCCGGTGTGACGAACGATCGCTACGCCAAGGGCGTCACGGCCGGCGACTACGACAATGACGGCGACCTGGACCTCTACGTCTCCAACCGTGGCGCGAATCGGCTGTACCGCAACGACGGCGATCTGCGCTTCACCGATGTCGCTGGTGAGCTCGGCGTCCAAGAGCCGGGCAAGAGCTTCGCCACCTGGTTCTTCGATTACGACAACGACGGCTGGCTCGATCTCTTCGTGGCCGGCTACGAAGCGACGATCGCCGACCTGACGGCCGACCTACTCGGCCAGGACGATGGTGCCGTACGGCCTCGCCTCTACCGCAACCTCGGCGGAAAGGGCTTCGAGGACGTGACCGCAGAGGCTGGCCTCGATCACGTCTACCTGCCGATGGGTGCCAACTTCGGCGATGTCGACAACGACGGCTTCTTGGACATGTACCTCGCGACCGGCGATCCCGAGTTCGAGTCGCTCATGCCCAACGTGCTCCTGCGCAACGTGGGAGGGAAGCGCTTCGTCAACGTCACGGGCTCGGGCCGATTGGGCCACCTGCAAAAGGGGCACGGCGTCGCGTTCGGCGACCTCGACCACGACGGCGACCAGGACCTCTATCATCAGCTCGGCGGCTTCTACCGCGGCGATCGATTCCGCAATGCGCTGTTCGAGAATCCGGGTCACGGCAACCGCTTCCTCTTCGTGAAGCTCATCGGCCGTCAGAGCCCGCGCTCGGGATATGGGGCGCGGATCCGGGTCGAGGTCGAGGACGCGAGTGGCGAGGTGCGCGAGATCCACCGGGCCGTGGGCTCGGTCAGCAGCTTCGGCGGATCGCCGGCGCGGCAGGAGATCGGATTGGGACAGGCGACGCGTATTCGAGCCCTCGAGATCCGGTGGCCGAATACGGAAGCACGTTCCTATTTCGACATTCCGCTCGATCGCATGATCGAGATCGAGGAGGGCTCGTCTGAGCTCCGCACGATCGAGCTTCGTGCGGTCTCGTTCTACCGATGAATGAGCACTCTTGAAATGCAATTCAGGACTCTTGGCGGCAATAGATCGTCCGGGCGAGTCAATTTACTTTGACCGCAAAGGGTGGACGTGGTCGCATCCATTGGTGATCCTGTGCCCAACGGGAGAACCAAAGGAGACCCACCCATGAATCGCCGACCCGATCACCCGCTCGCGGGTCCCGGACAAGAATCGGTCTGGGAATACCCGCGTCCTCCGAGACTCGAGCCGACGCCTCGCCTGCTGGAAGTCGTCTTCGCCAATCAGACCATCGCGGCCACTCGTCAGGGCTTTCGAGTGCTCGAGACGACTCATCCGCCGCTCTACTTCATTTCCTTCGACGACATCGTCCATGGCACCTTGATCCCTGTCGAGGGCACGACGCGCTGCGAATGGAAGGGCGTGGCGAGCTACTTCGATGTCCGCTTCGGCGGCCGAGTGGCTCATCGGGCGGCATTCACCTATTCGGAGCCCGTCAAGCGGTATGAGGCCATTCGAGGGTACGTCAGCTTCTACGCCCGATTGATGGATGAGTGCCGAGTCGACGGAGAGGTCGTGGAGCCGCAGCCCGGCGATTTCTATAGCGGCTGGATCACCCAGGACGTGATCGGTCCCTTCAAAGGCGGGCCCGGCACTTGGGGCTGGTGAGGCAGGAACGCCGCTCCGCGGCGCTGCGGAGCGGGCTAGCCTCGAACGAGAACGCCGTCCGACGCCAGGTCGTCGATGAACGATTCCAGTTCCGCGGCTTCGACTCCGAGCTCTCGAGCCAGCTCGGCGCGTGCCGAAGCGGGCCAGGGGGATTCTGCTCGGCGCAGCACCGCGACGACCATCGGCTGGAGCGGCTCGGTCTCGACGTCTCGCAGCGGACCATCGCCAGGCTTCGAGAGGATGAGGATCCAGTCCGAATCGTCTGATCCGACGGCGCCCGGCGCGATCGGCGTCCCGCGCTCGAGGCGGGCATGGAGGAGCTCGGCGTATCGCCACGTACCGGGAGCCAGCTCGATCAAGCGCGCGGTCTTTGCCAGGACGACGTCTCCCGGCATGGGCCGCTCGCGGTGGATGTCCTCGCGGCGAGCTCGGAGGAGCTCCCTCTCGAGACGCACCAAAGAGCGGAGCCGGGCATCGGCACCCTCGAGGGCACTCTCGAGATAGTCGGCGAAGGCGAACGGAAGGCGGCCGTCGCACCGAATGGCATCGTGAAATTGCTCCGACGCCAGGAAGCCGCGCGCCACGTCGGCGCCGCGGGTGACCGCTGCGGCGGCGACGCTGAGCCGGAGCTCCGAGGACGCGTTCCCCAGGACCTGATCTCTACGCTGGTTTCCGGGATCGGCCGTGATGCCGGCGAAGGGGGCGCTCTGGAGGAGTGCCGCCTCAGTGGGGCTCAGCCCGGTCGTCTCGAGGCTCGCGCGATCCCCATCCAGGATCCTCCGCGCAAAGTCGTGGTCGAGCTGCATGCGAAAGAGCGTGCGTTGTAACGCGCGGTGATTCATGCCGGCTTGCCCTGGCGTGGGAAGATCGCGTTGAGCTTCTCGAAGGCGGGCGTGATCGCCGCGGCCGCGTTGCGCTCGCACTCGTAGACGACCGCCTTGAGGTTCTCGGCGCCTTCGACCACGTGCTCGAGCAGGTCCCACACCTCGGGCAGGGGCTCGGGGCCATGGTCGTCATCGATGAAGGTCCGGCCTTCATGCTCGAAGGGGGTGCCACCAGCGACATGGATCTCGACGATGCGATCGAGGGGAAACCCGTCCAGCCCTGTGAATGGCGCGTGACCTTGGACGCGCTGGTAGATCGCGAGGTGGGCGAGGTCGAGCAGCACACCGCAATCGCCGGCCTCCGATACACGGGCGAAGTAGTCGAGCAGGTGGAGGTCGCCGAGGTAGACGTGCGCGGGTGGGTTCTCGGGCAAGACCTCGAAGCCGCTGCATTCCCGAAGGTGCCGGAGGTTCTGGGCCATCTCGGTGGCAGATGCCTCGCAGAGGATCGGCGGCATCAAGGTGCCGTGACCTCGCTCCCGCGGCCCCACGTGCCAGAGCCCGGCATCACCGCACAGCCAGGCCGCCCCGATCGACTTCGCAAGAGCTGCCGTGGCGGCGGTCCACTCTTCGTCCAGGTCTTCGCCTTCCTCGAGATTCACGTCGAGGAAGTGGTACGTCGTCAGCCGGCCGGTGCGCGCCCAGGCGGGCGGCAGGTGGTCGAAGCCGCGCTCGACGTCGGCGCCGACCTCGAGGAAGCCGATGAGGTCGGGGCGCTCTTCAGCAAAGGCGAAGATGTCGAGGCCGCCCTGGCCGGCGCCGAGCTCGGTGGAGATGCCGACACCGAGGCGAGGCAGGGAACGGACGCGTTGAGGGAATGAAGTCATGAGCTGATGAGTGTTTGAGAGCTCACTCGAGAACGTAACGAATCTCGCGGTCCTCGCCGCGAGGATCGCGCACGGTCAGGCGAATCTCCTGGCCGGGCTCGTAGCGCCGCCGAAACCATACCAGGAAGGCCCTGCCGAAGAGGTCCGGCTTCTGATCATCGACCGCGATGACGATGTCGCTTCCGCGGAGACCCGCCTCTTGCGCCGCGCCACGCGGAGCGTAGGGCTCGATCGCGAGCGTGCCGTCCTCGATGCCGCGCTGCTGCCTGCGGCCGCGAGCGGCCAGGGGAAAGAAGCCCGGCCCGGCGCCGATGTTCCCTTGGGACACGCTCATGCGCCAGTCGAGCACCGTCTGTCTCCAGCCGTCTTCGAGCGCGAGCCTCCCTCGGTGGACGGCGTCCTCTCGCTTCCACACGACAGCGACTTCGCCCGAGCCCTTCGGACCTCGGTGCAAGACGCCCCGGAAGTCGGCTTGGCCGAAGAGGCGCTGACCGTCGGCAGCGGCCAAGACGTCGCCCGGTCGGAGCCCGGCCTTCGTGGCCGGGCTGTCCTCTTCAACGGACATCACCCGCAGTCCGTGATCGCGGTCGAGCGCGATGCCGACGTTCTCGGGGAGGGGCCACATGTCGAGATCGCTCGCCGTGTCGAACGTTCCCGCCTCGATCGCCGGCTGACGGAGAACCTCGGCGACCTGGTGACAATGGACGCAAGCGCCCAGCTCCTTGGCCTCCCGGCTCCAGCTCCGCCAGCCAGGAAGCTGTCGGACCGTGCGGGGACGCCCTTCGAGCGAGGGAGCGTCGCGGTCGATTCCCCAGTCGGCCCGCCGCGGATCGTAGTGATGCGAGAGCACGCGGCGTAGCGTATTGACGAGCGCCTTCACCGAGATGCGCGTCGTGTCCGAGACCTCGTCGCGGCCACCGAAGATCGCGTAGAGGCTGCCCTCGGGCGAGAGGAGGTAGCCCCACCAGGACAAATCGAGGTCTTGGTAGCCCTCGATCGGGAGGAGCCGCAGGTCGAGGAGCGCCGCATCGGTCAATCGCACCGTGACGAACTGCCGCAGCCACGGATCGAGCTCGCCGCCCGCCTCGAGGACGCTCTTGTCGAAGTCCGCGCATTGCTTGCACGGCAAGCACCTCGCCGTCACGAAGAGCGGGCGCTGCTCCTTGTCGGCCAGGAGGAGCCCTTCCTCGAGAGAGCCGAGCCATTCCAGCTTGGGGCGCGGGATCGGCAAGGCGATCGGCTCGCCGGGGCGTTGCAAGATCGCCTCCCAGCTCGGCTCGTCGTCGGCACTCGGAGACGGCGCGGAGAGGAGCCCGCCCATGAGGAGCAGGGCAGCGGTCGAAAGGAGCTTCATCAAATCGCCCTCCTGGTTCAAAGGCGGGGACCATACATGGGGATCTTGGAGATTCTCACACGGGGGGCGCGAAGGGCACGGGGTTTTTGCACGGGGGACACGGAGGCCTTTACACGGAGGGCACGGGGAACACGGAGGTTCTTACACGGGAAGCGCAGGAATCTCTGGATCGTCGGACTCGCCCGTCCGGGCTCAGGCAGTTCCCGCCCTCTGGTTTTGGCCTGGGGGATTGATACACTTCGCTTCATGTCCCGATCCACGCCCTCTCGTCCCGAGATCCTTGCGTCGGCCGGTGATGCCGAGAGCCTCGAAGCGGCTCTCGAGGCGGGGGCGGATGCCGTGTATCTCGGCTTGGACACGGGCTTCAATGCGCGGGCGCGGGCTGCGAACTTCTCGCTCGAGAACTTGGACGAGGTCGCGCGGCGGATACGGCGGAGCGGGGCGCGCAGTTACCTCACGCTCAATACCCTGATCTTCGAGTCGGAGCTCGAGCGTCTCGTCGAAGTCCTCCGGGTCGTGGCGTGCTCGGGCATCGATGCGCTCATCGTGCAGGATCCGGCGGTGGCGATCCTCGCGCGAGAGGTCTGTCCGCAGCTCGAGCTGCACGCGAGCACGCAGATGACGATCTCCAGCCCTGAAGCCGCACGCTTTGCCGAAGGGCTGGGCGTGAGGCGCGTGGTCTTGTCGCGTGAGCTCTCGGTCGAGGAGATCCAGCGCTTCGCCGAGGGCTCGCCGCTCGAGCTCGAGGTGTTCATTCACGGCGCGCTCTGCGTCGCGTGGAGCGGTCAATGCCTCAGCAGCGAGGCGTGGGGGGGGCGCTCGGCCAATCGCGGCGAGTGCGCGCAGGTCTGCCGGCTGCCCTATCGCCTCGTGATCGACGGCGAGCGAAGGGACTTGGGGAGCGTGCAGTATCTCCTGAGCCCGAAGGACCTTGCCGGCGGCGAGGCCGTTGCTGAGCTTCGAGGCCGAGTTCACGGTCTGAAGATCGAGGGCCGACAAAAGGGGGCGCAGTATGTCGCCACGGCGGTGCGCGGCTACCGGGCGCTGGTCGACTCGCTGGATGATCCGAAGCACTCGCGCCGGAGTGCCGAGGGGCAATACCGGTGCGAGCTCACGAAGATGGCGCTCTCATACACGCGCGGCTTCTCCCGCGGCTTTCTCTTCGGCTCGAACCATCAGTCGCTGGTCGAGGGGCACTTCCCCAAGCACCGCGGCGTGTACCTTGGCAATGTGATCGCCGTCGAGCGCGGCGCCGTCCTCGTCTCGAGAGAGCGCCGCGAGGTCGACCTCGCCACCGGCGGGCTGGCCGCGGAGACCGCGCGCGAGGTGGATCCCTCCCAAGGTTTCGATCCCGTGCTCGGCGCCTTCGAGGTGCGGGCTGGACAGGGAATCGTGTTCGACTCGGGACGTCCCGAGGACGAGGAGCCAGGCGGCCCGATCTTCGGTGTTGAGGCTCGAAGAGACCACTGGCGGATCGAGCTGGGACGGCCCGGTCCCGATCTCCGGCGTGTGAGCGTGGGCGACCGCGTCTGGGTCACGAGCGATCCTTCGGTCGGAAAGAGGCAGACGAGCTCACCGGGCCGGATTCCCGTCCGAATGGTTTTGAAGGGATCCGGTGATGAGCATTTGACGCTGACGGCGTCGTGCCTCTTTGGTGAGGCGACGGTGGTCAGCGAGCAGCTTTTGGTGCCGGCGAGCGGGGAGGGGCTCTCGGATCGATTACTGCTCGAGAAGCTGGGCCAGCTCGGCGACACGCCGTTTCGACTGGCGGAGCTGGATTGCACGGGGCTGGAGAGCGGATGGCATCTGCCGGTCTCGGAGCTCAAGGCTTTGCGGCGGGAGGTCGCCCGAGCGCTCGAGGTTCACGTCGACCGGCGGCCGGTGCGGCGGGTGACCGACGGCGAGATCCTCGAGCGGCCGAAGCTCCCGTCACGCGCGCGGACGGTGCCTGAGCTGGTTCCCTTGTGTCGAACCGCCGAGCAGCTCGAGGCCGTGATCGACGGAGGCTTCCGTGCGGTCGAGCTCGACTGGATGGAGCTGGTCGGCCTGGCGAGAGCCGTGGAGCGCGCGCAGCGTCGGGCTCGAGGTGACCATCGCCACCGTGCGCGTGCAGAAGCCCGGCGAAGAGGCGTACGACGCGCGCGTCGAGGCACTCGATCCCGATGGTGTCTTGGTGCGGCACTGGGGCGGGCTGATGCACTTCGCCCAGACGCGGCGCGAGAGCGGCCGGCCGCGGGTGCACGGGGACTTCTCCCTCAACGTCACGAACTCGATCACGGCGCGGCATCTCCTGGCCTGCGGCGCCGACACCTTGACGGCTTCCCATGATCTCGACCGGCGGCAGCTCGTGCAGATGCTCGAGCACGTGCCGGCCGATCGCTTCACGGTCGTCGTCCATCATCATGTCCTGACGTTCCACACCGAGCATTGCGTCTACTCGCATCTCTTGAGCCATGGACAGGACTACCGGACCTGCGGACGGCCGTGCGAGCAGAGGCAAGTCTCGCTCGAGGATCGCGCGGGGTTCGAGCATCCGGTGGTGGTCGATGTCGGCTGCCGCAACACGGTGTTCAACGCCAAAGCGCAGAGCGCGGCATTCCTGGTGCCCGACCTCATCCGCCGCAGCGTCGGGCGACTGCGCGTCGAGTGCGTCCGCGAGACCCGGACCGAAGCGGCGCTCGTCTTGGCCGGCTACCGCGCCTTGATCGCAGGTGAGCTCACCGCGAAGGAGCTCGTCCGGCGAATCGGCGCCGTCGAGCAGTACGGCGTGACGCGCGGGACGATGGCCGTCCAAGAGTAGCGAGAAGGCCCCGTTTCGTCTCGCCACGGTCTCCGCTTTGCTCTCGGCGGCATTGGCTCCGGAGGAGCCGGTTCCGGGACCTGCCAAGACATCCCGATCCGGAGGAGACCATGATGTCGAAGGTACTTCGACCCACGTTGTGCGGGATCGCACTCGTCTTGCTCACGGCACCGTTCGCGATCGCTCAGGAGCGCGTCGCACTCCGCGGAACCGTCGAGCGTGTGAACGGCGCGCGTGAGTATCAACTCGCCTGCTCCATCGTATCCCTGACCGCGCAATTCGATCTCGAGCGCTTCGTCGATCAACACGTCGAGCTGCAAGGCGTCAACGTCGGTGACGCGGCGCGACCACGCATTCTTGTGCAATCGATCAACACGACTCCCGCCTCCCTGGAGGTCAACGGGAGCGGTCGGCTCGGAAGTGTCGTCACGGTCACCGTGCGCGGAATCGCGGGTCATCCTGTGGCCGTGTTCTTCGCGGGGACACCGGGCTATCAGCCGATTCAGGGGGGCGCTTTCCTGCTGGGCCGGATCCTGCCGGCGATCGCGACCGGTGTCATTCCCGCTTCGGGCGAGCTTCCGTTCCGCTTCATGGTACCGAGCAATGGCCGGCTGATTGGCCAGCGGTTCTTTGCACAGGCGGTGCTCGGCGGGAGCTCGGGTGGCCGCTTCGAGCTCAGCGGACCCGACTGCATCGACATCACGCAGTGATTGTCGCCCTCAGATGACGGACGACTCGTCGAGCAGACTCCTGAGCCGGGTTTCGATCGGTTGCCATGCATCCGTGATCCCTGGTGAATGGGCCCAACCTGACTCGACACCTTCGCGGTAGTCGTCCGAGGCCCCCGAAGACAGGATGTCCTCGGGGGCCGTTTGCTTCGTGTGCTCGTGTGTTTCGGAATCACCTGATCACCTGAAAGAGGTGCTGTGGTGGCTTGGTGCTCTGGTGCTTGGGTGTTCTGGATGCAAGCACTCAGTCACCTGGATACTCGAAAGAGGTGCTTTGGTGCCGTTGTGCCGTGGTGATGGGGGTACTGAGTAGAAGCACACAGTTCCCCGAGCAGATGACCACCTGATCGCGCGAACACCAAAGCTCCCAGTCACCCAAGCACCCA
>JAVJTD010000018.1:0-5657 GCA_040219065.1 Planctomycetota bacterium
GGGACCCTCCCCGGGCCGAGCGAGGACCGATCGCTCCGCTCACGGCTCTCACCCCACTGTCAGTCGAGGCCCTCCTGGTCGGCGCTCCCGCATGTTTCAACTCAGCGCGCGAGATGCTCTTCGAACGCTGCGATCGTCGCGCCATGGATCCAGTACTCGGCTCCGTCTTTCGTCGCTGCCCAGCCGCTTCCTGTCAGGATGCCGATGAGCTCGCCCTTTCGGTTGACGATGGCGCCTCCGCTGGCTCCGCCCATCGCGAGGGAGCCGGCGATGGGGTCGAGCGCGAGCGGTGAGTCGTCGCGGACGCGGGCGACGGTGACGATCGGGGCCAAGGGGCTGCTCGCGTAGGCATGCCCGTAGACGACTTGGCCCGCTTCGTTGACGCCCATCTCGTTGGGATACGAGAGCACGAAGGCGAGCTCGCCGGGAACCGGCTCGTGCGTCGTGAGTGCAGGCAAGTCACTCGAGCCTTCGGAGACGGCCAGGACGGCCCAGTCCCGCGAAGACGAATCGAACTCGGCGAAGCTCGACGAGATCATCGCCGCGTCGACGTCGCTCCCGTCGCGGAGGGTGAGTGTGACGTCTTCGCTGCTCACGCCTGAGAACGAATGCCCGGCGGTCGCGACGAAGCACTTCGAGGCCGATCCTCGGACCAAGACCGCACTGCCGCTGATCTGCGAGTAGTCCATGCCACTTCGCTGGTCGATGATCTCGAGCCGTGCGCAGGCGCTCGCCGTTCTCGCCAGCATGGTCTCGAGCCCTTCGCGCTCGGCACTCGGCAGCTCGGCGAGATAGTCGGCCACCGATTTCCGCCCTGTCTCGTAGAGGTCGACGAAGGTCACCACTCTTCCCTGGGTGTCGAGAGAGCGCGACTCGTCGTAGCCGACGTAGCGTCCTTCGGTGAGACAAGCGGTGAGAAGGATGGGGAGGAAGCCGATCGATGCGAGCCGAGCGCTCGAGCGAAGGGCGGGGCGGCGGTCGAACATGTTCACTCCAGAGCTCAGCGAGGGCATCGACTCGAGACCTCTCGAGAGCATCCACCGCGGCGCGCCGGTGCTCAACCAAAAAGGACGGGCGTCGCCCTGGCGCGGCGACGCCCGTCGAGTCGGCAGAGAGAGAGAAGCAAGGGAAGACTGCTCGGGGCGCTTGGCCGATCGGCAAGGAGGAGAGACGATCGGCATGCGCCTGGCCGGAGAGTCGTTATCAAATGTCGGAGGTCACTCGACCTGGAGGATTCGTGGGACCCGGATCCTCGTGGGGGCTGAGGCGGCCAAATGACCTCCGACGTGAAGCAGAGAGAATCAGTTGGCGGTGATCGACTCGACGAGAATGGCGCTGATGCCCTTCTTCTCGATGTGGCGACCGCGCACCTCGACCTGCAGCTCCTGGTCACTCTCGGCGGGGTTCTTGGAGTGCTCGGAGATCATCTCGCCGGCTCCCTTGCCGCCCGGCTTCGAGCTGCTCAAGAGGATGTGGATCTTGTCGGCGGTGACGAGCGCGTAGGTGTGGCCACCCTTGCCGCCAAGGGCGGAGGTGTCGGCGCGGACGACGTTGTCGTTCTTGGCATCGTCCTTCTTGCCTTCGAACAGGTACTGCTGGAGGTCGACGAGCTCACCCGTGAGGGTGACTTCGCGTCCCTTGTCCTGAGCGACCTTGGTGTCCTGCTGCTCGGCAGCGGCCTTTTGCGCCGCCAGGTGAGCGCCGGAGAGGGCGAGCGCGATGGCGAGAGTCGTGATGATGGCTTTCACGAGTTCATTCCTTCAAAAGAACTTTCGTTCCGATTCCCTCTTTCGAGAGATCTTCACTCGCAGCAGCTCGTCGGGGGTGAGCCGCCGCGTTCGGCTTTGCATCGGTTGGTTGGTCGAGCATCGAATGAAGTTCTGAGGTCGCCGCACCGATCGAGGGACTCTCGAACGCGAGTGACGTCAGGGCATGGGCTTGGAGCCGTAGCCCCCCACGAAAAAACTGTTCGGAGAAGCCGCAGACGTGGCCTTTCATGGCGAGCTGACCAGAGACGCCACAAGGGACGGCACGGGGGCCGCTGAACCTACACGAGGCTGCGCACTGGGCCCGGTGCCACGCGCTCGTCGCCGGAAGAGCGGTCACAAGGCGCTACCTGATCACGGCTTCAGGTCATCAGCTCATCTGCTCGGAGTCGGCGGCTGACACCGGACCGCGATTCCGTTAGAACTCCGCTCGCTCCATTCTCATCCATCGGAGGATGATTTGAAGCACGCCGCAGATCGATACTCGCCCATTGATCGAGGCAGAGAGGAATCAGCCATGACGACCGTTCCGAAGGAAAGGGTTCGTCTCCCCGACGCGACCCAACGTCCTGGTCGGCAACCCTTCGAGCAGCTCGTCCTTCTGCATCAGGACCGGATCTACAACCTGGCCTACCGGATGCTGAATGACCCCGAGCGAGCTCGGGACGTGACTCAGGAAGCCTTCATCCAAGCGTTCCAACGACTGCCGACGTTTCGTGGGGAGTCGTCCTTTTACACCTGGCTCTACCGAATCACCTTGAATCTGTGCCGGGCCGAGTATCGCCGCGACCGTGCACGCCGTAAGCCCACCTTTCTCTCTCTGTTCGACCTCGGCTCTTCGCGATCCGCGAAGGACGACCAGCGCGCGACCGAGCTCTCTTGCGATGGCGCCGGACCGTTCGAGTCCGTCGAAGGCGCCGAGCGCCGAGATGTCGTTCGCCGTGTCGTCGCCGGACTCGACGATGATCTCAAGCAGGTGACCGTCTTGAGAGAGATGGAAGGGATGTCGTACGAGGAGGTCGCGGCGACCCTCGATATTCCGATCGGAACCGTCCGCTCCAGGTTGCACCGCGCTCGCCAAGTCCTCCGGGAGCGCCTGCGCCAGCGGCTGGAAGCCGGCGAGTGAGCCGGCCCCTTCAGGAGCCCTAACATGTCACTGAAATGCCGGGAGATCCGCGCCAAGCTGAGCGACAAGCTCGATGATCGACTGGATTGGGGCGAGGTCCCCAGCGTCCAGGCGCATCTTCGAGAGTGTCCCGATTGCCGAGCGTTCTCACGTGAATGTGAGATGCTCGTCTCTTGGCTGCGAGACGTCCCACCGGTGTCGTCCCCCAATGTGCTGCCTGGTGTCATCGCCGGATTGGCCGCCAGCCGAGATGTCCCTCGATCGATTCCCCGCTGGCGAGGCCGCTTGCTCGCCGTCAGTGCCGCCGTCGTCCTCGCCTCGATCGCCGGGATCCTGATCTGGTCCCTGCAGTCCGAGCCCGAGCCGAGCGCACAGATCGTTTACGAGGAGATCCCACCGGTGGAGAAGATCCTCGAGGCACCGCAAGCACCGTCGGCACCCGAAAAGGTGCCGGCCACTCGAGCCGATGTCGCCAAGAGCGATGAGGCGCTGAGCAGCGATCAGACGAAGGGCGACGCCGGCTTCCTGGCGCCGGGGGGTGACGCCAGCCTGCCGGCGAGCTTGACTCCGTCGAAGTGATTGGTCGAAGGCCGCCCTGGGCCTTCGACTTAGCGAGTGAGCGACTCGATCTCGAGGATCAGGCGCCCCGCCTCGGGACCCTCGCCGACGCGACGCAGCACGCCTTCGAAGGTCAGGAGCTCGCCGCCTTCGGGGCCGCGAGCCAGTACCTCCTCTTCGAGGAACTGCCCGGCTCCCGAGTCGCGCCGGACACTCGCGAGCAATGAGCTCTCGCCGCCCACCGATCCCAGCTCGATCAGTCGGTGGGTCTTCGAGTCGATGCTCTCGAAGCGTGGCAACTCCTGGGCACCACTGGAGGCCGAGATCTCGCCCTTGCAACGGGCGAGGATTCGGATCCGCCGCTCCACGAGCTGCTCGCCGCCTTCGAACAGCCTCGCCCAATCGGACTCCTCGGCGACCCTCTCTTCGCTCGGCGGGAGAACGATCGGGAGCAGGCTCGCCACCTGGACGCCGATGCCTTCGAGTGATCCACCGCCCGTCTGCCAAAGCGCTCCGTTCAAGACCGCCGCGAGGGGATAGGGTGGCGCATAGGTGCCGCGCCGCGTCGGCTGCTCCAACGGGAGACCCAGCCGTCGACGCAAAGTTGCGAGCTCCTCTTCCGACAGCAGTCCTGCATCTTCGTGGCCGAGGACATCGAGATATTGCTCGACCCAGCTAGCCGGTAGGCGAAAGAGCGGATCGATCTCCAGGTTGCCTTCCGCTTGCGCCAGATCGGCTTCCTCGAGATCGGCAGGATCGTCGACCACCAGATTCTGGTTGTGCTGCCTCGAGAAGAACTCGTAGTTCCCGGCGCGATTCAGGAAGAAGACGTTGCCGATCATCTGGTGCAGGGCCTTGCCGTCGAAGTTGCGGATGTTCGAGATCGCGACGCCTTGGTGAAACCCGATCAGGTTGTTCTCGAGACGCACCTTGCAGTAGCTGCCGATCTGGATGGCCGATCCACCCGTCTCGCGCCATTGCCAAGTGAACAGGATCGTGTTGTTCCGAATCAGAACCTGGGTGTCGGTCGCCAGGGCGGCCGCCGCGTGTCGCCCGTGGATCTCGATGCCGAACTGGACCGCGTTCACGATGAGACAGTTCTCGATGCTCGAGCTCGGTCCGCTGATCCGCACCGCTGGCCCCGCCGTGTTCAGGAAGATGCTGTTGCGCAGGTGGCTGTCGGCATGGGCGAGGGTGATGGGCGGCTTCGTCAGGCTCAAAGTAACGTCGAGCTCGCCGGTTTCTCGGTAGACATTGCGACCCGTCGAGTCGAACACGAACCCGTCGATCACCAAGCCCGAGACGTCGCCGTCGCACAGCACGAGCCCGTTGTCGAAGGCTTCGACGTCGGTGCCGATCCGGCGGTGCAGGCGGCTGGGATAGCGGTACGGATTGCGCTCGGAGTAGTCCGCCGCGTAGCCGCCGAGCAAGGTGAGGTTGCGGGTACCGATCGTGACGAAGCCAACATCGAGCTTGCCGGAGTAGTCCCCTTCGGCAACGTGGATCACGTCACCGGGCTTGGCGCGCTCGAGGGCCTTGTAGAGGGCGCGATACGGGCGCTCGCGCGTCCCCTTGCCCTTCTCGGCCCCCGCCCGGACGTAGAGGTCCTCGGCGGTGGTGACTCCGGCGGTCAGAGTCGTGATGAGCAGAGCCGACGTCGCGGCGCCGCGAACGAGTCCGAGGAGGGGTGCGAAGACTCGGCTCGACTTCGACGTCATGTTCTCGAAGATCTCCTCGACCTGTGATCCGCGACTCGAGATGAACCCCGGGTGCGGGAGTGTATTTGGATTGATCGTTGGCTTTCAGCCCGCAAGGCGAGCGCGAGAGAGATCGACCGTTCGGAGCTCGCCGGTTGAGCGACCCGCAGGTCCTGGAGGTCATGCGGGCAAACTGGCAGAGATCACGCAGAGAGCGCGGAGCCTGGCTGATTTGGATGCTGTGGTGCTGTGGTGCTGTGGTGCTTTGATCACCCAGTGTCACCTGACCACCTGGACCCTGGACATCCGAACACCTGGACACCCGAACACCTGGACACCCGAACACCCGAACACCCAAGCCCCCAAGCACCCCAAGCACCCAAACCCCCAAGCACCCAAGCACCCAAGCACCCACGCACCCAAGCACCCAAGCACCCAAGCACCCAAGCACCCAAGCACCCAAGCACCCACGCACCCAAGCACCCAAGCACCCACGCACCCACGCACCCA
>JAVJTD010000021.1:0-6129 GCA_040219065.1 Planctomycetota bacterium
CTCGTCGTTCTCACCGGACAGCGTTCCGAGGAGGCCGTCGGTCGCGAGCGAGAGATTGAACACCTCGGAGTCGGTGTGCGCCAGAGCTCGAGCCGCGGAGGCGGCGATCGTCTCGGCACGACGGCGATCGGTCTCGTTCTCGCTCGACTGCGCCGCGCTGGCGATGCCTTCGAGGAACGAGCCGTCCTGGATGGTGGCGTCCGAGATCACGTCGGTGACACGGTTGCTGTAGAGGCCACGCTGCTGGTCGACCGAAGCGGCCGGGGCGATTAAGACGATCGGCGTGCCCTGGGTCCGCGAGCCGTTCTGGAGCTGGTTGATGAGCGCGCTGAAGTGAACGTCACTGACCTGGGTGGAGATCAGGATGAGGTCGTAGTGCGGGAAGCTCATGGCCTGGTCGAGACCGAGAGCGCCCGAGTTGGCCGTCGAGACGTAGTAGCCACCGCCCTCGAGGCCGTTGGCCGTGCGGTTCCGCAAGACCTCGTCCGAGGCAACGAGCAGGACCTGACGAATGGCGGCCTGACCGAGAGCGGAGTTGAGGGTGCTGACGACGCGATCGGCATCGGCGAGATCCGACGGCGCGATGTTGGCCAGCGCGATCGCGGCGGCGACGCGGATCTGCTTGTCGCTCGCGAGCAGCGCCCGGCCCAGAGGCGAAGTGCCCTCATAGGACTCGGACGTCTCGACACCCTCGATCCCGCCGATGATCTGAGCTGCCAGCGGACCCCGGTTCTCGGCGAGCGCCATGTTGAGTGCGTCGCTCAAGGCTTCGCGGCCGGTCGCGCGGGCCATCGAGCCCAAGCGTCCGAGCTCCGCCTCCCACATTTCGGCTTCGTCGGCGCCGCTGTCGAGCATCGCGCGGACCTCATTGGCCTCGGCGAAGAGCACCAGGGCCAACATCGACAGGGCCGCCTGGTTCTCGGGGTTCATCATCATGCCCCGGTAAGCGGCGTCTTCGGCGAGCTTGAACGGGCGCAGATTCGCCGGCACCTCGGTGCGAGCGAGACCGCTGCCGTCGTCACTCCAGGTCCAGTGCGTCGTGCCCAGGTCGTAGTCGCGCACGAAGGGCGGAAGGCCGAACGCGTAGGCGCGAGCCTTCTCGAGGAAGAGGCTCTGGGCCGAGGCCAGGGACTCGGGATCGGCGCCGGTGATCTTCTGCAAGCTCGTCGCGGCGGCCTCTTGGACCTGCACCTCGGCGTCGCCTTCGTAGAGCCCCTTGAGGTCGGCCTTGGCGCGCTCGTCACCGATGTTGCCGAGCACGATGGCGGCGTTGCGACGCAGGAAGGCGTCCGAGGAGCCGAGCGCCGCGATCAACGGGAGCACCGAGTGACGACCCAGACGCTGCAGAGCGTCGATCGCACGGACGCGGAACTCGAGGTCGTCCTGATCGGCGAGGACCGGGACCAGCGCTGCGGCGGCATACTCACCGTGATTGTTGGACATCGCGAGGATGGCCGAGCGACGCGCGCCGTAGTCTCCGGTGCGAAGCTGCTCGACGAGGTCCTCGATGGCGCCAGAGTCGTCCTGGCGCTCCTTCATGCCCTGCGCCGAGAGGCCCATGAGGCGCTCGGCGACGAGGCGATAGTCACCGTCCTTGGCCAGCATGCTGACCCAGACGTCGTAACCGGCGCTCGTCCACATGCGATACGCGGTCTCATTGCTGGGATCCGCCGCGATCACTTCCTGGAACTTTGCAAGCGCTTCGGCCGAGTTCCCCTCCCGATAGGCCGCGAGGCCCTCTTCGAAAGCTTGCATGGCCGCGTCGTCGTCCTGAGCGCTTGCGCTCGGCACGACCACGAACAGGGCCAACGCTCCGAAGAGCAAGCCAGCCGTCCACCGAATCTTGTCGGCACGGGTCATCAATTCTCCTCCCAGCGTACGTACGTACAGACCTCTGCCGACCGGGAGTCTCTCCCAAGAATCGCAGGGTCGGCTCCTATTCCATTGAGCGGGGCCACGTGGAGAGCTGAAAGACCGCCCAGGACAGGCGGTCCAGAGGCACCGAGGGCGCCCGAAATTCCGGCACATCCTAGCAATGGGGCTTACCGTTGCAAGCGAAAAATGGTCCCCGCGAACATGGCTCGACTGATCCAATTGCCGCTGTGTACGAAGGATGCGCACACACCTTCTCGCCCTTACCGCGGCAGCCTCGGGTAGCGCCGCTCCAGCCGCTCTCGGGCCGCTTTCGCCTCCCCAGCTCGCCCCTCCCCTTCGAGCAAGCGGGCCTCGAGCGACGCACTCCGCGGCGAGAGGGCCGCGCACGGCGAGCGCTCCGAGAGACGCCGAAACACCTGGCGTGCGCGAGCGACGTCTCCCGTCTCGAGAGACGCCTCGATGATCACCTGCTCGAGGATGATCGTCGCCGAAGGCGTGGCGCCTGCGTCGAGGGCCTCACTCGCGCTCGCGAGCGCGTCCTCCAGGAGGTCGCGGGCGCCCGGCGCTTCGAGCTCCGCTCGCATCAGCCCTTCGATCAGCAGGACATCAGGGTCGGCTCTCAGCTCGGCGTCGACTCGGCGGACCTCCTCGACCAGCCCCAGTGCCGAGTCCGTCCGTCCATCGAACCAGAGCGCGCGCGCCGCCCGGATCTTCGCGAAGGCCGGCGAAGCCGCGAGCTGCTGGAACGCTTCCGCCGCCGACAAGAAGGACCTCGCCGCGGCGTCATACTCCCCGATCTCGGGCTGGAGGTACACCTCCCCGAGCGTCATCCTGGCGTACGGGAACCGATCCACCTGAGGAGCGACGAGTTGCTCGGCGCGTCGCAGCAGCGCGATTCGGGAGTCGAGGTCCGAAGGCGCCGTGCAGCGCAGCGCCGCCACCTCCGCGAGCAACAGCCTCGCCAGCCCGTCGATCGCCTGCCCTGAGCCGGGATCGAGCGTGACCGACCGCTCGAGCTGCTGACGCGCGCTCTCGATTCGACCCTGTGCCAGCAGCCGCTCGCCCTGGGTGTGGTGCACGTTCGAGAGCAGCCGATCGCGAAAGTCCCCGTCGACGATGAGCCATGAGAGCGCCCCTGTGCCGAGAACGATCGGCAGCGCCGTCCCGAGGCTTTGCCGATGAAGTACTGAACTGATGAGTGTTTGAGCGCCCAGACCGGCGTACACCAACAAGACGGCCGACATCGGCGTCCGCAGTCGCGCCGCAAAGAAGAAGAGCATCACCACCGAAGCGTTCACGATCAAGAACAGCGCGAGCGGGAAGGAGGCTCCGAGTCTTTGACGCCGCCACGCCACGACCAGCCCCAGCACCGAGAAGGCGAAGAGGACGGCGAAGCGGACCGGCAGCAGCCCGACGATCGGCACGAGCGTCGCCTCGGCCTCGGGGACCCAGCCGATGCCCGCCTCGAAGTCGCCGAGCAGCAGGCGCAGCTTTCGCCATTCGACCTCGAGCCAGGCGCCCGGGCTCTCCGCGATCAGCTTGCGGCCGAGTGCATAGAAGTGCGCTGACACTTCGGAGGCCGAGAGCCCCCTCCTCCCCTCCGACTCCTCCGCGATCCGGCGCGCGATGCCAGCTTGATCGAAGATGTTGGCGAACCGCAGGTCGGGCGCCATGTTCAAGCCCGACGCGCCTGGGTGGTTGCCGAAATAGAAGTTCACGCCGCCGTTGTCCGAGACCAGCACGGTCTCACTGGCGACGATCCAGTTGCGACCGAGGGACAGGGCGAGCGGCAAGATCAGCCCGGCCGCCAGGAGGCCGGCCTGGCGCCATCCCTCTCGCTCTCCCCGACCTCGCCAGACCAGCCAGAGCCAGGCGAGCCCGGCGAATGGCAGAAAGTTCGGCCTCGCAAGGATCGACGCCCCCAGCAAGAGACCCACGGCGAGCGCACGCCGGCGGCTCGGACGCTCGCGAAGCACCAGGATCTGCTGCAGGACGAGCAAGCTCAGGAACACCGCCAGGGTGGTGATCAGCAGCTTGCCTTCCCAGTACATCAACACGCTGGAGAAGACTCCGAGCGCCATCGCCCACAGAGCGGCGGCCTCTCCGAAGAGTCGCCGAGCCAAGGCGAACACGAGAACCAGGTTGGCGATCCCCAGCCCGAGTTGGAGACCGGTCACACAAGCGACGCGCTGGTCCGACAATCCCAGCCAACCGAGCGGCGCGTACACGACCGCGAGGAGATACGGATACAACGGCGGCAGATGGAAGACCTCGCCGCCACCTGTGCGCGGCGCCCCTTCCCTGGGGCTCAGCCAGTCGTCCTTGAGCAACAGATTGCCGCGCGCGACCGCTCGAGCCCATTGGTCGTAGAACCGCGCATCCGAGTTGGGCTCGACGAACGGCCCCTCGGCGAGCGTTTGAAGGGCGAAGATCCCACGCAGCACGATCGCCAGCGACAAGAGAGTCCAAAAGAGGGAGCGCGACCGGAGGCGATTCATGGATTGGCAATCGAGGAAGGTAACCGGGACCTTTCCCGGAGCGAGGTCCCGGGATCGCGCGAGATTCTAGGCACCACCGGGTCACAGACCCAGCGAGATCTTGCCGAGAACGACCGGCCGGCGGGCGCCCGTCGCTGAAGGCACGTTGCCGGGCTCGCCGCGAAGCGTCCGCACGGCGAGGATCGCGAAGGCGACGGCTTCCTTGGAGTCGACCGTCAGGAGCGGGTCATCGATCACCGAGACGGGAAGAGCCACCTGATCCCTGATCGAGTCGACGAGCACGGGATGATGCGCGCCGCCGCCACTGATCCAGAGCTCACGCGGCTCGGGGCTCCTCGGCACGAATCGCTCGATCGAGAGTGCGATGGAGCGCGCCGTCAACTCGGTGAGGGTACGCACGAGATCGTCGGCCCGGCCGGTCCACGCCTCGGCGATGTCCTCGAAGGCCGCCTCGCCGAATCGTTCTCGCCCCGTGCTCTTGGGAGGCGGCGTCTGGAAGTAGGGATCCTCCAGCCAGCTCGCGAGAACGTGCTCTTGGACTCGGCCCCGCGCGGCTCGCTGGCCGTCTCGGTCGAACGGCTCTCGGCCATCGGACGCCAGACGCGCCGCGGCATCGATCCAGGCCACTCCCGGCCCGGTGTCGAAGGCGAGCACGTCTTCCTGGCGCGTCGAGATCACCGAGACGTTGGCCATCCCGCCGAGATTCAGGAACAGCCGGGCACCGGTCTCCGGCCGCCGGAGCAGCCACTCCGCCATCGGCACGAGAGGAGCGCCTTGGCCACCGGCTGCCAGGTCGCGAGGTCGAAAGTCCGAGACGACCGGCACGCCTAGACGCTCCGCCAACACATCCGCCTCGCCGATCTGGAATGAGGCCGCCACCGCCGCCACTCCCGGTGGCTGATGCCAGAGGGTGTGGCCGTGGGATCCGATGAGATCGAGCTCACCCGGCTCGAGTCCCGCTTCGGCCAAGGCTTCCTGAATCCCGGTGGCGGCTCGCTCGGCCCACGAGACACCGAGCTCGGCGATCTCACGCGACGACAGTCGAAGCGGGTCGAGGAGGCGCTCCCGAAGGGCCGGCTCGTAGGGCCGACTCTCGAAGGTCTCCAGATCGGCTTGCCAGGGTCCGCACTCATCGGGCCGGATTCGGACGAGAGCGATATCGATCCCGTCGCCCGAGGTGCCCGACATCAAGCCCGCCACCAGAAGCTCCGAGCGGCCGGCCAAGGACGCGAGCGCTTGCCAAGGACTTCCTCGAGTCATGTCTCCCCTCCCCAGGGGCGTGTCGAGAGATATCGGCGTAGCCGACGATCGATGCCTTCGAACGACGAGCTCGCCGGCCGAGCCACGATGGAATCTCCCGCGAGGCCGGCTGTCATCGCCAGCCCTGGCCGCTCGATCTCTCAGCGGTTAGTCTGCTGCGCGACGACCGGGAATCCAAGGCCCTTCGCAGAGGACAGACGATGGCCCGCATTCTGATCGTGGACGACGAGGAGCGGATTCGCGACTCCCTCGAGATGATCCTCGGCTACGAGAAGCACGAGACGGCTCAGGCATCGCGCGGTGAGTCGGCGCTCGAGCTGCTGCGCTCGCAGCCGTTCGACTTGGTGCTGCTGGACGTGAAGCTGCCGGGCAAGGACGGCTTGGAGGTCTTGCACGAGATCCAAGGGCTCGAGTCCCCCCCGCCCGTCAGCTTCACGTCCAGCAGCACCAAGTCGAACGGCTGCGAGCGCAGCAGCTCGAGCGCCGACTCACCGCG
>JAVJTD010000024.1:0-3436 GCA_040219065.1 Planctomycetota bacterium
TTCCCGTTTCGGTCGCGCGGGCTCTGATCTCCTTCGCCTACTTCTTCTTTCCCGATCCTAGCCCGACCCTGCGCTCGAAGAGGAACACCTCACCGCCCGGATCGGCCGCGATGGCGGTCGAGACCAGCTTGTTGCCGTCGAAGTCGACGGCCCAGCCGAACCGTCCATTCTTCGGCGGATCGTTCGGCTCGAGCGTCTCGAGCGCGCTCCATCCGAGGGACGTGCGCTCGGCGAGGTAGACGACGCCGCGTGTGTTGAAGTTGCCCTGACGATGGGCTCCGATCACGAGCAGGTCGCCGTCGAAAGACAGCGAGTTTCCGAACTCGGTGCCGCGGGCGAGGGTCGGTGTCCAGCTCTGCTCCAACGACCAGCCGAGGCTATCGCGCGTGAACACATGGGCGGCACCGCGCCGTCCGCCACGCCCTGTGGCTCCCACCGCGATGCGTCCCTCGGAGGCCGCCACCGACACGCCGAAGTAGAGATCGTCCTGAGGCATCGGCGACCGCAGCGTGCCCGTCTGGTTCCATCCGCTCGGTGAGTACTCGTAGACGTAGGTGGCGCCGCCGAAGAGGTTGACCGAGCTGTTCCCCCAGGCGCCGACGACCGCGACGTTGCCGTCGAGATCCACGGCCCAGCCGGCCAGGTCGCCCTCACCGCCCTGGCGCGCCACGAGCTTTTCGGTCTGGATCCACTGCGTCCCGAAGCGCTCGAAGATGTACGCTGCACCCGAGCTGGTTCCACGGTCATCATCGAACTGCGCGCCGATGATCGCGCGGTCGCCGTCGATCGCTACCGAGCATCCGAAGTTGTCGAGCTGAAACGCATCACTCGGGATCAGCTTGTCCTCGAGGACCCAGGTGTCGCCGTCGAGGCGATAGATGTACGCCGAGCCCGAGTTGAAGCTCACGATATCGTCGTACTCCCGGCCGATGATGAGACGGTTCCCGTCGATGTCGACCGCCTCGCCGAGCTCGCCCGGAATTCCGTCCGGAGCCTCGATGCGTTGAACGAAGCGAAGGCCACCACTCGAGGAAGAGAGGACGTAGGCGACGCCCTCGATGGACGCGCCGACGACGACGTTGTCACCCGAGATACCGATGCTCGAACCGAGTGCGGCTCCGGCGGGCAGTGATGGAGTCCCGATCCACTGCGCCTTCTCGATCCAGCTCGATTGGGCCGAGGCCGTAGTCGTCGAGAGCGTCAGAGCGGTCGCGGCTGCGAGGACTGCGAAGAGATGCCGTGTCATGTGTTTGCCTGAAGAATGAAGTGATGGAGATTCCGATCGGGCTCGTGGGGTCGGGGACGGGCTCGAGGCTCGCCGAGAGACACATGCAGAGGACGGGGCGGAAGGTTCGGAGAATGGGGAGGACGTCACGTCCCCTTCCGAAGCACGGTGTCCTCCCATGTCAGGACAACAAGATCGGGTCAGGCTCCCGATCCCTTCGCACCATCCGTGGCTCTGGAGGCTCCAAAATCCGTGTAGAGGTCCAGGATGGCCGGCGCTCCGAACGCGGCAGCATCTCGCCACAGAGTTTCGGATGTGAGGTCCGGGTCCTCTTCGAGACGTTTGGATAGAGGACACCGAGACCGGCTGAAGCCGGCGGTCCGTTTGCTCACTCGGGCTTCCAGTGGCGGTCGAGCCAATGGGTGACCGCTTGCACCATTTGGCCCGCTGCGCCTCCGGTGAAGACGTGGTCGGCGCCGTCCAGCTTCACCAGCTCGGGCTTGTTGCCGGCGACCTGCCAAATGTCGAGCGCGTCCTGCAGCGGCACGACCGTGTCACCGGTGCCGTGCACGAGGAGCCAAGGCACCTGGATCTCCGAGCCGAGTCGCGCGACGCTGCCGATCGCCTTCATATCGTCCATGAAGTGCTGCGAGAGCGGGCACTCGGGCTTGTCCCACATGAAGCTCTCACCGGGCTTCTGGTCCCCGAACTTCCTCTGCGCGAAGCTCTCGGTATGCACCATCCCGGCGAGGGAGATCAGGGCCTCGATGCGGTCGTCGCGGCTGGCGCGGAGAACGCCGACGGCCGCGCCCATGCTGTGCCCGGCGTAAGCGACGCGAAACCCATCGACGGCATCGATCACCGAGCCGAGGTCCTCGACCTCCTTGCTCACGCAAGAGTCCACGAACTCACCTTCGGACTCACCGTTGCCCGAGAACGAGAAGCGCAAGGCTGGGCGCCCGGTAGCGGAGATTCCTTCGGCGAGCGCCTGGAGGAAGGGGCGATCCTTGTTGGCCGTGACTCCGTGACCGATCACGACCAGGTCCTTGCGGCCCGCATGACCCGGATGGAACGTGGTGTCTAGCCTCTCTCCCTGGGCGTTGCGGATGTCGCCGAACATGCAGAGCTCCTCTTGTATCGTCGCGGGAATCGGTAGAGTTTGGTCGAGGGTGACGGGGAAGCAGGATACACGATCTCGCCGGGGAGCGAGGGATCCCCCGAAGGGAGAAGCTCGATGATCCAACCTGAGCTGGCGAAGGTCCTGCGCGCAGAGTTCCGATTGGATTGGCTAGGCATCCACGGAGCCGGTCACTGGGCGAGGGTGCGCCAGAACGGCTTGCGGCTGGCCGATCACACTGGCGCGGATGTGGAGGTCGTCGAGCTGTTCGCCTTCCTCCACGACGTCCAGCGCGAAGACGACGGCACCGACCTCGAGCACGGACTGAGGGCCGCCCGCTACGCCGAGTCCCTCCGCGGCACGCACATCCATCTCGACGACCACCGGTTTCGCCTGCTGCGCCTGGCCTGCGAAGGCCACAGCCGCGGTGAGACCCGAGCCGATCCTACGGTGCAGACCTGCTGGGACGCCGACCGTCTGGACCTCGGCCGCATCGGTGTGATGCCTCACCCCAAGTACCTGTGCACCGACGTCGCAAAGGACCTCGCAGTCATCGAGTGGGCCTACGCGCGCAGCCAGGCGGGATGGTCGAGGGCGTGAGGAGATGGATCTCACCAGCTCGGCGTTGGCCTACCTCGACCTATCAGATTAGAAGCGTCGGCTCATGGGGCCACCGCGAGCTCAACCGCGACGGTCTTCTTCCAGCACATCCAGGTAACGACCACCGGTGGCCTCGTGGAGAACGGGCCGTAGGCTGCCTTCTCCAAACCTCTTCCCGCGATGAAGGTGAGTCGGCTCCGGCGGCTCGATCTTGACGAGTGGCCGGCGATGACGTGTGACGAGAAGACGGCCGCCTCGAGCGACCTCGTCGAGGAGTCTGGAAAGGTGTCGTTTCAACTCTTGGATCGATACTGTTCTCATGGCCGCATTCCGCTAGCCCGCCCCTAGCCGGACACCCAGTTAACTCCCTTCACCGATGCCATGACACGAATCGTCGCATCCTTGACTCGCGTCCGCCAGATCTCCTCGCACCGCCAGCTCGGAAGTGCTCGCCCTTCTTCCATCAGCAGGAGGTACCCTTCCTGCCACATTCG
>JAVJTD010000085.1:0-12154 GCA_040219065.1 Planctomycetota bacterium
TGCGATCGCCGCCCCGCCTTCACCCTGCTTCACCGAGCGCAAGATGCGAAGTACCTCGATCGCATGCTCGGGATCACTCGAGAGGGTGTAGCGATTCATGACCCAGGTGGCATTGCCTTCGACGATGGCACCTCGGCCGAAGAGGGCGTCGTCGTTCGCGTCCTCCTGATTCACCATCGCGGCGAGGTCGTGATACTGGTCATCGAGCGCGTGAGTCATCTCGTGGACCATGAGGATCTTCATGACCGACTCGTTGCCCGTGAACTCCTTCATCAGGTAGAGCGACTCGCTCTCGGGGTCGTAGAACCCACCGACCTGCTCCTCGAGAAGGTTCATCATGACCTTCTGGAAGTCGAGGCCCTCGGGGAAGAAGCCGACCTTCTGATAGAAGCGGCTCAAACGCTCGAGCTTGCCGTCACCGAACTCCTTCTCGATCTGGGATTCGAGAAAGTCGATGAGCTCGGCCTTGGTCTTGACGCCCTTCTGCACGTCCGTCTTGAACTCGAGACCGCGAAGGCGCTCGACGGTGCTCTGAAGTTGGTCCGCGAGAGCCACCAGATCTACGCTCTCGTCCTCTTGGGCCTCGATCGAAGGCAGAAAGGCGAGGAGACCCGTGGCGAGGAACCACCCGATGCGTTTCGTCTTCATGGATTGCACTTCCGGTCGAAGGTCCAAGGAGTCTCGGTCCATCCCGTCGCGGCGGCGGAGGACGGCCTGTTCTAGTTTCGGTCAAAAGGGCCGAGCGAAGCCAGCGCGGCGCCTCAGATTATCGGGACTTTACCGGACTCTTCGGAATTCCTGTCCCATCCCCCTGAGGGTGCCGCGGATTCTTTCGATGAAAGAGGATAGGGGGCCGAAGTCCGAGCGTCGATCGGCCTCGGTCCGAGACCACTGCGGCTTCCCGATCGGCGAGTGCGCTGCCCGAGCGCCATTCACATTCGCCTTGCGTGCTTTTGGAACGCGGTCCTATCATGCCCGACTCCGTGCGCCGACGCCGATTTGCGTCGAGCTTGCGAGCCGACCTCGCTCGCCTGACCAGCAGAAGGGAATCCATGTCCACTCCTCGACTGCGTCCACTCCTCGCCGGCCTCGGAATCTTCCTGGGCCTCGTCTGCTCCTCGTCTCCTGCCCAGACCGATGCCGCGGCCGACGCCCTCGCCGCGGCCCGAGAAGCCTGGTCGCGGGGTCGAAGCCACGAGGCGCTCGGCGCCACCCTCGCCGCGTTCGACGCACGCCATACAGAGCTCGTCGAGGCCGAGGCCGAGGCACGGGAGCTCGCGGCGGCGCGCGCGACGGCGCTGCTCGTGGAGATCCAGACCTTGACCGACGTCACGGCGTCCTGGGCCGAGACGCTCGAGTGGCTCGATGGACTGGAAGAGAGCCCCGACACGCAGCTCGAGGCACGCCTCGATTGGCTGCGCCTGCTCGCCTGTCGGGCCATCGCCCGACTCGATCGCGCTCGCGAGGTCGAGGAGGAGCTGGCGTTCGTCGAGAAGTGGGCGGTCATCGGACCCTTCGACAACGAGCGAGGAACCGGGTTCGACACCGCCTATCCGCCCGAGGAGTCGATCGACTTCGACGCCGAGGTCTCGGGCAAGGACCGCGATGTCCTCTGGTTCCCCTTGGCCACGACGCCCGCGACGGGATACATCGACTTCGACGACCTGATGACCCCCGACGACCAGGGCGCGGCCTACGCGGTAACTCACGTCCGGGTCGACGAAGAGCGTCGCCTCGCGCTCCACATCGCGAGCGACGAGAGCTTCAAAGTGTGGGTGGCCGGAGACGAGGTGCTCTCCCGCAAGCTGCGGCGTCGCGCCTCGCTCGATCAGGACTCGGTCGGCATCCGGCTGAGCCAAGGCTGGAACCGCCTCCTGGTCAAGGTCTGCGATCAGACCGGTCCTTGGGGCTTTCGTCTCCGCTTGACCGAGCTCGACGGCAGTCGCGCCGAGGGTCTGACGTTCGCGATCGCTCCTGACGAGAAGCCCGTCGATCACGCTTCCCGGCTCGATACTCCGCCCGCGCCTGGCGCCATCACCTTCTATCGCAACTGGCTGATCGATCACGAGGACGACGGGCCGGCCTGGGCCGACCTCTCCCGGCTCCTCACCTGGATCGGTCCGGACGATCGAAGGGATCATGAGAGCCGCAGCGCGATGGAGCGCGCCGTCGCGCTGTTGCCCGAGCGCCTGGATCTTCGCTACTGGCACGCCCAGACGCTCCGCCGGGACGTGGAGATGAGCGCGGAGAAAGAGGACAACCCCATGCGGCAGGCGCTCGAGGCGATCGTCGTCCTCGACCCGGCGCACGTGCCGGCGCTCGAGGCATTGGCCGAGTATTATCAGGCCGCTCTTGGCAACCACTTCCGCGCGCGCGACTACCTCGAGCAAGCCCTGGCGATCCAGCCCGACACCTTGGGCGCGAACTGGGCGCAGTGGCGTCGCTGGCGCGCGAACGGCTGGGTCAGCCTCGCCGATCGACAGCTCCAGAGCTTCGCCTCCGAGAGCCCCTGGCGAGGGCATCCGCGCCTCGAGGCCGAGCTGGCGAGCGTCGCTGTGCGGCAGCATCGTGTACCAGACGCCATCGAGCATCTCCGTCGCGCCGTCTCGAAGGAGGCCCGAGAGGCCGACACCCGCCGGGAGCTGGTCTCGCTCCATCTGCGCCGCGGTGAGATCGAAGCCGCTCGCGCCTTGCTCGAGGATCGCCTGCGCCTCTACCCGTTCGAGATCGACACCCTGCGTCAGATCGCCCGGCTCCAGGACGCCGATGGCGAGCTCTCAAAGGCGGTCTCGACGCTCGATCGGGCCCTCGAGCTCCATCCCGATCACCCCGACCTCCTGCGGGAGCGAGGCCTCATCCTGCTGCGCACCGACGCCGCGGACGAGGCGCGTGAATCCCTCGACCGCTCTTTGACCGTGAAGCCCAATCAACCCGATGTGCGCCGCTACCTCGAGCATCTTCGCTCCGAGCGGCGACCGTTCGAGCTCGATCATCGTACCGACGTCACGGCCTGGATCGACGCGGCCCGCGCCGAGAGCATCGACGTCGCGGGCAATGAGCCGGCCAAGACGCTGCTCGACGAGACGATCGTTCACGTCAACCGCGACGGCACGCGCCAGCTCTACCGGCAGGTCCTGATCCACGTGCTCAACGAGGAGGGCATCCGCCGCAACCAGGTCCAACAGATCCCGTTCGCCTTGGGCGACGAGGTCGTCAAGGTGAAGCGCGCGCGGGTGATCCATCGCGATGGCTCCACCGACGAGGCCCGCATCCGCAACGCCGGCCCGCGAGGTGGCGGCGAGTATCGCGTCTACCGCGCGCAGAACCTCGATCTGCCGAATCTCGGTGAGGGGGACCTGATCCATCTCGAGTATCGCATCGACGCGATCCAGCAGAGCTTCTTCGGGAACTACTTCGGCTACCAGCACCGCTTCCCCAGCGATCCGACCACGGCGACCGAGCTCTCGCGCCTGACCTTGATCCTCCCCAAGGAGCGGCAGTTCTACTTCAACCAGCGCCACCTGGATCAGCCACCGACCGAGGGCACGATCGAGGCGACCGGCGAGCGGCTCCTGACCTGGGAGCTGACGGACCTCGAGCGGCAGCCCACAGAGACGTTGATGCCAGCGGCCCGGGAGCGCTTGCCGATGGTCGAGGTCACCACCTTCGAGAGCTGGGACGCCTTCAGCCGCTGGTGGTGGAATCTCATCGAGAGCCAGTTCGACGTCAGCTCCGAGATGCGGGCGAAGGTGCAGGAGCTGACGGCCGGGCTCGAGAGCCGCGATGAGAAGATCCGCGCAATCTACAACTTCATCGTCTCGGACATCCGGTACGTCGCTTGGGAGTTCGGCGTCCACGGCTACCAGCCTTACCGCGCCTCGACGATCTTCGCGCGTCGCTTCGGCGACTGTAAGGACAAGGCCATCTTGATGAACACGATGCTCGGCATCGCAGGCATCCAGGCCTACCCCGTGGTGATCCGCGCCGAGGACCCGCGCTCGAGGGAGGATCTCTCGCTGGCGATGGTGGAGCACTTCAACCATTGCATCAGCTACGTGCCCGAGGGAATCGACGGCGAGCCGACCTTCCTCGACGGCACGGCCGAGTGGCATTCGGTCGATGCGCTGCCCGGATCCGACCGCGGCGCCAAGACGGTCGTCGTCCAGGACGAGCGAGGCGAGATCGTCGAGACCGGGTATCTGCCTCCGAGCGCCAACAGCCAGAGAGAGACCTACGACATCACGCTGCGCGCCAGTGGCAGCGCGCGCGTCGACGGCCGAGTCGAAGCCGTCGGTCCCCGTACCTATCCGATCCGGAAGGCCTACGCGACGCTCGGTGATCGCGACCAACAAGTCGAGGCACGGTACGGCACCGTCTTCGGCCCGAGCCGCCTGATCGACGCCGAGTTCTCGCCGCTCGAGAACCTCAACGCGCCGGTCTTCTACACCTTCTCGCTCGATGTCGAGCGACTCGGTGAGCGAGCATCCGGCGGCCTGAGGCTGCGCTCGGACTTCTTCCCCGAAAACCTGACCGGCCTGGTGACCGACGAGAACCGCGAGACCGATCTCCTCCTCGCCAATCCGTTCGAGGAGATCACCGAGATCCGCTACCGCCTGCCCGTCGGCTGGTCGGCTCGCAACCTCCCCGAATCGGTCGACCTCGAGACGCCGTACAGCTTCCTGCGGCTGACGTACGAAGCCGAGGCGGACACGATCGTCGTTCGCAAGGAGTTCGGATTCACGGCGCCGCGCGTCCCGCTCGCCGACTACCCGGAGTTCCGCGAGTTCTGCTTGAGCGCCTATCGCGCGCTTCAGAACGAGATCTTCGTCGGAGAGACTCAGTGACCGAAGCGCCCGAGGGCGGAGGCCAAGCGCCATCAAAGCGGCGCACGCCCTTCTACAAGAAGCTCCTGCTCGCGATCCTCAGCCCGCTCATCGCGCTGGCGTTGATCGAGGGTGGCCTGCGCCTCTTCGGATCGCTGGAAGCGGAGCGCGACGTGCACGATCTGCTCTACGGCGACACACCGCTCGGCATCAACCCGGGCCTGTTCGTCGAGGACCCCGAGCTCGGCTGGCGAGCGCGGGCCGGCGCCGACTTCGGCCCTGAGCGCAAGATCAACGAGAGCGGCTTCCGCGGTCCCGACCGTGCCGAAGCGAAGCCCGCGGGCACGACGCGCATCGCCTGCCTGGGCGACTCGGTGACCTTCGGCTGGAGCCAGCTCGAGAGCGAGACGTACAGCGCCGTGCTGCAGAGCCTGCTCGATCGCGGCGGAGACGGTCGCCGCTTCGAGGTCATGAACTTCGGCGTGCCAGGCTACACGACGCATCAGGGCCGGCAGATCCTCGAGAGCGACGTCCTGCGCTACTCGCCTGATGTCGTGACGCTGCTCTTCGGCTGGAACGACACGCATCACTCCTCGCTCCGGCGCCCCGACCGGGAGCGACCGAAGCCCTCAGCCGTCGCGACGGCCCTGCACGACACCCTCGGCTGGAGCCGCATCTACCAGATGCTCCGCCGCTTCGCCGTCCGCCTGGCTGCCGGTGAGGGCGGCGCCGTGAAGCAGGAGGGTGAGGCCCCCCAGGCCGAGATCGATCCGTCGACCGTGCGCGTGCCGATGGCGCACTTCCTCGAGAACCTCGAGTCGATCGTTCGCACCTGCCGCGAGCACGAGATCCAGCCCGTCCTCGTCACCGAGCCACACAACGCCAAGTACATCGACTACCCGCTCCAAGAGGAGTACGTCCGCGCCGTGCGAGCCGGTGCCCGCGAAGCCGACGTGCCCCTCGCCGATTTCGAGCGCATCGTGCGACGACGCTACCTCAGCACCTACGTCTTCGCGTTCGCCCAGCTCCTGCGCCCGGTCGCACCACGCGCCGCGGCGCACTGGATGGAGCTGCTCCGCATCTCGAGGATGCGCGGCGACGCGGAGATGCGGGGTGAGGCGTGGTCCGGACCGCCGGGCGTCGCCGACCGCGAGCTCTTCATCGACGACGTCCATCCCAACAAGGAAGGTCACTTGCTCCTCGCCTACACGCTCTACGAGACGCTGCGCTCGGCGCTGTGGCCCGAGCTGCCACCGCGCTCGCCGGTGCTGTTCGTCAACCTCGGTCAGGTGCCCGGGCGTGACGCGTTGATCGACGACATCGTGGGCGAAGGCTGGGGACCGCTGCCGACCGGCACTTGGGAATGGTGGCGTCCGATCGAAGCATCGCGGGCGACCTTGAACCTCCTCCTGCCGAAGAGCGCAGCTCCAGCGCGCCTGCGGCTTCGAGTGCGGTCCGTGGCGAGTGGCCCGCGCGCACTCGAGCTCGAGCTCGGTGGCGAGCGGTCGCGCTCATTCAGCGTGCCGCGCGAGTGGACCGTGATCGAATGGGCGCCTTCCGAAAACGCTTGGTCGCGCGATGTGCTGACGATCGACGTGCAAGGCGCGACCGAGCATGACGCGAACAGTGGACTCGAGGTCGCCTCGCTGCTGGTCGAGCAGGACTTCCCGTTGCCGCTCCCTGGCGGAGGACCGCGATGAGCTTCGATCCCTCCGACTACCTCGCGCGCGAGCGCCCCGATGTCGTCGACGCCCAGAAGCGCTTGCGCGCCGCAGCCGGCCGCGCGCTCTCACCCAGGGAGCGCACACTGATCCAAGTCGCCCTCGCCGCGACCCAGCGCTCGCCTTCGCTCTTGAGCCAGGTCTGCGACGAGGCCGATGCGAACGCCATCGAGCCCGAGGCGTTGATCGACGCCGCCCTGTGCTTGGTACCGGTGTGCGGTGAGGCCGCCGTGCTCGAAGCCATCACGGCTTTGGTCGCGCGTTATCCTGAGCTGGATGACGAAGGCGAGGCGCCTCTCGTCCAGTTCGGGGCACCGCCACCCGAGATCGAGGACGATGGCTCCCTCGCCGAGGAGCCTGGCGAGGTCGACGGCACGGAGGTGCGCCTCGAGGACATTCCCGAGGAAGGCGGCAAGGCCTTGAAGATGGGCGGGCGCGCGATCGTGCTGTTTCGCAGCGGCGATCAGGTGCACGCCTTCGACGACTCGTGTCCGCACCAGGACGCGCCGATGTCGGGTGGCATGCTCGAAGGCAACGATGTCGTCTGTCCCTGGCACGGATGGCGCTTCGACGTCGAGACCGGCCACTGCGACTTGATCCCCGAAAAGCGACTCGTCGTCCACGCGACCGAGGTCGAGGACGGGCAGGTTCGAATCACTCTCTCCGAAGAAGGCTCCTCCGACTGATGCTCGAGAACTCAAAGAAGAAGGCTCCGATGCGCTTCGCACTCTCGCTGCCCGTCATCCTGCTGCTCAGCGGCGTCTCCCTCGCAAGGCAAGACTCCCTCGAGGAGGCATTGCGATGGACGTTCTCGATCGAGGCGGAAGGCCGCGGCGAAGACGACGCCCTCGCCGCCGAGCTCCTGGCTCGCATCGTCACCGAGCCCGAGTCTCCGGTGGCCGAGCTCTGGGCGCTCCGCGCGATCGAGACGCGCGCGACCGTCCGGTTCCCGGCGGAGATGGCCGCCCGCGCCGAGGAGGCCCTTCGAGCCGCCGAGCCCGTGAACGGGTTCGCCGCGATGTGGCTCCGGCAGTGGCTCGCGAGCTACTTCTCGGAGATTGGCGCCTGGGATCGCCTCGAGCAGGTCAAGGACCGCTCGGGGCGCCTCGAGGCGTGGCAGACGCTCGGCCCGCTCGGCTTTCCGGCGCTGGATCTGAGCGATCATCGCTTCGCACCGGAATGGGAGATCGACCTCAAAAAGACCTACGACGGAGTGCGCGAGCCGGTTCGTTGGCGCGAGGCTCGGGTCGACCCGGAGGAAGGCACCGTCGACTTGTTCGCCGGCGCGACGCCGATCCTCGGCGCGGCGTACGGTGTCACTCATGTCCGATCAGAAGAATCCCGAGGCGCGCTGCTGAGGTTTCAGTGCGGGACCTCTTGCACGGTCTGGCTCAACGGCGAGGTCGTCTACACGATCGATCGGCGCGGCGCGGAAGCAGCCGATCTCCAGCTCTTCCCCGTCGTGCTGCGATCCGGCTGGAACCGGGTGCTCGTCAAGATCTCCAGCCCGCGCGATCGGCGATTCACGCTGCGCATCGTCGACGCTCAGGGTCGTCCGCTGAGCGGGCTCGAGGAATGGTCGCCTGGCGAGGACCCGGCCGTTCCCGAGCTCGGCGAAGCGGCCGAGGGCATCGAAGCGCCCAGGCCCGGAAATCTCGGGGCGGCCCTCGAGGCCGATTGGGCGCGTCGTGACCCGTACGCCGCCCTGGCCCGCATGATCCTGGCGACTCGGGGCGGCGATGCGATCGCCCGCCTCGATGAGGGAGAGATTGCCGCGGAAGGAGCTCCCGACTCGCCGGCGGCCCAGACGCTCTTCGGTGAAAACGTCAACAACAACGGTCGGCTCCCTCGCGATTGGCGTCGCAACCGCGCTCGAGAGCGCTTCGAGCGGGCGCTCGAGCTCGAGCCGAACTGGGTCCCCGCCCTGATCCAGCTCGCCTCCCTCCTCCAAGAAGACGACAAGAGCGAGGAGGCGCTCCAGATGATCGACCGCGCCCTCGCCGTGAACCCCGAGTGCTTCGCCGCCTGGCGTGCGCGGCTGGGCGTCTTCCTTCAAAGGGGATGGGAGAAGGAAGAGGTCACGGTGCTCGAGACGCTCGATCGCATCGCGCCCGATCATCCTCGGGTCGCGATCTCCTGGGCACGCTACTGGGACCAGAAGGGGAATCAGAATCGGCGCCGCGAGGCGTTGCGCCGCGCCACGGAAGGATCGGAGGAGCACGAGGCCTGGCTGTCCGCCGAGGCGCTGCGGCTTCGGGATCTGGGTGACTATCAAAGCGCGCTCGAAGTGCTGGACGTGCTGGAGCGACACCGATCCGACGAGTCGTCGACCCGCCGTGCCCGTGCCGAGACCCTCGCCGCTGCCGGGGACACCGATGCCGCGATCGAGGTCTATCGCGAGCTCGTCGAGGAGGATCCCGACAGCACGCCGACCCTGAACACGCTGGCCGACTTGATGCTGCGCGCGGGACGGGACGAGGAGGCGATCGAGGTCTGGCAGCGCTCCCTCGAGGTCGCGCCCGATCAACACTCGCTTCGGGGATTGGTGCGAGAGCTGAGAGGCGAGCCGGATGCGTATGCGGATTGGGAGCTGAATGTCGCGGTGGCGCTCGCCACGTGCCCCGGCCGCGAGAAGTACCCGGAAGCCGACTCGATCCTGGTCCTCGACCAGGCCGTCACGCGCGTCTTCGCCGACGGCTCGACCGAGACCGAGATCCATCAGCTCCGAAAGCTGCTCACCGAGCGCGGCGTCGAGTCCCAGAGCGTGCAGCGGCTCCTGGGTGAAGTGCGCGAGGTCCGCACCATCCTGCCGGACGGCTCGACCCTGGAGCCGATCCGTGTCACCGGACAGGAAGATCAGTTCACCATGCCCGGGTTGGCGCCCGGCGCTTCGATCGAGACACGCTTTGTGATGACGACGTCGGGCAGCTTCGACACGCCGGCTTCGGTGGCCGGGTTCTACTTCCAGGACACCGACTACCGAGAGCCCTTCATCTTCACTCGCCAGGTGCTCGTTCACCCGGTCGACTTCGATCTGCCCTATCAACTCTACAACGAGCCCAAGCCGCAGGTGATTCGGCAGGAGAAGAACGGCGAGGTGATCTTGTCGATCTTCGCTCAGGACATGGACCTGATTCAGCAAGAGCCGAACATGCCATCGCCCGAGGACGTCGTGCCATTCATCGAGGCCGGCCAAAGCGCGAGCTGGGACCTCGTGCACGGGATCTACCGCGAGCAGACGCTGCGGGGCACGAGCCCGTCGCCCAAGATTCGAGAGCTGGCGTCGGAGCTGATCGGTGACGCGACCGATCTCGAGACGAAGCTGCGTCGCCTGTACCACGGCGTGCAGGAGTGGGTCGTCGCGCCGCGCGGTCCGGGTGATGCCCTCTCGGTGCTGCTCACGCGGCGCGGCAGTGCGTTGTCACTCTTCACGGCGATGCTGCGGTCGCTCGACATTCCCTTCGACTTCGTCCGAGCGCGACCGAAGCCGCCCTACTCCGACCTCAAGGACTGGGACTTCATCAATCCCGAGCTCTTCCCGGCCACTCTGCTGCGGATTCCCATCGAAGAGGGTGAGGACGTGTGGCTCGCCAGCGTCGAGTCAGGCGTCCCCTTCGGCCGGATCCCCTCCGCCTTGGACGCGGCGACCGGATACGTCGTCGGGCCTCAAGCAGGCCGGCTGACCCAGCTCCCGAGGATCCCGCGAGCGGAGCGGATCGGCCAGAAGTCGTCGCTCGATCTGACGCTGCAGGAGGACGGAAGCCTCCGCGGGAAGGGCCGGTTCATGCTTCCCAGCTTCGAAGGATACCCGATCAAGGAGCAGCTCCGCCGAATCGAGGCGACACAGCAACGCCGCTATGCCCTGGGCATCCTCAATCAGGTTTGGCCTGGCGCCCGTGTGACCGACTTCGAGCTGGTCGGGCTCGACTCTCCCGAAGAGCCGCTCACGATCTCGTTCGAGCTGAGTCTTCAGGGAGCGCTGAGAAGCGGCGCGATCATCACGGGCCTGCAGCCACTGCAGCTCACGGCCGCCTTCGTGACCCGCTCCGAGCGCGTTCACCCGCTCGTGTTCGGTGCCCCGATGATCCAAGTCGATCACATTCGAATCGATCCGGGTCCGTATCGCTTCGCCGACGTCCCCGACTCGCTGGTCACCAGTCTCGTCTCCGGGCATTACGGGCTGGCCTTCGAGGTCACCCGCGATGGCATACTGGAGATCGACCGGACCGTCGAGCTCGAGCACGGCGAGGTCTCTCCGAAGAAATATCCCGACTTCGCGCGCTTGCTCCGTGAGATCGACGCCCTCGAGCGCAAGCGTGTGCCCGTCGTGGAGAAGTAGGGTACGAAGGACCGGCATCTGGCAGCCTGGGGCGTCAGCCCCGGGTTTGCCTCGATTTCCGAGAACCAACGGCCATCGAAACGGGCCGGATCACGGTGGACCAAAAGGACCGAAGTCTGAGAAACCAGGTCCTGGACCTGCCGACTTTTGTCGCTATACTCTGCGTTTCTTTGCCGATCTCTGAAGAGCGGTCCCAGGGGGGATCGCAGCGGGTCGGACAGCAAATGGAGCGGGGTTACCGCGCTTTCGACCCGGGTCCGCGTGGTGCGGACGTCGCAAAGTCCCTGGAGGTTTCATGCCCGTCAAGGTCGTCGTTCGGCACAACGAGCCCATCGACAAGGCGCTCAAGCGTTTCAAGAAGATGTGCAACATGTCGGGGATCTTCAAGGAAGCCCGACGCAACAAGGAATTCGAGAAGCCGAGCGAGAAGCGACGCCGCAAAGAGAAAGAGCGGCTGAAGAACATCCGCAAGTACACGCAGCAGCGCGAGCGTCGCATGCAGCGTCGTCGGAAGAAGCGTCGCTGAGACGACGCCCTTCGCGGCGGACTCCACTCCGCCGCGCCTGATTCCGGGGATCGGACCCCGAAAGCGAACGCCAGCCTCCGACCGAGGCTCTGGCGCCGTCCGATCCCACTGAGGCGGGTAACATCCGTTCTCGTTTCGACGGAGTGCCAAGCCGAGCGAGCCGGCCACTCGACCTGTCAGGAGTCCTGTCACCGAGCGAGCTCGGGGTCGGGTCCGGCGGGCCGATCGGATGGTCTCGGCAATATCCGCTACAACGAGCGCTCCTCCGGCTGAAGCCGGGGAAACGACCTGACTGAAGTCAGGGGAGTTCCCGCCAGCGGACCGTCGGAGCATACAGGTGGAGAAACTGGGCCCGAGGGCGATGGAGTGCCCAAGCCGAGCGAGTCAAAGACCGAGTCTGTCGGCAGTGATTTTCGCGAGCGAGCTTGGGCCAGAGCGCAGCGAGACAGCGCCTTCCGAATGGCCCCTTGCTCGGCACCTCTCCGCTCGATCGGTGGCAGCGTCGAGGAAGCGGCTCCCAGCTCGGTGACCACTTCCCGTTTCGGTCGCGCGGGCTCTGGTTGGTGGCAGGTTTCAGATCAGCCGCGCCCCCGGCGGCGAATCGGCGGAGCATACAGGGTGAAACGATCGGAGCCCGAACAGGTCCCTGGCGCGGGGTTGGGAACACACTCGTGCGCACAGAGCTCGTGATCGATTCAGCGGGGCCTCGTGAGGGACGACGGGACCGGGTCCCGCAGCGATGGCG
>JAVJTD010000061.1:0-9404 GCA_040219065.1 Planctomycetota bacterium
GCACATCGCTGGAGAAGGGGTTCCACTTCAAGCCATAGAGGGAGAGAAGCTTCTTGTTCATGAGGGGTCCTCCGTGTGGGTGGGGTCGCGATCGGAGTCGAAGGAGAGGTAGGCAGGGGGCAGTCCTCTGCGCTCTTGCTCGCGCAGGATCTTCTCGAGGAGCGGAGCCATGCCGCTGGGCTCGGGCCGAGACGGCTCGACGTCCTCTTCGCCCGGGTGAGCTCGCCGGCGCCTCCGTCCTTCGGCATTGAGGGCTTTGTCGATCGGCTGGATCGGAGCGACGATGGCTCCGGTGTGCGGATCGACGAGGTCGACGTGGCTGAGGTCCCAGCGGGCGTAGCGCACGAAGACCGAGGGCAGATGTGCGCAATGAGACGGGATCTCGAAGCGCTGTCCCTCCAGAGAGATCGTGGCATCGCCACGCCTCGGCTTTCGGCGCGCCTCGATTCGAAAGGCTCGCCGAAGATCGAGGGACGAGGGACAGGGGCGCGAGACGTCGTCATTCGATGCGAAGCGCTCGAGCGGCGTCTGGCCGATCTCGGAATGCAGCCGCCGGTTGTAATCGGCTTCCATCCAGGCCAGCGTGGTCCGGTTGAGCAGCTCGAGGGTCAGCTCGGGGACGCCCTCGAGCATCTTCATCAGCCGGCCTTCGAGGGTGCCCCAGAAGCGCTCTTGCTTGCCATTCTGATACGGCGAGTAGTCGAGCGTCGTCTGGTGGACGACCGAGAGATCCAAAAGGCCGCGTCGGACCTCCTCCGCCCGCATCGCGCTGCCGTTGTCGGTGAGCAGCGAGCGCGGCAGGCCCCGCTTTTGAAAGGCCTGGCTCAGGCCATGCACCAAGGCTTCGGCCGTCTCCTCGAGATACCACTGGGCGTGGCAGGCGAGGCGGGAGTGGTCGTCGAGCACGCCGAAGAGCTTGGGCCGGATCCACTCGCCCTTCGGCGTCAGGATCGCCCGCGAGCCGACATGGAAGTCGAGGTGCCACAGACCCGAGACGTATTCGTTCTCGTAGCTGCGGACCTCGCGCTCCTCGAGACGCCGGGCCGCACGCTCTTGGGCCTCGGTCTTGGCCACGGGTCGGCGTCGGCGCTTGAGAAAGCCCCGATCGACCATGTGGCGCCGCACGGTCGAATACGAGGGCACCTCACCCAGCTCGGGGTGCCCCTCTCCGAGGGCGACGAGATTGTCGAAGTGGAGGACGTAGGACCAGCTCTGGTGCTGACGATACTGAGCGGCAATGGCGGCCGCGAGCTCGGCGGAGATCGAAGGACGCTTGCCTGCGTCCTTGCGTCGCTGACGAGTGAGCTGACCGACCGGGTCCCGCTTTCCATTCTGGGCGGCGTAGTACCACCGCTCGATGGTGGAAACCGAGAAGCGGACCAGCTCGCCGCTCTTGGGATGGGTCCAGAACTTCTGGGACAGCTCGCGAAGTCGTCTCTGGAGCTCGCCGCGCTTGGGAGGATCGGCGAGCAATTGACCGATGATGGCGAAGCGCAGCTCGGCCCATCGCCGGGCGGTGCGCTCGAGGTCTCGACTCATGGGTCGTCTCCTTTCGAGGGCTCCCCGCCCGCGGAAGGAGGAGGCTAAAGGCGCCTTCGATCGGCGCAAAGACGCATCCTCTGCGGATCGCCGCGGCCCCTCATCGAGCGTGCTCCGTGCTCAGCGGCGAGAGGAACCGCAAGAGAGCGATCAAGCGATCGGCCTCTTCCCCCTCGAAGAGACCGACCAAGGACAAAGGAAGCTCCGAAGTGTTTGGTGGCGAAGCGAGCTGCCCTCGAGCGACCTTCCAAAGAGGCGACCACGGCAAGGAGCGCCACCAGGCCAGCCAGCGTCGAACCGTCCGAGCGCTGACACCGAGCAGATGAGTCAATGTCTCGAAGCGCTTGACCGTCTCGCCCTGAATCATCAACGCTACGACAACGACGCTCGCTCCCACGTACACCCGGCGACCGAGGAAGCGCACCGAAGGAGGAGTCCGTCGCCGGCGGCAAAGAGAGCAGCAGAAGCTGAAGCGCCGCTCGGAATCCGGCGACACTTCGACCGTGAAGCCTCGCGGGCTGCGCGGGTAGTCCGAGACGTGCAGCTTCCCGCCGCAAGCACAGCCCCAAGAGCGAGCCTCCTCGGCCAGCTCGCGGTCCAAAGCCAGAAGCGAGAGATAGAAGCTGGAATCGCTGAGCAGGTTCTGCCACAAGGGAAGCCTCCTATTGTCGTTGCAAACAACAGGAGACCACCCCATCGCAGGGCTGATCAAGCTCTGTGATGGGGCCTTACCCCTCTCCCTCAGCCAGCGTGCTCACCCCAGGCACCCCGTACATCAGATATCGTGCTCAGGCAGATCCAGGCCTCCCTCCCACGGTACGTAGCGCTATCCACCCTCGTGGCGTCAGCCAATCGAGCTCACATCCCCTTGCTGAAGATCGTCGTCTGGCCGTGGATACTCCTCGAAGCGGCGTGGTCCTGATGGAGGGTTGTTGAAGTAGCCCAACTCCCGCGAGATCTGCTCCGCGTGACTGCTGTCCTCGTCGCTCCAATCCGGGCGGTACAGGTAACTGACGTCCAAGGACCACGGGGCATCTCGCTCGTACGACTCGGTCGCCAGGCCGACGACCTCGGCCTTTCCGGTCTTGTGGCACGCCACGAAGCACCGCAGCGCGAGCTGCTTCATTCGGAAGTCGCGGGGCACATTCCGGGGGAGTGCCAGGAAGACGTATGCCACGCCCGACTGGGAAACCGTCATCCGGCCTCCACTTCTCCCATCTCGGTGGAACTCCTCGAAGCACTTCATCAGCACTCGACGCTGGAAGCGGTTCTCGAGCGCCATTCGCCGGATGGCTGTCTCGCGTTGATCCAACGTCAGGGCAGCACCGATGTCAGTTCTGCGGCCGTCTTCCCAGAGTTTGTCGATGAATAGATCCCAGCCGTAGCTCAGGCGGTCGGCCTCCTTTCGTCGGAGGAACGCAGGATCGCGGCTGAGCCTTGACCAAAGACCGGACGGCGGCTCGATGGACTCACCCGACTCCGGCGAGAAAGACCGGCGGCCGATCAAGTACGCCGCCAAGACGTCTTCCTCTCGTTGTTCATCTGCAGGGGCCTGGCCAGAGCGAACGAACTCCTCGCGCGCCGCGAGGTAGTCGACGAAGTCGGAGATCGCGTCCAGCTCCTCGAGCAGGATCTCAGCGCTCCGATCGTCGAGGACGTGTACGACTCCCTTCCCATCGTCTCTCGCAGAGAGCGGAACAGTCCCGTCGCCACCGAGTGCCACCGCGACGAGATGCACCTTGCGCTTCGAGGGCTCGGGAAGGGCCAATCCCTCCGATCCATCCGAGCGAATCACTCGCTCCATTCTCGGGAGATGGCGACCGGCTCCGTAGACTTGCTTGATCGAGTTCTCCACCGCGTTCCGAGTCCACCTCGAACGATGCATGTCGTCCGGGTGCCCTCGCAGGCGTGAGTGCTTGACGCTGAAGATGATGACGTGATTGCCGCAGACGATCAGCGTATCGCAGAGCTCCGTGCCTTTGAGGTTCCGCGGGTTCGGGTAGCTCCACATGCCAAGGAAGCTCCTACGGCACAGCCGGAAGACGAACTCTTCGGTGGGATGTTGCATCGCGCTCTCAGGATCGCGAAGAGCGTCAGGAACGGCGTGGCGCTCGTCGGGTTGGAGTGGTCTTCGGGAGTACGGCGAAAAAGACACCCTCCCATTCATCGTCCTCCACGAACGTGCCCGAAACAATCGTAGAGCGAGAGGTCTTTGCGAGGACGCCGCGATAGTAGTGCTTACCCCTAGCGAGATCCTCCCAGAAGCCATTTCGTTGGCGCCTCAAGGCGATGTGTTGGGAGTCGTCGCCGGTCTGAGGATCATCGATATCGAACTTGACGACGCTCGTGCCGATCACCGAGTCGGTGACTCGCCAAGTCGAGACGTCCTCTTCGCCGTCGTACCACCAGTAGAAGCTGTTGGGCCTATCCAGATCGATTCGCATTGTCGTGCGCTCCGTGTCGAGTCTCTCGAGCTTCGAACCTCACTCAGTCCGTAACCACACGTTGCTGGGCCGAGACATCGCCTCGGGACATTTCTGCATGGCGCTCCAGGATCACGCGCTTGGTGCGGTAGTCGCCGTGGGTCTTTTCGTCTTGGCGTTTGATGATGGGGAAGGTGTCTAAGATGTAGGCGGTGTCTTCTTCGGTGAGGCCGTAGAGGTGGAAGAAGGCGGCGTCGAGCTCGCTGCGGAGGTGGGATCTTCTCTCTTCGTCCCACCGGAAGGGTGGCCTTCGTAGCCGGCGCTCTCAGCGAGGCCCCGGAGGTCTTCGGCGGTGTAGACGAGTTCGAGCACCCGGCTGGCGACCCAGTCTCGGAGGGGGGTGCCGGGCTCCCAGGGCGTGTTTTCACGGTAGTGCTCGGGTGGGGGCACCGGGAGCTGTTTGAAGATGAAGTAGTTCAGGGTCGTGCCCCCCATCTTTTGACGCGTGGCGTAATCATACACGAATGCCGTGAGGTTTGCGGCGAGGCAGAGGGTGAGTGCCGGATCGCCGTTGCTCGGCAGGATCAGCGGATACTTGTTGCCCACGCCCACGCGGGGGATGAGGGAGGCGATGACGGTGCGGGCGTCGGTGCTGCGGCAGGTGTCGCGCCAGCCGAGGGGCCATTTGTCTTTCAGCCGTGACTCGACTTCCTCGGCGGGGCCCCAGTAGCTGGAGAGGATGGGGTAGGTCGGGTCTTGCAGGCACTCGACCGGAACATCGGGGAGTGCGGTCGACTCGCTGCCGGCTGGGCGGTCGCTGTAGTCGTCGAAGTGGTGGATCATCTTCGCCTCGTAAAGCGGCAGCCAGCGCTCGGTGCCCTTCACCGGGGAGTTGCCTTCGAGTTGCCAGCCGCCTTCAATCTCGAACTCGTCCTGCTTTCACTCTCCTGAAGTGCCTCTGGCCGGTTGGTCAAAGAGAATACCGGTGGCCGGGATGCGGATGCAACCTTCTGGCCGTCCGCATTGCGAGCTTCGCCGTGATCTCGACTGATTGCCAAACGCTGGCGGCTGCTCGAGGTCAGCCATTCACTGCATGAGTGAACGGTAGTCCCCCCATCACTCCCCCCACTCAAGATCCACGATGACTGCGCCGTGGTCGCTGGGGAATTGGCGGTTCTTTGCGGGGATGGTCATGGGCTCGAGGGTTCTCGGGAGGACGTGGGCCTTCTTTGGGCGGAGCTTTTTGCCTTGGGCGGGGTTTCTCAGGTACAGCCGGTCGATTCGGTCGGCGGGGGTCGGGGCTTCGGGTGTGCCTCGGTCCAGGGGGGTCCAGGTGATTCCCGGGGTGCGGGTCGGATCGGGGTGGACGGCGCGGAAGGTGTCTTGGAAACCGGCTTCGGCCATCATTCGGCTGACCGGGAGTGGTAAGGCTAGGCGGTACCGGAACAGCCTCGCGGCGTCCTCGGTCCAGTCGAGGTGGCTGGGACAGTTCCAGTCCCCTCCGACCAGGAGCGGGTACTCGCCCTCGAGGGCCTTCGATTCGCGCAGGTGCTCCAAGAGCGCCGCGGCTTGCTTCACGCGATCGGAGCCTTCGGTCTCGTTGGCGAGGAGCTTCGCATCCGATTGGTCGGGATCGTCTCTCAGGGCGTAGGGCAAATACGCTCGCCAGTCGATCCAGGTCGAGTAGACGAGCGCTCGTCGCTCGGCCTCGTCCTTCACGAGCGCGCCCACGCCGTGCCAGGGCTCGTGGAACCGCTTCTCCTCGATCTCGAACCGGGTGAGGACACACAGATGCGGGCTCTCGCCTTGCCACGCGCGCCAGCCTAGCCGGTCGGCGAGCCAGCGGCCTAGCGTGGGGCGATCGCCGTCGATGTCGTAGCTCTCCTGCAAGAGGCAGATGTCGGGCGCAGCGGCGCGGATCACGGCCAGGGCCTTCTCGGGGCCGTGGTCGAATTCGTTCGCTCCGCGCTGGATGTTCCAAACCATCAGCCGCCACGAATCCGGTTCGTCGGCTTGATGGAACGAGATCACGGTCAATGCCAGGGCCACCCACATCGGGCTCATGCTCGGTCTCCGCTCGGGTCGAATGCCGCTCGTCCAGGCTTGGACGAGACTCCCAGGGGCCATACAATCAACGAACGCTCGGAGAGGGAAGCGTCGCGTCCGAGGAGCCGGCGAAGCTCCTCGGCCAGGACCGGACGAATCGATGCATCGCTGGATTCTTTGGGGCTTCGGCCTCCTTTTGCTACTGGCCGTGATGTGGGCTTGGCCCGAAGAGCCAGGGACCTCCGCGCTCGACCGGTCGACCGCAGTCGATCGACTGGACACCGGGCGCGAAGTCGCCGACCGGACGGCGGCCTCTCGGGAGAACCTCGCCGACCCTCACGACTCGATCGCTGCCCGAGACACCTCCTCGGCGCAGACCGAGCGCTCCCTGATCATCCGCGGCCAATTGAAAGGCGCCGAGGACGGTCGACCGGTGGCGTCCGCTCGCGTCGAGCTGCTGCGCTTCTCCGAGTCCGCCGAAGGGCGGCGCTACGACTCCCCGCCCGTCGTCACCCTCTCCGAGACCGACGGGAGCTTCACCGCCGAGCTGAGCGCGTCAGGAAGCTTTGAGGTTTTCATCATTGGAGAGCATCACCTCGAGCTGGGTCAGCGCATCCTCACGATCGACGAGGACGAGGCTCTTCCACCATGGGAGCTGAAGGCGAGCGGCTCGCTGCTGGCTCGCGTGGTCCTTCCGGGTGGACGCCCGGCGCATGGCGCTTCCGTCGAGCTGCTCCGGCAACCGTTTCGGCCCGGCAGCCAGCGGCTTGGCCGGGTGCCCCGCCTGATCGGTGAAGACCCTCGCCCCCAGCCCGACCGGGCACCACCCGCAGATGCGGACGGGCTGGTCCATCTGAAGTGGCTCCCGCCCGGAGAGTATCGCGCCCTCGCCCGGGCACAGCACGCGAGCGACAGCCACGCCGCCGACTTCCGAATCTCGGCCCGGCGAGCGACGGAGATCGTCTTCCAGCTCGAGGCTGCCTCTCGAATCCGAGGGGATGTCGTTCAAGGCTCCGTCCCGGACGCTCATCGGGCCAAGGCGGTTTCGCTGCACACCGAGCCCGAGAGCGCACTGTGGAGCGAGAGTGACGGGAGCACGTTCGAGCGGACGACTGCCAACCGACTCGGTGACGCCGAGCGAGAGATCCCGATCCTCGAGGATCGCTTCGACTCGGGTCCGATACCGGCCGGACGATACCGGATCCACCTCGATACCGTCTGGCAGCGGCTGGTTCTCGAGCCCGGCGAAGAGCGGACGATCACCCTGGGCCCCACGGAGCCTCTCCGCCGAGTGGACGTGCGCGTCGTGGACGATTCAGGGCGGCCTCTGTCGGGAATCCCGGTCACGGCCAGGCAGGTCCTCCCTCACCTCGATGACTCGAGGCTCCATGTCGATCAGGTGCTCGGGGAATGGACCACCGATGAAGGAGGACGGTTCGCGCTCCTGATCGCTTCCGAGGCGACGATCCAGCTCGAGGCGGCTCCGCCGGGCTTCCGGCCCCACGTCGAGCTCTTGCCGAGCGACACGATGGACCACGAGATGGTGCTGAGTGCGGCCGCCGTCGTGCGGGGGCAGGTAGTCGACGAAGACGGCGCTCCTGTCGCGGGCATCCTGGTCGCCGAGTCCCCCCGGCGTCTGGACATCGCGATCGCGCACTACCGGAAGATGTCGGCGAAGACAGATGACGACGGCTTCTTCGAGCTCGCCGTCACACCCGGCTGGACGGTGCTCTCGGTCCGAGGAGATGGCAGCTTCCTGCCCTTCCATTACGAGGTCGCGCTCGAGGCCGGCGTGACTCACGAATGCACGCTGCAACTCGAGCGAGGCGGCTTCCTGGCGGGCCTGGTCCGCGACTTCGTGGCGGAGCAGGGCGGCCGCGTCCGCGCCGCCTCCACAGGCGGCACCCCATTCTCCGCGAGGGTCGATGAGGCCGGTCGATTCCAGATCAAAGGCCTGCCTGCCGGATTGGTGGTTTACTCATACCGCACTCTCGATGGACAGTACTTCGAGGCGGGGGAAGCCATGATCGTTCCGGGAGAGATCACCGAGGTCGAGATCGAGATCCCCGCGCCCTTGGAGCTGAGCGGACAGATTCTCGATGCTTCGGGCGAGGGCATTGGCGGCTGCCAGGTCGAGCTGCAACTGGGACCGACTCCGCGCTGGACCCACTCGGACGCCTCGGGCGCGTTCCGCTTCGAGCTCCGAGAGCGGGGCGAGCTCACGTTGACGGCGTTCGCTCCCCGGCCCTCGAGCGTCTCACTCTGGATGCCGAAGGAGGTGCTGGCCGAGACGGTCGTGTTCGCTCCCCCGGACGCCCGGCAACTCGAGGTGATCTTGAAGGCCGGTCCCGTCGTCGATCTCGTCGAGCTTCGCGGAACGGTGCGCCGAGGTGACAGCGCTGCACCGAACATGATCGTCGCGTTCTCCTCCAACCTCGAAGTCACCGAGACTCAGAATGCCGAGGTCGCCACGACCACCGACGAGCTCGGCGCCTTTCGCCTCTCGGTACCATCGAGTGCGGGTGTGCTCCTCGTTCTCTCGGAGCCGTCGGGCGCTCTTCCGTACCGGCGCTCGATCGACCCATTGGTCGCCAGCCGCTCGCCGATCGAGATCTCGCTTCCCGGCGGCTCATTGCGAGGGCACGTCGAAGGTGTGCTGCCCGACCACAGAACCCGAGTGACGTTGCGACAGCATGGAGACGTCGACATCTTCGCGGGGCTGGCACTCATCGACTCGACGTTCACGTTCACCGATCTGCCGCCCGGCACCTACGACGTCTGGATGACGAACGAGGCCTCGGTCGCGCTCATGACCGATATCGAAGTCGCCGAGAACGAGGTCGTCGACATCGGCGACATGAAGCCCTCCCCGCTCGCCTGGTGTCTCGTGCGCGTTCGATCACCGGACGGCGTGGTGCTGCCCGGTGCGCGTTATGCTGCGACCCCGCTCGGGAAAGGCGCCTGGACGGGCTTGCTCGGCGGGCAGAATGGCGAAGCGGAGATCCAAGGTGTCGCCGGGAAGTACCGCCTCGAGGTGACTTGTGATGGCTACGAGGACACGGCCGTCACGATCGACTTGGGACACGAACGGCGGCCTCCACTCGAGATCGTCTTGACGCCGCGGTGAAGGAGCTGGTGGGCGTCTTCGAACGTCCAACGGCTCAACGGACAACTCTCAACTTTGAGCTTCTCGCCCAATGGCTCGAGCCGGCTGTCCGCCCCCAGGCCCCGCATCGAGCCTCGGAGATTCGGATCCGAGATCGAGGTCCTCTTCAAGGCGCCGGGATGGAGGACACCGAGACCGGCTGAAGCCGGCGGTCCGAAGGCGGCGGCTCAACGTTCAACTTTGAAGGCCGAGCTCCCTCACCTGGAGGACAGCGCTCTCCGAGTAGCCCC
>JAVJTD010000088.1:0-4281 GCA_040219065.1 Planctomycetota bacterium
CTCGGGCCCAGTTTCACCACTGTATGCTCCGCCGGTCCGCCGGCGGGGGCGCCGTTGATCTGAAACTAGAAACTAGAAACTCGCGGGGGCGCCGACCAGGAGGGCCTCGACTGACAGTGGGGTGTGAGCCGTGAGCGGAGCGATCGGTCCTCGCCGAGTCCGTTGAGGGTCCTTGCCGGTAGAGTCTCGGCGAGGTTCGTTCTCTTCATCGCCGCCTTGCAAGCTCGCTCGTGCAAGCTCTCGTCGACAGACTTTGGTCACCGACTCGCTCGACTTGGGCGGAGCTCGGCTGCGTTGGTGAGTTGTCGGGTATCCTCACGATCGAACTTGAACCCGGTCGTCTCGCGCTCGTTTGTCGACCGCGATCTCATCCCAGATTCCCATTCTCGAGGCGAAGCATGCGTACCTGGGCTCGCTGGCTCATCGTCGGATCATTCGGGATCGCCGTCCTCTGGTTGATCGTGACCATGATGGGAAGCGATCTCGGGCCGCAGGAACCAGGCGGTGTGGTCGATGTGAGCTCGTCGAAAGCCGAAGCTGCCAAAGCGAATGACGACTTGGGCGAGAAGGCCATCCGCGAGGAGCGCACCACTCCCACGCTTTCGGATTCCGAAACCCGAGAGGTCGCCGGCGAGACCGCGGCACTCTCGGGGCTCGTACGAGACGAGGACGGTGACCCGGTGACCGATGCTCGAGTCGAGGTGTTTCGAGGAGAGTTTTCGGTCGCCGCCGTGAAAAGCGATAACGAAGGTGCCTTTCGCTTTGAGCTGAGCTCGGAGCTCTCGTATCGCCTCGTCGCCTCGCGGGAAGGTTATCGCTCAGCTGAGTTGGATGGCGTGAAGCCGCCTCGCAGTGACATCCGCCTCGTGCTCTTCCATCGCGCGCGATTGTCCGGTCGGGTGGTCGATGCCCAGAGCGGCGCTCCGATCGGGGGGGCGTCGCTCGTCTATGACCTGGTGAGAGAGGAGGGGAAGATCTACTGGCCGGGTGCCGATCCGGGGCCGACCGAGGTCAGCTCCGTCGCCGATGGCGCTTTCGTGTTCGAGAGTGTGACTTCGGGTCGCCGGCGGTTGACGACGCGACATCCCGACTACCAAGATCTCATCCAGGACATCGACCTCGCGCCTGGCGAGCGTCGGGAAGGTTGGACGATCGAGCTCGTGCCGGGCGCCCCGATTCGGGGCCGGATCGTCGAAGCGTCCGGTCTGCCGGTCGCAGGCGCGAAGGTCGGCGCGCACGTCGGCGAGTTCGCTACGGGAATCACCGCCTTCGTCGAGAACTTCGCCGCTGGGGAGCGCGCCAAGAGCGACGAGAACGGCTTCTTCGAGCTGACCGGTTTGGCGCCGGGCGAGTATCGGCTCTCGGTCGAGATGCCGGGCTACCGCTTCGAGGTCTTCGGGCCGTACCGCTTGCTCGAGGTGGGCCTGGATGTCGAGCTCACGATCGAGCGAGGCATCGCGATCCACGGGCAGGTCTTCCGCCTCGATGGTGAGCTCTTTCCTGGCGCGATGATCACCGGCTTGCACGACAAGGACCAGACGACGGTCACCGGGGCCGCCGACGACGAAGGACACTACGAGATCGGGGGACTGACCCCGGGCCAGTACGTATTCTTCTGGGGCGATCCGGAAGGCGACCCGAGCCAGGCGCTGGCAAACACCCTCACTGTCGATATTGCCTCGAGCCCAGACCGCCAGGAGGTCGATCTCCGCTTCGCGTCGCAAGGCAATGTCACCCTCTGGGGCCGTGTGCTCGGTCCTGAGGGGCCGCTCACCGAGGGCTCGTTGCAGCTTCTCAGCAACCGTCGCGGTGTCAGCCCACTCGGCAGCGCGATGATGCGACCGATCGATGACGAGGGCTTCTACCGGTTCGAAGGGGTTGCTGGTGGGGGAGCATTCGTTCTGGTGCTCATGAGGCAGGTGGGCATCGATTCAGGAGCACCGATCGTCTTCGAGCTCGAGCTGCCCGGTACGGGTGAGCATCGTCACGACATCCGGCTACCGGAAGCCATGGTGACGGGGCGCTTCGTCGGGCTCGAGATCGAGAGCGGATCCATCGAGCTCGGCCTGGCGCGCGAGAATCCGGATCGGCCCCTGTCAGGGATCCTCTCGCCGTCAGCCAAGACCGACCTGACTCCGATGGGAACCTTCGAGCTCGGGCCTGTGCGCGAAGGCGTCTACGCGATCTTCGCGAAGGTCGAGACCTCGGGCGGAGTCCGATACTGGATTCGCGAGCAGGTCCGGGCGCCGAGTGACCTCGGCGAGATCCGGCTCGGGAGCGACGCGACGCGGCTGCTCCTCCTCATCAAGGACGAGCAAGATCAACCGCTTGCCGGCGCGATCGCGTCCTTCGTCCTCGAGTCGGGGGAGTACTTCCCTCGCGAAGCCGCGAAAACGGCTGGGCCCGATGGCCGTATCTCGATCGAAGGATTGCCGGCCGGACGCTTCGTCCTCGTCGTGTCGGCGCCGGGACGCGCCACGCGGAGGATCCCGCTCGCACTCGGGACGGGCGAGAGCATCGAGCAAGAGGTCCGCCTCCAGCAGGCAAGGCGACTGGAGGTCACGGTGCTCGCCGGCGGACGTCCGGTCTCGGGAGCGAGCGTCGATGTGCTCAGCGCCGAGGGACGAGAGCTACCGAGGCCCTTTCACATGCTCAACTACGAGAAGGCATGGAGTGGTAGCGACGGGCTGACAGACGAGAGCGGTCTCATCGTCCTGGACGACTTCGAGCCGGGTACGTATCGCCTTCGCGTGAGAGCGAGCACCGAGAAGACCGTCGCTGTCACCGTGGACGCGGCGCCCGTGACCCGGGTGAGTGTCGACCTCGATTGAGCTTCAGGAGCGCGATCTCTGGTTCCACCACGTGCGGAAGCGGCGCACCGCCAATGGCAAGGGATCCGAGATGTGCTGGCTCAAGTCGCGAATGGAGATGGGCGCAGGACGAGCGCTCAGCACCCGCTTCGTGACATGGGGCACGGACCGGCCCATGGCGAGATACCGAATGTGGCGATACGGCGCTGGCAGGACCTCCTCGCCGAGCGCCGCGCGGCATGCCAGGTAGGGGAAGTCGATCCCCGCAGCGCGCGCCGCGAGCAGGCTCGACCAGAATCGTGCGTTGATCTCGAGGAACAGCGCCTCGCCGGTCTCTGCGTCTCGGATCCAGTCGACATCGGCGACGCCGTTCCAAGAGAGTGCTTTCAGCAGGCGGCGGAGGTGCTCGAGGACCTGGTCATCTTCGAGGAACTCCACCTCGAGTGGCGGGGCGAAAGGCCGGACGCCGGGGGAGCGACCCTCATAGAAGGCCCAGGTCAGAAGCTCTCCGTCGCGGCACAGCACGTTGCAGCTCAGGTCCGCACCGCGGTGGAACTGCTGGATGATGTAGTCGTTTCGAATCTCGGGGTGCGCTTCCAAGAACGCCTTCAATGCCTCCCGCGACTCGAGCCGGTGGATGTGGGATCCGCCGCCAGCTCGACGCGCCTTCACCAGGACCGGGAACCGCATCGATCGGACCGAGGTCTCGAATGCGTCGTCGTGGGTCAAGCGAATCGTCCGCGGAGCCGGAATGCCGAGCTCGCGGACGAGCTCGTGAGCAGTTGCCTTGTCGACCGCTCGCTCGATCTGATGAATATCGTGTGGCCCGGCGGAGCGGACTCGAGGGGCGAGCGCGTCGCGGTAGCGCGCGACGAATTGAGCGCCTTCTTCCGACACCGGCAGGATCACGTCGAGGTGGTGCCTTCGTGCCAGTCGGACGAGCTCTTCGGCCCGATCGTCCTCGGACGAGGGTAGCCGGTGGAAGCCCGAGCAATGGCGTGAGAAGCGCTGAGGAACCCAGCGCTCCCTCGAAGCGATATGGATCCGCACGTCCGCGTGCCGCGACAGGCAACGGACGACGGGGCAGGCGAAGTAGCTCTCACCGTCGGGGATCAGGACCCGAATCATGTCGCCCATCCGTTCGTCCGATCGCCGTGTCCCGCCCCGAGACCGTCAATCCGGCGATGCTCACCCGTTACTCTTCGTCCGGACGAGGACCGCGCTTGATCGCGAGATGACTGCAATCAAAGGAACGACCTCCAAATACCCCCTGACTTGAAACTACTGGGAGCTTCGACCAGGAGGGCCTCGACTGACAGTGGGGTGAGAGCCGTGAGCGGAGCGACCGGTCCTCGCCGAGTCCGTTGAGGACCGGTCGCTCCGCTCACGGCTCTCACCCCACTGTCAGTCGAGGCCCTCCTGGTCGAAGCTCCCAGTAGTTTCAAGTCAGGGGGTATTTGGAGGTCGTTCC
>JAVJTD010000062.1:0-22788 GCA_040219065.1 Planctomycetota bacterium
GTCGAGGTCGGTCTCGGCAACGACCAGCAGCGAGTCGCCTTGGATCCCGAGGCGATCGGACCGGAGCTTGAGCTGCTGGATCGACTCCTCGCCAGTCACGTACAAGACGCGCCTCCCCGAGGCGTCCAGCGCCGCCGCCACCTGCAAGAGCAAGGTGCTCTTGCCGATGCCGGGCTCGCCGCCGATCAGGATGGCGCTGCCCGGAACCGGGCCTCCCCCGAGGACGCGATCCAGCTCGTGCAGGCCCGAGGGCGCGCGCTCGATCTCGAAACCCGAGACCTCGGCGAGGGTCTGGGGCTCGACGACCAACGGACCGGCGACACCGCGCACGATCTTCGGTGCGGACGTCTCCTCGATGCCGCCCCACTCCCCGCAAACCGAGCAACGCCCCGACCAAGCGGAGCTACGCGCCCCGCAGTGCTGACACTCGAAGCTCGACTTCGACTTCTTCGCCACGCGCTGTCCCTTCTTCGATCGGAGAGGATTCGCTCGCACCGTGAGTGGCGGAGCATAACTGGACTGCCTGAGCCGGGCGAGCACGAGACCGAGCCTGTGGATCTGCAACCAGAGCCCGCGCGACCGAAACGGTAAGACGTCACAGAGCCGGAAGCGGCCTCCTCGACATTGCGGACGATCAGGCGGAGAGGCGCCGAGCAAGGGGCCACTCGGATCGGACCGCCGGGCTTTCAGCCGGTCTCGGTCATTCGGACCTCCGGTTTCAAAGTCGAGCCATTGAACGTTCGATCCGGCCCAAGCTCGCTCGGGCACGGCATCACCGACACACTCGGCCTCTGGCTCGCTCCGACTTGGGCACTCCGACGGGTTCGGGCTCTGGCCTTCGAATGCTCCCTTGCTCGGGGCCTTTCCGCTCGATAGACGGCACCGTCGAGCCAATGACACCCCGCTCGGTGGACGCTTCCCGTTTCGGTCGCGCGGGCTCTGGTTCGTTTCGCGCGGGTTTGGCCCGGGCTCCGGTGGCCCTAGACGTTACTCGCTGGTCCTCGGGTCACGCTTTTCTCGGATCGTCGACGGCCATCGGCTCGTGCTCGGGACGGCACCACTTCTCGTTGCTCGCCTCGATCGCTTCGACCCAAGGGCGCAATGCATCGTGTCCTTCGAGGAACCCGAACTCGAGGCGGAAGCTTCGGGCCTCTCCCGCTCCCAGCGTCGGGACGCGGCCATGAGCGCGCTCGATGCGTCGGTTGTGCGGGTAGCCACAGCCGGGCTCGATGCCGGTGACGTAGCCATCGTCCTCGGCACCCGTGCTCTTCCAGAGCGTCAGGCAAGGAAGCTGATCGACGCGCTGATGCATCAAGACACCGCGATCTCCGGCTGCGCTCTGGAGCAGCACCGGCACTTGCCCGGTGGCATCCGGGATCGGCTCGAGGCAGTACACCTCCTCGACAAAGCCGGGCGTCGGTCCGCGGTAGATGTCCCAGCAATCCACCGCAGACGCCGCATGCTCGTTGATCGGCATCACGCGCCGCACGGGTGCCAGGAACCTCGCGCCTTCGCTGAGGAGCGGCGAGCCGTAGTTGATGTGGTAGAGGAGCTGCATCTCTTGATGATTGGCGGCGCGGTTGATGACTCGGTCGTCCACCAGTAGCCGATCGGTGCCGACCTCGATCGAGACGGTCGACTCGAGCTCTAGCCGCGGGCCATAGAAGCAGCGCTCGTGGACGACACCTCGCACCCGAATCAGCGGCGGATCACCGGGCTCGACGATCACTTCCAGCCGCGAGGCCGGGATGTTGGCGATGCGTCCATGGAGCGTGAGGTCCATCTCGGCCTCGGCGCCGGTGTTGGTGATGAAGCGATCGGGACCCGGCCCTCCGGCCCACTCCAATCCGCACCGCACCAGCCACTCGTTGAAGCCTTCCAGCCACCCCAGCCCGCCGCGGCTCTCGAGTCGCACCTGGCTCGGATGCACGTGCTCGGCCGATGGCGAATGCCATCCGATCCGCTCACCGCGATGCTCGACCTGAGTGATCCCCATGCCCCGCGTCGGCACCAACGTGACCTTCAACGCCCCGGCATCGATCTCGAGGAGCTGCACTCCCTCTTGGCGGCCGCCTCGCAGGGTCTGCAGTGAGATCGACCAGTCCCCGTCGAAGCCGAGATCCGAGCTGCGAACGGACCAATCGCGCTCGCCGATGCTCTGCGACGCGTCGATGAGTATTTGATGAAAACGCTCGGGCATGACGGGCCTCCGGTTCGAGACTGGAGCCCCATCATAGGGTCGGTCAGCGGTCAGCGATAGGCCGGTGAGGGGCGCAAGACACGGAGTGGGTGTAACGCATCACCCGCCCTTGCGAAGTGGGACATCTGTGCCGGGAACGGATTGCCCACTTTGGATGGCAAAGTGGGACATCTGTGCCGGGAACGGATTGCCCACTTTGGATGGCAAAGTGGGACATCTGTGCCGGGAACGGATTGCCCACTTACGTCTGCTGGAGGACGGACTGGCTGTCGAAGACGTAGGAGATGCGCTTCTTCTGGACGATGATGTACGGCAGCTCCTGGACCAGCCGCGTGACGGCGGGCACCTCGCCGGGGAGGCCCTTGATCTGCGGCTGCTCCATCACGAAGAAGCCGTTGTTGTACTTGTTGATCTCGTAGGCCTGCTGCCGGACGTAGCCGCGCAGCTCGAGGTTGATGCGGCCGTTGTAGAACGAGCGGATCTCGGTCTTCTCGCCGTCGACGCTCATGCTCTTCTGGAAGATGTCGCCGCCCGAGTCCACGAACTCGTGCGCGAAGATCACCTCTTCGAGGTTGACCAGCACGTCGGAGACGTGAATCTGCTCGCCATCGGCGTGGTCGTACATCGTGACGTCGACCATCGGGACGAACAGCTTCTGGTAGTGATCGAGGAGTTGACTGAGTCGCCGGTACTTGTTCGCGATCGTCCCGAGCATGAGGAACGAGTCGGTCAGGATGACATCCTGAATGATCTCCATCGCTTGCGAACCTCGCCTACCAAATAGAAAGATCCACTGACGACTACGACCCCATCGGATCCCGCGAGGTCACGAGCGACCTCGACTGCGCGTCCTGGATCGGCTTGCAAGACCACGGTCTCCGGCAAGAGCGTGCCGGCTCCCTCAAAGAGCTCTTCGGGTGTCGCGCTGCGCGGCGAGCTCGCGGTCGTGAGCACGGCGGCGGCGGTCCCTCGAAGCAGTCCGGCGATGACCTCCTGGATGTTCTTGTCCCTGGCTATCGCGATCACCGCTACGCGGCGCCGCCCTTCGAAGAGCTCGTCCAGCTCTCTCGAAAGCTGACGAGTCGAGTCCGGTGTGTGGGCCCCATCGAGAATCAGAGGCGGCTCACCACCGAGGTTCTCCAGACGTCCCGGCACATGCGCCCGCCCGAGCGCGACGCGAACGGCATCGGTGTCGATCGAGACCTGATCGCGGGCCTCGAGGTGATCGAGCATCGCGAGAGCGACGGCGACGTTGCGCGACTGGAAACGGCCGAGCAGGTTGAGCTCCAGGTCGTTCCAAGTCCGCAGTGGTGTCTCGACATCGAGTCGGATTCCCTGTCCATCCGCCGCGGGCCGGTAACGGACCGCGATCTCTCGTCCCAGGCGCCAGATCGACGCGCCGACGTCCTTCACTATCGACTCCAGTACCAGCGAGGCTTTTGAGCCAAATTCGCACCCCGAGACCAAAGGGACGCCCGGCTTGATGATGCCTCCCTTCTCGCGCGCGATCGCCTCGATCGTGTCTCCGAGGATGTGGGTGTGCTCGAGCGACACGCTGGTGATCGCGGTGACCTCAGGCGAGAGCACGTTCGTCGAGTCGAGCCGGCCACCCAGCCCGACCTCGTAGACCGCCAGATCGACGTGCCGCTCTCGGAACCAGTCGGCCGCGCAGGCGGTCATGATCTCGAAGAATGTGGGGGCCGCGTCGGATCCGGCGTTTCGCTGCTCTTCGAGGTAGGGAAACTGGCGATCGATGAGGCGGGCGAGGTCGGGATAGGGCACGGGCACTCCGTCGATCGCGATGCGCTCTTGGAGCTCTTCGAGATGCGGGGAGGTGTAGAGGCCCGTGACCTTTCCGCACGAGCCGGTCAAGGTCGCGAGCAGCATCGCCGTCGAGCCCTTGCCCTTCGTTCCGGTGATGTGGGCCGCGGGCACGGCGCGCTCGGGATGATCGAGGTAAGCCATCAGGCCGAGGGTCCGGCTGAGGTCGACCTTCTTCAGGCCCGTGCCCAGCTTCGCCATGCGCTCGTAGTCGGTGATGGTGCCGAGGTACCGCTCGGCCGCCGGCCAATCGGGGAGATGGAGGGACATGGAGGGAGGTGCTCGGAAAACGCGCTGGAGACGGTTCAGGAAGGCTCCTACAATGCCACACCCTGTCCCGTTTCCAAGCTCCTTGACCCGGGAAGACACCCCAGATCCCATGGCTCGTCCGCGGCCGATCATCGGCATCAACTGCGACTATCGCCAAGAGGAGCGAGCCTGCTCGTTCCTCTATCCGGCCTATCAGAAGGCCGTCGAGGCGGCCGGTGGAATCCCGATGCTGATTCCGCCGCTCAGTCGACCTGCGGACATCGACCAGCTCCTCGAGCACTGCGACGGGCTCCTCTTGACCGGAGGCGACGACATCGATCCGAGGCACTACGGCCAAGAGGTGCGGGCGCCCTGGACTCCGGTCGCTCCTCAAAAGGAAGCGGCGGACTTTCGACTCGTTCGGTCGGCGCTCGGGAGAGACGTCCCCATGTTGGCGGTGTGCTACGGCATGCAGCTCTTGGGCGTCGTCTCGGGCGGCACGTTGGTCCAAGACCTGGCGACGGGACCGGATCGCGTTCGCCATCACTTGCCGGACGAGCTCGCTCGTCACGAGGTGCGCGCCGCGCCGGGAAGCCGCTTATCGGAGCTGTTCTCGGGCTCGATCTGCCAGACGAACAGCAAGCATCATCAGGCGGTCGCGTCGGTCGGAGCGTCGCTCTCGATCAGCGGCAAGACCGTGGACGATGTCGTCGAAGCGATCGAGAGCCCGAACCATCGATTCGTCCTGGGCGTTCAATGGCATCCTGAGCTGGAGAGAGAGAGTGCTTCTGGCTCCCGTCTCTTCGAATCCCTGATCGCGGCGTGCCGCTGAAGCCACGGAGAACTCATGCGCGACCCTTCGAATCCCAAATCCTCTGCCGCTGGCGTCTCGCAAGGCGAGCGGGTGCGCCTGATGGCGATGATCGTGCTCTTGATCCTCGTCGGTGGTGTGTTCTTCAAGGTCATCCAGAAGCTCCCGGGTAACGCTCCCGAAGAGGAGCTCCCCACCGAGCCCGAGCGGCCGATGAAGGTCGAGCGCCACGAGGTCTCCTCGGGCCTCTCCGAGAAGCTGAAGGACGACATCCGCGACCGGACGACCGAGGAGATGGCCGTCTGGGAAGAGGAGCCCTACCGGCGCCTGCTCGACAGCGCGGGCCGCTTGATCGACGACGATGAGCGCTTCGGCCGTTACGCCGACGTCTCCGCCGAGGCGATCCGCGCCAACCCGGACGCCTATCGCGGTGAGGCGATCCAGGTCCAGGGCGAGCTGCTCGACGTGCGGGAGGTCGTTGGCGACGAGGTGATCGAGTACCGAGGGCACCTTCGCGACGACGACGGCGTGGTCTGGACGTTCGCGACGCGGCGCCGCACACCGAACATCGAGCCCGGGCAAAGGGGCTGGGTGAAGGGCTTCTTCTACAAGCTCTTCTGGGACACCGCTCCTGAGGGGGACACCGTCTATGATCGCTCGCCCTACATCGTCGGGCGCACCCTGCAGCGCGGCTTCGAGACGGTCGAGCCACCCGAGGAGCTCACGCCGGAGTTGTTCCTCGACGTTCGAGAGGACAGCGATCCCGACACCAAGATCGATCACTCGCGGTTCCTCGAGCCCGTCCCGTACCAGAGCCTGCTCGGCTACGTCCATCAGCTCTCCAAGGAGGAGAAGGACGCGCTCGATTACACCGAGATCCAAGGGCTGGAGCTCCTCCGCGAGCCGCAGGAGTGGCGCGGTGAGCCGGTCGAGCTGTTCGGTCGGCTGCAGTACTTGCGCCAGGTCTACGATCCGATCCCGTCCATCGATCAGGACTATCTCTACCGCGGCATCCTGATCAACACCAAGCGCAAGCCCGAGTACGTCGTCTTCCTCGAGAAGCCGCCCGTGCGTCAAGGGGACCTCGTCACCGTGCGCGGCATCTTCTTCAAGAAGTACGGCTACGACACGCAAGGACAGACCGAGCAGAACGCCTTCAACATCGCGCCCTTGGTCGTCGCGGTGCAGACCGAGCTCTTCGAGACGCCGCCCGACGAGAGCATGGTCTACGTGACGGGCGCCGTCGCGCTCGTCGTCCTCATCGTCACCGTGCTCTTCATCTTCTTCGGGCTTCGAGAGCGCAAGCGCTCCGAGGAGATGCGCAAGAAGTTCCTCGAGAAGAAGCGCACGCGGCGCGTGTTCTGAGCCAGGACACCGAGGGAGGGAAGCATGACTCAAGACGCTTGGTCACTGGCGCGGCAGGTCTCGGTCGCGCTGCCTCATTCGAGATACTCGATCTACGTCGGCTCGGAGCTGCTCTCGTCCCTATCGGTCGGTCTCGAGGCCGCCGGCCTCCCGCCGGGCCCGGTCGCGATCGTCACGGACTCGTCCGTCGCCGGGCACTACGAGAAGCGCTTGCGCGAGGCGCTCGAAGGACGAGGCTACACCGTCGCGACGAGCTGTGTCTTGAAGCCGGGCGAAGCGACCAAGTCACTCCAAACACTGAGCGAGCTCTTCGACGCGTTCGCCCAGGCCGGTCTCGATCGAAGCGCCCCGATCCTCGCCCTCGGCGGCGGTGTCGTCGGAGACGTCGCCGGCTTTGCGGCCGCCACCTTCAAGCGAGGCCTCCCCCTCGTCCAGATCCCCACCACGCTCCTCGCCCAAGTCGACAGCGCGGTCGGCGGCAAGGTGGCCGTCAACCACCCATCTGGTAAAAACCTCATCGGAGCCTTTCATCAGCCGGGGCTGGTCGTCGCCGATGTCGCGACGCTGCGTACCTTGCCGGCCGGCGAGCGCATCGCGGGCTTGGCCGAGGTGATGAAGTATGGTGTCCTCTGCGATGAGCCGTTCTTCGAATGGATCGACGAGAACGCCGAAGCCCTGCGCACTGGCGAAGACGCCGCGACGATCCACGCGGTCGTGCGCTCGTGCGAGATCAAGGCGGAGGTCGTCGCCGATGACGAGCGCGACCTGGGTCGACGCGCCATCTTGAACCTCGGCCACACCGTCGGGCACGCCATCGAGAATCGCCTCGGCTATGGCGGCATCCGCCACGGCGAGGCCGTCGCGATCGGCATGGTCGTCGCCGCCCGGATCGCCGCGAGCATTGGAGCGGCCGACGAGAAAGTCGCCGAGCGCATTCGCGAAGTGGCCACCCGCCTCGGCCTGCCGACGGCCGTCCCGAAAGACATCGACCCTGAAGAGCTCGTCGTCTCCGTTCGCCAGGACAAGAAGATCCTCGCCGGACGGCTCCGCTTCATCTTGCCGACCCGCATCGGCGAGGTCGTCATCCGCGACGACATCAAAGAGGATCAGATCCTGGAAGCGTGCCGGTAGTCGATCTGAAACCAGAGCCCGCACGGGTCCCTGACACGGAGCCGTTGCCATTGGGACGGCGAGGTACACGGCGAGGACCTTATCCGTCTGGCGATGAGTAAGGGACGATTCGACGTGCCCGTCGGTCAGGGCGTCGGAACGTTCCCACGCCATCGTCTGCGGGATCCGGTCGCGTCGTCCCTCACGAGGCCCCACTGAATGGGTGGCGAGCTCTGCGTGCGTCTGCGAGCTCCCAACCCAGTGCCAGGGACCCGTTCGGGCTCCGATCGGTTCAGCATCTGCATGCTCCGGGGGCACGGCTGATCTGAAACATGCGGGAGCGCCGACCAGGAGGGCCTCGACTGACAGTGGGGTGAGAGCCGTGAGCGGAGCGATCGGTCCTCGCTCGGCCCGGGGAGGGTCCCTGCCGGTAGAGTCTCGGGGAGGATCCTATTGCTTCATCGCCAACCTGAAGAACTGCGAAGCGTAGCGAGCCTTCTCTAGAAGAGTCTCGCTACGCTCGAAGGTTCTTGGAGTCGCCGGTCGGACTCGATCCTCGCCCGGTCGATTACCGGCAACGACCCTCCACGGAATCGGCGTGGACCGGTCGCTGCGCTCGCGGCTCTCCCCCTTTCGTTTGTGACGATCCTTCCCGTTCCGATCTGAAACCTGCCACCAACCAGAGCCCCGCGCGACCGAAACGGGAAGCGGTCACCGAGCTGGGAGCCGCTTCTTCGACGCTGCCACCGATCGAGCGGAGGGGTGCCGAGCAAGGGGCCATTCGGAAGGCGCTGTCTCGCTGCGCCCCGGCCCAAGCTCGCTTGGGAAAGCCCTCGCAGACAGACCCGGTCACCGGCTCGCTCGGCTTGGGCACTCCATCGCCCTCGGGCCCGGTTTCACCACCTTGATGCTCCGCCGGTCCGCCGCCGGGGGCGTGGCTGACTCTTCACATTCGGACCGCCGGCTTCAAGCCGGCGCTCCGAATGCGCAACTCTCAGATCACTGGTCTCAGTGATCGCCCCCGACCTTATTGGCTGGTTTCTTCATGGGTGTGCCGCGCTTCTGGGCGAACATCCAGCCGATGGCGCGGTCGGGGTCTTGATAGGCGGGCTTCCAGGAGCTGTGGCCCTCTTCGGGAAACTCGGTGTAGAGCGGCTCACCGCCTGCCTTGCGGATGGCCGCGATCATCGATCGCGTGCGCTCGACCGGGACGACCTCGTCCTTGGCGCCATGAAAGGCCCAGATCGGGACATTGATCAGTCGCTCGGCCTGGCGCTCATCACCGCCCCCACAGATCGGGACCACGGCCGCGAAGGTCTCGGGATGACGCGCCGCCAGCTCCCAGCTTCCGAAGCCGCCCATGGAGAGGCCGGTCAAGTAGAGCCTCGACGGGTCGACGGCCGGCAGGCGCTCGATCTCCTTTTGGAAGATCGCCCAGGCCGCGGCGAGCGCCTCGGTCGGCTCCTTCGCTTGCTCCGAGGACTCCCGGTTGCTCCAGATGGTGCGGGACCACATGTCGTCCTTGGGACATTGCGGAGCGATGACGTAGCAGGGAAACCGCTCGCGAACCGGCGACTCGACGATGCGATCGAGGAAGTGCTTTTCCAGGAGCCGCGGATCGTCGCCTCGCTCACCGGCCCCATGGAGGAAGAGGACCACCGGGTAAGTCTTGCCCTCCTCACGCTCGAGTGGCTCGAGGACGAGGTACCGGTATTCACGCGAGCTTCCGTCCTTCCGCTCGAGCCGGAACGACTCGGCGCGGTACTCGCTTTCGCAGAGGCCCTGCCCCGCTCCCATCAGCCAAACGGCCAGGCCCGCCCAGATCAACATTGATTCAAACCTTCAAAAGTAGAGAGGCGCTCTGGAGAGATCTCCAGAGCGCTCTCGGGTCTCAACCTTCGAGATCGCGGATCCGCTCGGCGGCCTCTCGGCCCGCACGCGTAGTCTCGTGCTTCTCGACGATCTGCTTGTACTTTTTGAGGGCGGACGCCAACCGACCGCGATCGGCGAGCTCGTCCGCGCTCTCGAGCAGCTTGATCGCCTTGCGCTCGTCCTTGAGCTCGGAGCGGAAGGCCTTCACCGCGTCGGTTTTCTCGTGCTTCTTGAGAGCTTCCTCGGCCGCGTCTCCGGTCTCCAGGCCATCGAACGCCTCGGCGAGCTCTTCGAGGTCGAGGATGCCGTCGATCACCCTCCGATCGGCGATCATCGCCTCGGCTTTCTCCACGGCACCGAGCGCCGCCTTGTCGACCTGGACGATGAGGTCCTGGAGCTGCTTGACCGCCCCCAGCTTCCGTGAGTCCTTCGCGTAAGGCTCGAGTGCGAGGATCAGCTCCGCGTACTCACCCTGCGCCATCAGGTCCTCGCTCTCCTCGAGTAGCCGCTGGGCTCGCCAGAACTCCTCACGGCTCAAGCTGGGGCCGAGCGCTTTGAGGTCGTTCATCACCACCGAGACGAGCTCGCCGGCCGAGTCCCCGATGTCGATATCGACCTCCTTGGCCCAGATCTCCTCGCCCTTGGGGTTGATGAGCTGGTATAGCGGGGTCTTGATCGGGTTGGTCTGGAAGAACTTCATGCGCACTTCCATCTCCGCTCGACGTCGCTCGCTCTTGGAGAGGTGGCCGTAGCGCTTGCAGACCATCTTCTTCGCGCCGTCCTCGGTCTCCACCTCCACCTCGCCGTGGTCGGCCGTGCTGGCGATCATGCAGATCACGCGATCGGAGAGCTCGGTCATCGACTTGTTGGCGAGGACCTTGCTGACGACGCGCTCGTTTCCCTCTTCTCCGTCTTGCAGGTAGAAGACCAGGATCGGCGCGTTCCGGGCGGCCGCCTCTTCGAGGGCGCCACGGTAGCTATTCGCCCACGGGATCTGGATGTCTCCGGCCGAGACGGGCTTCGGGGGTGTGTCGGTTCCACCGCCGGTTCGTGGATTGTTGCGGCGCCTCTGGGCGTCGGCGTCGGGGACGAGTGCAATGAGGATCCCGACCATCAGGACCCACGTCATCACGGACTTCATGTTCTCCTCCGCGCAAAGCTCGAGCTGGGAAGGGCGAGAGCGGCTTTCACGTCTCCGTTCGTTCCGGTAAAAGTTTTCGAGTGCGGTAGGTCTTTCGTGTCCGACGTCTTGTTGCGAGCCGCCGGGTCTCGCCATCTTAGTCAGCAGAGCTCGTGAACGCCAACGACTCCAGAACCCTCCTCTCCCTCATTTTGCTTCTGGTGTTGACCGGCTGCCGAAGCTCGCCGCTCGACCCGATCGACCTGATGACCCTCGCCGAGACACGAGTGCCGCCGCCTTGGCTCCCGACCCAGCGGCTCGAGGACCGTGGCGAGCACGAGGCCGCTCTCGTTGCATACGAGCGGGCCCTCGAGGAGTTTCCTACCGACATCGAGCTCCACCGCGCCTACCAGAAGCTGCTCGGACGGGGCGCCGGCAAAGCCCGCCTGTTTCGTGAGTACCGCGCGAAGCTCGAGGCCGGCCCCGAAGACCCGGCCGCCCATTACTTGTATGGCCGCCTCTTCAACGATCCCGAGCCGAAGCGCCGTCACTTTCGGCGAGCCCTCGAATTGGACCCGAGCTTTGCTTGGGCGCTGCACGGCCTCGGCGCGATGGCGATCGGGGACGGCGACCTCGACTCGGCCCGTATCCTGCTCGGCAGTGCCCTCGCCAGCGATCCGGGCATCGCCGACACCTGGATCGCGTACGCCAGCCTGCTGCAGGTGCAGGGAGATCTCCCGGGAGCCAGACAAGCAGCCGCCCTGTTGTCGGCCGTCCGGATCTTCTCCGAAGAAGGACCACTCCTCGAAGCCCGACTCGCCTTGACGGCCGGCGATCGCGAAGCCTCGCTCGACGCCTGCCGAGAAGCCCTCGGGCGCAATCCACTCGGCGAATCGTGCCACCGCCAGACGCGCGCGATCTTGATTCGCTACGGCGACGAGTCGGCCTGGCAGAGTGCCTTCGACACGATCCAGAGGGCCAGCAGCGCCCGACCCAATCACGAGGCGCTCACCAGCCTCGGCCACTACCTCGCCCGGCTAGGCCGGCCCTTCTTGGCACTGACGCGCTTTCGCCAAGCGCTCGAGGCGGGTGGATCTCCCGCGGCCGTTCTACCCGAGATGCGCCGGCTGGATTTCCTGACGGGCGAGTATCGCGCCGGATTCGATGCGTGGCGTCGCACGATCCCCGACTCGCTGTGGAATGCACCCGACAACGTGCTGCGTGCCCCCTTCGAAGAGCTCTCCTTGGCGATCACTCGAGCCGAGGAGTCCGGGTCCACCGAAGATCTCCAGGCCTTGGGCGAGCAGCTCGACGCCACCGGCTGGTCGGAGGAAGCGAGCCACGTCTTCGCGAGAGCCCGCCTCGTTGAGGCGAGTCCCGACCTCGATCGCGCCATCGACCGGGTCGGGCGACACCTGGCCTTCGAGCACGAGCTCGAGCAGCTCTTCACTTCGATGTATGCGGGTGAGCGCCCCGACCTCGCTCGCTCGCTCGACCAGGTCGTCGAGGAGATCCGTCGCCTCTCGCTCCGGACGCTGGGCGAGGACGTGGTCGGCGATCCGCCGCGCCAATCGTACTTCCTGATCGGCGAGCTCTTGGACCCGGCCGGCTCCGGGCTGATGCAGTACTTTCGCGAGCGCAATCGCTTCTTCTTGCTCGGTCAGGAGACCGGCGGCGTCGTCCAGGCGACCCTGATGAGCCTCGTCGCCAAGCGAAAGGACGTGCGTCTCGAGCGCGCGGGTGAGGTGCTTCACTTCGACGAGATCGTCTGCGAGAGCCAGTCCTTCGGTGGTGCCGCCGAAGCGGCCGGGGCCGAGTACGCTGGCGCCACGTTCGAGGGGTTCTACTACGTCCAGATCGACTCGGTGCGTCGCACCGCGTGGGAGCTGACGCGCCCCTGGCCGTTGGCGATCGACGTCTCCGAGATCGAGCCCTGGCCGGCAGAGACGGAAGAGGACCGACTCGCGACCTGGGAGCCACTCGGAGTACCGCAGCGACTCGCGGCGCGGCTGGGGCTCGCGGATCTGCCGCCCCGGGAAGCGTGGAACGAGGCTCTCGAGCTGGTCTACGACGGCGTGGCCGTTCACGAGCAAGGCCACCTCGCCGACATCGCCTTCTTCATGCCGATCACAGAGAATCTGTGGCGTGGAATCGGGTTCCTCTCCAGCCACCTCTTCTCGGGGACGATGATTCGCGCCGCGCTCGAGGGACGCGCACAGCGCCTGGCACTGAGCGACTCGACCTCACCTGGGTTGGCGCTGTCCCATGCGGCGTCCTACCTCCCCTACCCCGATGTGGCCCCGCCCCACTCCGATGGATTCTCTAGCCTCGTCAATGAGCTGCTCGAAGCCCTCGCCGAAGACGAAGTGGCCCTGAGCCAGCTCGTGCCGAGTGCGAACCTCTTCCAGCAGCTCGATCGCCTCGACGACGAGACCATCCGCCGCCTCGCCAAGGAGCTTCGCTGACACGGTCGTGAGAGCTTCAGGGCCTCAGCGTTTCGCTCAAGAACGTCGCGATGCGATCCGCGTATCGATCCCCGCGCCAGTCGTTGTGTCGGGCGCCGGGTAGTCGCCAGAGCTCGGTGAGCTCGGGACGGGCGGCGAGTACTCGCTCGGAGTGATGGATCCCGATCAGCTCATCGCTCTCGCCATGGATCAACAAGATCGGGACATCGAGCCTCTCGAGCCCTTCGATCGGAACGACTTCGGCAGGATCGAAGCCGGCCCGCCACCGCACGACTTGACGCACGACCGACCAAGACGGGAACTCGGGGAGCCCCATCTTCCGACCTTGCTCGCGGCAGAGCTGTCCAAGATCCGCGAACGGGCTATCGAGGACGAGCGATCTGACGCGCTCGTCTCGGGTCGCGCAGAGAAGGGATGCCGAAGCCCCCATCGAGCGGCCGAACAGCGCGAGGCGCTGCGCATCGACCTCGGGCCGCATCTCGATCCAGTCCAACGCGCACGAGAGGTCCTGCCACTCGTGATACCCGAGCGTGATCAGGTCCCCGTCACTGTCGCCGCAACCGGCGAAGTCGATGGCGAGTACCTGAAAGCCCTGCTCGAGAAGCTCATCGGCCGTGTCGAGGACGGAGAGCCGATTCGAGGCGTTGCCGTGACCGTAGACGATGGCGGGACCGCGCTCGGGGCGCGCCCAGTAGTGACCCCGAATCGTCAATCCACGACGGTTCTCGAACTCGACCGGTCGCGGCACGATGATCTCGCCGCTCGCCAACGTGATGACCGGGTGAATGTCTCCCACGGGAGCTCGGGGCGGACGCACGATCGCGTTCGAGAGCACGTAGCCCAGAGCGACGAGCGCGACGGCGAGCAAGACCAGGCCTGCGATGAGCATTCTCGAGAGCCGCCGCCACCTCGACCTGATTTGACGCTTGGGAGCGTTCCGGCTAGCTGGCATTTTCCACCGGGTCGCCTCCACCGTGACCATCGCCGTTCGCCAGGAGACAACGATGAAGCTTGCACACACGATGATTCGGGTCAAGGACCTCGAGCGGACGCTCGACTTCTACACGGACTTCCTGGGCCTGAGAGAGGTCTCGCGGAAGCCGATCGGCGACGAGGCGACGTTGGTCTTCTTGACTGACGACAGCGAGAGCTACCACGTCGAGCTCACATACAACCACGGCAAGGACGACTACGAGCTCGGCGATCAGTTCGGTCACTTGGCCTTCCACACCGACGACCTCGAGAAAGTCATCCAGACCGTCGAAGCCAAGGGCATGTGGTACCGGCGCTCGCGTCCCGAGCTGTCCTCGCAATACATCTTCGTCAAGGATCCCAACGGCTACGACATCGAGATCCTGCAAGCCTGATCGGGATCAGCCGCGCCTGTAGTTTCAGACCTGGGGAGCCCCCGCCGGCGGACCGGCGGAGCATACAGTGGTGAAACTGGGCCCGAGGGCATTGGAGTGCCCAAGCCGAGCAAGCCAAGGACCGGCTTGTCGGCGAGACCTTTCACGAGCGAGCTTGGGCCGGGGCAGTCGTGCGACGACAGCGCACTCCGAGTGGTCCCTTGCTCTGCGCCTCTCCGCTCGACCGTCAGGGACGTCGAGGAAGCGGCTTCCAGCTCGGTGACCGCTTCCCGTTTCGGTCGCGCGGGCTCTGGTTCGGCGCACACTTCAACTCACGGGGTCGGCCGCTGGAGCCCGGCGGCTTGTCCCGCCATCACCTGCTCGCCGGTCACGGCGCTCAGGCGGATGATGCCGACGCTCTCGATGCGCCTGACCTGGCTGATCTCCGAGTAGGAGAGCACGGGCAGCCTCGGGATTTGGCCCAGGAGGATCTCACACAGGAAGCGGCGGATCGCTGGGCGCACCACGACGACCGGATCGATGCCGCGAGAGACCTGATCGGCGCCCTGGGTCTGGATCTCGTTTGCCAAGCGCTGCAGCGACTCCGCAGGCATGGGCTGGGGCGCGGGGCCGACGGTCGATTCGATCAACCGGCTCTCGAGCTGGGGCTCGAAGGTGAGCACGGGCAGATGCCCATCGCGATCGAGGAGCGGCTCCCAGATCGATCGGGCGATCGCTGTGCGGACGGTCTCGGTCAACGACTCGACGTCGCGCTGCTCCTTGGCGCCGCCTTGGGCGAGGGCCTCGTAGATCGACTGGAGCCCGCGGATCGAGACGCCTTCGCGGAGTAGGTTGCGCAGGACCTGGTGGATCTCGGTGAGGCTGATGTGCTTGGTCGCTTCCTCGACGGTCGTCGGCGCCCGGCCCTTGAGGGCGTCGTTGAGCGCTTGCACGTCGTCGAGGGAGAGCAGCTCGTGCGCGGTCTGCCTCAGCACCTCCTTGAGGTGCGTGATCAAGACCGACGGCGCATCGATGACGGTGTAGTTGAGGAACTCGGCCTCGGCGCGATGGGCGGCCGTCACCCACTTCGCCGGCAGGCCGAAGACGGGGTCGACGGTCTCTCGCCCGGGAATCGGTCCTTCGGCGATGCCGGGGTCGAGCGCCAGGAAGTGGTCGACGACGAGCGAGCCGCGGGCGATCTCGTGATCGGCGAGGAGGATGCGGTAGGTCGACGCCTCGAGCTGGATGTTGTCCTTCACGCGAACCGGCGGCACCACGATGCCGAGCGAGCGCGCGAACTCGCGGCGAATGCCGGTGATCTGCGAGATGAGGCCTTGATCCTGCTCCTGCACCAGAGGGATCAGGCGATAGCCGACCTCGACGCTGATGCGGTCGACGCTCAGGATCTCGTCGATCTCGCCGGGATCGACTGCCTGGTCGTCTTCTTCGGCCTCGGCCCGCTCCTTCTCGGCCTCCTCCTCGGCTTCGTTGGCGCGGCGGCTGCTCAGGTAAAGGCCGCCCAGCACGCCCGACAAGATCAGGAAGGGCAGGGTCGGCAGGCCAGGGACGAGGGCGAGGCTGGCGAGGAGGAGCGCGCCGCCGCCGAGCGCTTGGGCCTTGCGTTGGAACTGGCCGAACAGCTCGTCGGCGAGGTGAGTGTCGGTCGAGGCCTTGGTGACGATGATACCGCCCGAGGTCGAGAGGATGAGGGCGGGGATCTGGCTGACGAGGCCGTCACCGATCGTCAGGATCGTGTACTTGGGTAGCGCCTCCGCGACGGTCAGGCCTTGCTGCAAGCCGATCGCGAGGCCACCGACGATGTTGATCGCGGTGATGATCAAGCCGGCGACCGCGTCACCGCGCACGAACTTGCTGGCACCGTCCATGGCGCTGTAGAAGTCGGCCTCCTCGGTGATGCGCTTGCGCCGCTCGCGGGCTTCCTCCTCGGTGATCAGGCCCGAGTTGAGATCGGCGTCGATGGCCATCTGCTTGCCGGGCATCGCGTCCAAGGTGAAGCGGGCCGCGACCTCGGAGATGCGCCCGGCACCTTTGGTGATCACCACGAACTGGATGACCACCAAGATCAGGAAGATCACGATTCCCACCGCGACCTCGCCACCGACCACGAAGTTGCCGAATGCCCGAATCGTCTCACCGGCATCCCCGCGCAGGAGGATCAACCGAGTCGAGGCGACGTTGAGGGACAATCGGAACAGAGCGGAGAAGAGGAGGATGGAGGGGAAGGTCGAGAGCTCGAGCGCCTCGCGCATGTTGAGCGAGACGAGGAGGATCACGATCGCGCTGGAGATGTTGAGCGCCAGCAAGAGATCGAGGAAGAACGCCGGCAAAGGGATGATCAGCGTGACGAGGATGAGCACCACCCCGAGAGACAGCACGACGTCGCGTATGCGACGGCGCTCGGCGCCGGAATCGGCGTCCGCAAGTGCGGTCAGTGGGTCGGGCATGTGAGAGCTCGCTCGTCAGGGCTGGGTCCACGAAGGGCGGATCCTCTCCCCCTCGCTCCGCCGAATCGGCGTATCCCCTTCATCGACCGAACGGGCCAATATCTGAACCGGAGGAATGAACCACCGAGGGCACCGAGGCCACGAAGGGGGAGCCCTGTGTGCCAACGTGTGGTGAGACACCAGGCCTTGATGGTCTTGTGAACAGCGTGGGAAGGGTGACCTCCTCTGTGCGCTCATTCCCCTCTGAAATGTTCCCCTGCGTGTCCGCCGTGCGCTCCGTGTTGAATCCTCTCCGTGTCCGCCGTGCGCTCCGAGTTGAATCCCCTGCGTGTCCGCCGTGCGCTCCGTGTTGAACCCTCTCCGTGTCCCCTGTGTCCTCTGTGGCTCATTCCTCCGACTCACACTCGCGCGGGCTGCTTCGACATCAGGTGGGCGAGGATCTCGGCGATGACCACGTAGAACGCTTCGGGGATCTCGTTGCCGACCTCGACTTGGCGGTAGAGCTGCCGGGCGAGCTCGGGCTTCTCGAGGATCGGTCGACCGTGCTCTTCGGCGACGGCGCGGATGCGCAGTGCGATGTGCCCTTGCCCCTTGGCGATGACCTTGGGTGCGATGTCCTGCACCTCGTCGTAGCGGATCGCCACCGCGTAGTGGGTCGGGTTGACGATGACGACGCTGGCTTCCTCGACCTCGGCGATCATCCGGTTGCGTGAGAAGTCGCGCTGCCGTTGCCGAATGCGTCGCTTGACCTCGGGATTTCCTTCCGACTGCTTGTTCTCCTCGCGGATCTCTTGCTTCGACATGCGCAGGTCCTTCTCGTATTGCCAGCGCTGATAGAAGAAGTCGGCGATCGCGATCGCGAGCAGCGACAGCCCGGCGCGGAGCAGGATCTTGAAGATGGTGTCACCCAGGAAGGGAACGCTGTTCTCGACCGATCCCTCCATCAGCGCCTGGGACAGCGTCCACTGAGTGCTGAGCGTCCACCAGAGGATGAGCCCGAGGATGCCCATCTTGAAGATGGCGGAGATGACCTTGACGCCGGCGCGCAACGAGAAGAACTTCTTCCAGCCGCCGATCGGATCCAGCCGCTTGATGTCGGGGATCAGCTTCTCGGGCGCGAAGAGGAACTTCGTCTCGAGGAGCCCGAAGAAGATCGTCATGAGCACGCTGCAGATGAGGATCGGAAGCGTCAGGTCGACCACCTGCGAGACGAGGTCTTTGATCATCGTGTGACCGCCGTCCTCGAAGTAGTTGTCGAGCGGCTCGCCGATGGCCGTGAGCGCCGCCTTCACCACATCCCCGAGGCTGAAGAAGATCTCGGGGCCGATCCCGGCGAAGATCGCGGTGAATGCCAGGATCTGCCAGGCGGTCGCCATCTCCTTGCTCTTGGCAACCTGTCCCTTGCGGCGCGCTTCCCCGCGCTTCTTTGCGGTTGCCGGTTCAGTCTTGTCGCCGTTCTCGTCCTTCGCCACGACCGCTCCTCAGGCTCAGGAGCCTTGCAGGCCTTCGATCAGACGAGTGTTCATCTGCTCGAAGAGCGCGTTGAGTGCGGGCAGAAGGTGCGGCAAGCTCAGCCACACGACGAGGAACCCGACGAGGATGCGCATCGGAAAGCCCAGCTCGAGGACCTGGAAGCCCTGGACCATGCGGGCGAGCAGCGCGATGCCGATCGAGAGGCAAAAAGAGACGATGAGCATCGGCGCTACCAAGGCGAGGCCGATGTGCAGCGTGACTCGGAACAGCTCGACGGCTTGCCAGGCGAGCTCGGTGAATCGCTCGAAGCCCAAAGAGCCCATCTCGACGATGTCGTAGCTGCTCACCAAGCTGAGCAGGATCGAATGCAGTGCGCCACTCGAGAGAAAGAGGAGCGCGGTCGTGTAGCGATACAGGGTCGTGATGACGATGCTCTGCTGTCCGTTGATCGGGTCGACCGCGGCCGTGAAGCCCAGCCCCATCTCGAAGCCCATGATGTGACCGATCAAGGCGACCACCTCGAACAACGTGCGGAGGATGAACCCCATCCACAGGCCGGTGGCCATCTCGGACATCGCGCCGAGGATGAAGGAGTCGGGCACGGGGTCGCGCATCCCGAAGCCGCGAATGGCGAACACGACGCCCCCGAGCACGAGCAGTAGCGCCAGGCGCGCCTGACGGGGAGGACCCGGATCGCTCAGGACCGGCACGAGCAGGAGGAACGCCGAGAGCCGCACCATGGTCAGGGCGAGGATGGGTGCGGCCTTCTGCATCATCGGGAGGAGCTCTTCCATCGGGCCCTCCTCAGTTCAACACCCAGCGGCCCAGATCGCCCAGCACCGTCATCGAGAACTCGACGAGGTAGCGCAACAGTAGGGGGGTCAAGAAGAACAGCGCTCCCATGATCGTCAGGATCTTGGCGATCTGCGTCATGCTCTGCTCTTGAATGCTCGTGATCGTCTGGAAGATGCTCACCAGCAACCCGACCGTCAAACCCAGCACCAAGATGGGCGCGGCCAGGACGACCGTCGTCACGAGCACGTGCTTGATGAGATAGAGGATCGTGTCTTCACTCATCGCGCGGCCCCTAGACGGCGAAGCTTCGGACGATCGATCCGATCAAAAGGCTCCAGCCGTCGACCAAGACGAAGAGCAGGATCTTGAGCGGCGTCGAGATCACCACGGGCGGCAGCATGAACATACCCATCGAGATCAGGACGCTCGCGATCACGAGGTCGATCACCAGGAAGGGCAGGAAGATCACGAAGCCCATCTGGAAGCCGACCCGCACCTCGCTGAGCACGAAGGCGGGGATCAAGACCGTCAGCGGCAGCTCCTCGGCCTTCGGCAGGCTGCTCTCGAGCGCGTCGCTCGAAGGCTCCCTCTGCAAGTTCGTGATCTGGGAGAAGAGCTCGGCGTCCTGGTCTTGCACGTGGCTCCCCAGGAACTCCCGAAGCGGCGGCTCCGCCTTCTTCAGCGCATCCGACATCCCCAATTCGCCCTCGAGATACGGCCCGAGCGCCTGATCGTAGATCGCCTCCAAGGTCGGTGACATCACGCACAAGGTCAGGAACAGCGCCATGCCCGTCATGATCGTGTTCGGCGGAAGCTCCTGGATGCCGACCGCGCGGCGCACGAAGGAGAGGACGATCACGATGCGGGTGAAGGAGGTGAGGGTCAGGAGGAGCGCGGGGATCAGGGTGAGCGAGGTGAGCAGGAAGAGGATGGAGACCGCCGAGGCGACGGTGTCTCCCGTCTCCTGTCCGTCCTGGAATTGGATCGATATCAGCGATGGCTTCTCGCCAGGCTCACTCTTTTGAGCCGAGCCTCCGGTGGCAGGGGCGGACTCCTCTTGGCCTCCGAACTCACTGGACTCCTGAGCGAGCGCGGGGGAAGCGCAGGCGAGGAAGGTCAGGAGGATGAGGGCGAGTCGGGTGCGGCTCACGTTTCGATCTCGTGGGCGGCCATGAGCTTCTCGCGGCGCAGCTCTCGAGCGAAGTCGTGCACGGCCGGTGTCTCTCGGTCCTCCTCGGTGATCTCGACGAGGAGCTGGATGTTGTCGGGACCGACGCCGAGGACGAGCAAGCTGTTGTGGATGCGCGCGACGGTGAGCGCCCGGCGTCCGCCGAGCGGCACCGAGTCGACGATCTTCAAGAGCCGCTGATTGCGTGGGCCGCGCAGGAAGCTGCCCTGCGTGAGCCTTCGGATGATCAAGACGGCGCCGACGCCGACGCAGAGCACGCACAGCAAGGCGAATCCGAGCGCCTGGAAGAGCGTGTTGATCGTCGACTCGGCGTTGTCGCTCAGCAGAGGTTCTTGAATCATCGCCTGCCTGACCGCAGAGAGCTGTCGAAGTCCCGGATCCTTCATCCACTCGAGAATCCGCGGACACTCCCTGATCGGCATGGGGCGAGGCAGACATTGAGGGCCGTGCTCGGAATGCGGAGAACGGCGGCCGGCGAGGTGGAGGAGAAGCGGGGGAAACGCGCGGAAGCCGGGGCGCTTCAAGCTGTTCGGGATGCGGCGTCGAGGGCCTTCGAGGCCGCGGTCGGAAACTTGAAAAAATCTTGGCCGGGGCGTGCGGCCACGAGATCTGGAGGGACGTCTCGACCCGTGCAGCCTACGCGAACGTCCCAGTCCTGGCAGGTTGTGACCGGGAAGCGTCCAAGTCGTTGCGACGCTCCCGATAGGCGAGTGCGGAGATCGTTGAGGCCGTCGAGACGATGATCATTTGGAGGAATGATCGTTGATCTGGCGAGCACCCGAGTGGCGAGTGCGCTCAGAAGACGCGTCCTAAAGTCTCGCCGGAGCCGCCGAGAATACCCGGTTGGATCCGCTCGACTCCCGCGCTCGCTCAGTGATCGGCGAGCCAAGGTGCGGAAGCTGAAGCGGCCAAACGAACTCGAAAATCGCGGTGTTCCTCTCCACTTCTGCGAGGGGATCGCCCGATCAGGTGATAGCGAACCGGCGCAATCCGGTGCGAATGGAGGCAAACGATGGGACTCCGGATCAACACGAACATTCAGTCGCTCCAAGCGCAGCGCAACTTGGCGCGCACGTCCGAGCGGCTGTCCGGCAACTTCCGAAAGTTGTCGACCGGCTTGCGTATCTCGTCCGCGGGTGATGACGCTGCCGGTTTGGCGATCGCCGAGCGCTTGCGCGCTCGTGCTCGGTCGCTCGATCAGGCCGCGCGAAACGCCAACGACGGCATCTCGCTCGTCTCGACGGGTGAAGGTGGACTCAGCGAGATCAGCAACATCTTGGTCCGGTTGCGCGAGCTCTCCATCCAGGCCAACACCGATACGACCTCCGATGCGGACAAGGACACGCTCAACAACGAGTTCCAGTCCCTGATCGAAGAGATCGACCGCATCTCCCAGGCGACCGACTTCAACGGCGTCGATGTCCTCAGCTCCTCGGCGACGCTCACCCTGCACATCGGTGATCAGACGACGGCGAGCGTCGACACGCTCGACCTCACGCTGCAGTCGATGCGGGCGGACGATCTCAACATCTCTTCCCTCAACATCGGAAGCGCCGGCAATCCGGAAGCGTCGATCACCGCCATCGACTCCGCGCTCGACACGGTGAACAACTACCGCGCGTCGCTCGGTGCCATCCAGAACCGCCTCACCTCGACCGTCTCGCACCTCAACATCCTCGCCGAGAATCTCCGCTCGGGTGAGTCGCGCATCCGCGACCTCGATGTGGCGCGTGAGACCGCCGACTTGACGCGAAACAACATCATTCAGCAGGCCGGTGTTGCGATCTTGGCTCAGGCGAACGCCCAGCCGAACCTCGCTCTCCAGCTCCTCGGATAATCCGAGCGCCTGACCGCGCGGCCTGACCCAGCCCAGCGCTGAGGTCGGCCGATCGGGATCCTTCGCCACTGATAGGAAGACTCCGAAGCATGTCGCGACCCAGAGTACTGGGACTCTACACCGACCGGATTCGACTCGACCGTGGCCCGAAGGCGGCCAGCTCCCTCCATTCGCCGGTTCCGGCGCCTCCGCAGAAGATCACCTACGGAGGCGTCGGGTACTACCGTATCCATGCCCCACTCACGGCCGCCGGATACCCGGTGACCGGGAAGCCGGGACGCCAGCTCCCGCCGAGCTTCTCGGATTACCTCGCGCTCTTCCAACGCTACGACGTCCTCCACATGACCCGGATCGAGAATCCGGCCGAGGCCCTGATGGCCCTGTCCGCGCGCGACATCGCCGGAGGACGACTGATCATCGATTGCGACGACGACATCTTCCACGTCGATCGCCTCTCGCCCGCCTACGAGAAGTACAAGCCGGGCGCGCCCGTCGTGAAGCTCATCAAAGAGCTCTTCCGGCACTGCGACGCCCTGACCGTCTCGAGGCACAAGCTCGCCGAGTTGTACGGCGAGCTGAACCCTGACGTCCATGTTCTCCCCAACGCCTGTGACCCCGCCAAGTGGGACGTCGAAGCGGGCCCACGGACGGACCCGGACACGATCCGCGT
>JAVJTD010000075.1:0-7227 GCA_040219065.1 Planctomycetota bacterium
CGTCGTCGAGGGGAGTCGGTGTCCAGCCGAGCTCTCTTCGGGCGCGTTCGCTGGTGAAGGGGGGGGGGGTCGAGAGTGCGGCCAGGCTCTCTCGGGTGAACGGGGCGGGGGTCCAGTGAAGCCGTTCGAGGGTCGCGGCGATCATCCGCAACATCGCCAAGCTCGCCTCGGGAACGCGGGGTCGCCAGCGCGCTCGCCCGCCGAGGCTCGCCACGCGATCGAAGAGCTCCTCGAAGCTCAGGCTCTCGGTCGTCAGCAGGTATCGGCGTCCCACGACGCCGCTCTCCATCGCCAGGATCACACCGCGGGACACGGACCGAACATCGACGAGGCTGAGCGCCCCGGGCGGAGTGAACGGCAGGCGACCCGAAGCGATCGCCTTCAGGAACTCGTTCGTGTTGGCGCGGACCGAGCTCGGACCGAAGATCGCGCCCGGGTTGACGATCGTCGCGGGCAGCCCTCGGCTGATCGCGCGATGGATCTCCTGCTCGGCGTCGCGCTTGGTCTCGAAGTAGCCGATGCCCCAGCGCTCGGCCGTGAATGGCGATTCCTCGTCGAGCGGTGTCCCGTCTCTCGAATCGCCGATCGCCGAGACGGAGCTGATGTGCACGAAGCGTTCTACGCCAGCGCGAAGTGCCTCCTCGCAGACGATGCGAGTCCCCTCCACATTCACCGTCTCGAGCCAGGCCCGCGCTCGCCGCTCGTACGCGATCCCTGCCGCTGCATGGATCACGGCATCGCAGCCGTCGAAGACACCGTTCCAGCTCGACGCCTCGACGAGATCGGCTCGGCGGAGCTCGAGTCCTTCGGGCGCGACCTTCTCGCCCCGCGCGATCGCGACGACCGAGTGTTCGGCTGCTCGCAGGACCTCGACCAGCGCCTGACCCAGGAAGCCGGTGCCTCCAGTGACCGCGACCTTCAAGGCCAGGCGTGCGTCAACGGACCGCGGTATCGAGGCATTTGCGGACCGCGCTGGCGAGGTCTTCCATCTTGTAGGGCTTCTGCACGCAGGCGAACTCGGGGTGACCTGTGTCACCGAAGCCCGTCGAGAGGAGGATTCTCACATCGGAGCGCTGCGAACGGATGCGGCGCGCGGCCTCGAGCCCACCGATGCGCGGCATTGCCAGGTCGAGGAGCACGAGGTCGATGTCGTCGCGGTGCTGATGGAACAGCGTGATCGCCTCGAGGCCATCCTTCGCGGCAAGCGTCCGATACCCGATCTTCTGGAGGATCTCCTGGGCGAGCTGACGGATGATCTCTTCGTCGTCGACGACGAGGATCGTCTCCTGACCGCGCGCGAGCTCGGTGGTCTCGTGTGGAGTCGGGCGAACGCGGCGACGCGAGGCCGGCAGGTAGATGTCGAAGGTGGTCCCGCGCTGTGGCGCGCTTCGCACCTCGAGCGCACCGCCATGGGCGCGAACGATCTGGTAGGCGATCGTGCATCCCAGCCCAGTGCCTTGGCCTCGCTCCTTGGTCGTGAAGAACGGGTCGAAGAGATGCGCCAGCGTCTCTGGGCTCATGCCGACGCCCGTGTCCGATACGCGGATCAAGATGTACTCTCCCGGTTGCAGCCCGGGGCGCGATCGGCAGTCGCGCTCGTTGAGATGGAGGGCGTGCGCAGTGAGGCTCAGCGTACCGCCACGCGGCATGGCGTCGCGGGCGTTGACGGCGAGGTTCAGGAACACCTGAAAGAGCTGAGGCTGGTCGGCTTCGACGGCGGGGAGATCCTTGGTGCACTCGAGCTCGATCGAGACTTCGTGGGCGAGTGTTCGCTCGAGCACCGAAGCGGCATCGCCGAGGAGTAGGCTGACGTCGACGGGCTCGCGGCGCGCCGGCTCTTGGCGGGCGAGGGTCAGGAGCTGCCCGGAGAGCTCGGCGGCCCTCGAAGCGGCGGCCTCGATCTTGAGCGCGGCCTCGACCAGCGAGGACTCCTTGGGGAGCTCGTGGCGAACGAAGGAGGCGTAGCCGAGGATGCCACCGAGCAGGTTGTTGAAGTCGTGAGCGATGCCGCCGGCCAGCGAGCCGACGCTCTCCATGCGCTGCGCGTGACGGAGGCCTTCCTCGAGGCGATGGCGCTCGGTGACGTCGCGAACGAGCAGAATCATGAGGAACCGGTCCGACTCGTCGCGGATCGGTGAGACCGTCACCTCGATGCGCTGCTCGCCGTCCTTCTCACTGCGCTCGATGTGCGACTCGATGCGCGTCCGCTTCGCGAAGGCTTCGTCGACCAAGGCCCGCAGCTCGACGTTTCGGGCCGTCTCGGGGAGGTGCTGCGCCGGCGGACAATCGAAGAGCTCGCGAAAGCTCGAGTTGGCCATGAGGAGCCTACGCTCTTCACCGAAGACGGCGACGCCCTCGGTCAATGACGACAGCACCGAGCCGAAGAGAGACGCCGGCGCCTCGACCGCGTCGAGCTCTTCCTCGAGCACCGGATCGTGCAGCAGCCGAGCGAGCGAGCCACGGTCCTGGATCCTCGCGATCCAAGAAACGAGCACGACCAAGCCAAGCGCCAGCAGCAACAACGTGTCGGCGGTGCTCAACCACTCGACCTCGAATTGCCAGGACCCCAGAGCACACGCGTCGAGCCATCTCATCACGGGGCGACCCTCCCATCGTCCAACCGAACTCGAGACGGCCGGATTCTAACGTGAGCCATTCCGACTTCCAAAGACGAAGCCCGCAAAGCGCGAGGTACCTCTGGAATCGACAGGCGTTCACGTCCTGTTCAGGTGGAAGAGGTAGAATCGTGGCGTCGATGAAGACGCTCGAATCACGAACCTTGTGCCGGAGGATCCTGACGTGATGATTCGCCTGACCGCGCTCCTGTCCTCGTGGATACTGCTTGTCGGATGCCAGACCTCCGAGCCGGAGCAATCTTCGCTCGAGACTGGCGGCTTGACGACGACCGACGAGGAGGTCATCCCCCTCGACGAAGTGCCGACCGCAGCACTGGCCGCTGCCGAGAAGGCCGTCCCCGGCGTCACGTTCGACCGGGCCGAGCGGGAGACCGAAGAGGGTCGCGTCGTCTACGGACTCGAAGGAACGCTCGACGGTGTGCGTCACGAGGTCGAGGTCACGGCCGACGGTGACGTTATCGAGGTCGAGTCCGGCGACGAGGAAGATGATGACGATGACGAAGACGACGAAGAGGAGATCGCTCTCGAGGACGTACCAGCAGACATCCTGGCCGCCGCGGAAGCCGCCGTGCCCGGTGTCGTCTTCTCGAAGGCCTACACCGAGACCGAAGACGGTCAGAAGGTCTACGAGCTCGTCGGTGAGGCCGATGGCGAGCGCGTCGAGGTCGAGGTGTCGACCGATGCGAAGGTGCTCGAGATCGAGCGTGGCGAAGACGACTGATCCCTCGCGGGATGTGAGGTCTGGGCCTCTTCCGAGACGTTCCGCTGGAAGACACCGAGACCGGCCCCGAGGGAGATGGAGTGCCCAAGCCGGGCGAGTCAAAGACCGAGTCTGTCGGTGAAGGCTTTCCCAAGCGAGCTTGGGCCCCTCTTGGAACGTTCAACGGCTCAACTTCCAATTCTCAACTTCGAAGCTGGCGGTCCGATCGCACCCGTCAGCATCGAGCCACGGAGCTTCGGATGTGAGGTTTGGGCCCTTTCCGAGGCGCTTGGATGGAGGACACGGAGACCGGCTGAAGCCGGCGGTCCGAACGACGACGTGACTAGTTTCAGATCAGCGGAGCCCCCGCTGGCGGACCGGCGGAGCATACAGTGGTGAAACTGGGCCTGAGGGCGAGGGCGATGGAGTGCCCAAGCCGAGCGAGCCTTTGACTGGGTCTGTCAGTGGAAGCTGGCACGAGCGAGCTTGGGCCGGGGCGCACTGCCGCCAAGACAGCGCACTCCGAATGGCCCCTTGCTCTGCGCCTCCCAATTCGATCGGTGGCACCGTCGAGGAAGCGGCTCCCCGCTCAGCAGCCGCTCCCCGTTTCGGTCGCGCGGGCTCTGTTTTCGGTCGCGCGCGACCTAGTTTCAGGTCAGCTCTCGTCCGGGCAGCAGGCGGAGCACTGACCGCGCCGCTCGTAGGCGAGGACGTTGCCTCGTCGATCGAGCTCGAGATGGCAGCACTCGCGGAGCATCGCCTCGAGCAAGGCTCGGCCGCGCTGGATGCGAGACTTGGCGCCCGAGAGTGATAGGCCTTGCCTCTCAGCGACCTCGGCTTGGGGGAGGCCCTCGACCTCGGCGAGCCAGAGCGCGGTTCGGGTCGGCTCGGGCGTCAGCCGAATCAGGCCCTCCAGCCAACCGGCGACCTCGCCGTTGACGTTCTCATCGTCCACATCCATCGGCGGATCGCTGGGCAAAGAATCCACCGGACGTGCCGAGCGGAAGTGGTCGATCACCACATGGCGAGCGATGCGATGCACCCAGACGCGGAGGAGCCCCTGATCCCGAAGCCCATCCAAGCCCCGGTGGATCCGAATGAAGGTCTCCTGTAACAGGTCCTTGGCGAGCTCCTCATCTCGCACTCGTCTTTCCAAGAAGGACAGGAGGCCATCACCGAACTGGCGCCATACCTCATCCGTCGAGATGTCGTTCATTCGCAGCACCCCTTCGACTCGCAGCAGATCGAGCCCTTCGACGTTCTCCTCTCGGCATCCGCATCGAGGACGACGTAGACCTCCCAGGGGTGGCCATCGGGATCATCGGCCCAGACCTTCGTCTGAGTCGCATAGCAGCACTCCACCGAATCCTCTCGCCGGGTCTCGTATCCGCTCGCGGCGAGCCGCTCGGCGAAGTGGTCGACGTCCTCGACCGAGGCGACCCGGATTCCATAGTGTACGCTCCCGGTGTCGATGGGCGCTTCGCTCAGGTTGAGCGACAGCTCGACCGCCGGATCATCGGGCTCGAACTTCGCGTAGCCAGGTCGGATCTTGACGGGCTCAGCGCCGAGCAGCGCCGCGTAGAAGCTGATCGCAGCCTCGAGGCGCGAGGTCGCTAGCCCGACGTGAAGGCGGGTGGTCGTGGATGGCTTCATGCTTCGGTCCTCCAGTCTCGTTTCTCTGTACCGTGAGAAGAGACGGAAGCGACGCCAAGAGGACGCAGCAGAATTCGGCAGCGCCCTCGACTACTGGACTCGGCTCATTTCAGCTCCCCGATCAGGTCACCGAGCTCGCCGGTGGATCGCAGTATCGCCCGACCGTCGTCGCCTCTTGAGAGAGAGACCCGGCTCTTGGCCGCCCCATACAAGGAGAGCCCGGAATCACTCAACACCGAGCGAGTGCCTTCCGAACTGACGCAACTGACGGAGCCCTTGCCGATCATCACGTAGTTCTCGAGGCGCCGATCGAAGAGGATCGACATGGGCTCGCTCCAATGGGGGACGCCTTCCTTCCCCCATTCACCGCCGTCGAGATGCACTCCGTAGAAGCACGCAAGCGATCCTTCAGCCTGACCCTGATGGTCGTAGACCTGCAGACCCGCGGTGTGGCCCGGGATGATCGGCCGACCCTTCACGGATCGATCGGCGAAGATGCCCAGCTCTGCCAGGACGCGGCCCGTCGTCTTGTCCCGAACGACGAATCGCTCCGCCTCGATCACCTCGGCAGTCGACCCCACGAAGGCGGGCAAGCAGAGGGAGCCGACCGCCACCAGCAGCGAAAGGACCAGCAGAGAACGAAGCCTGCGGTTGGCGGCTTCCAAACGATCGATTCTCTCATCCAGATTCATTTTGATCCTCGCTCTCCAGGACGATGACAGTCGACGAGTGCCCGCGGAATCCATGGCGCGCATCGTACGAGACGCCTCGAATGGCCGCCGCCCGAATCTCACGGAGCTCGCCATCCAGGCGGCCTGGCGGCATTGCCTTGCCAGGACGGCACGGTAGACTCGGCGCGACGCCTGTAACGAACCCTTCGGGATCAGAGCCCATGACGCTGCGCCGAAAGCTCTTCTTCGCCCTCTTGGTCAATCTCTTCGTCTTCGGGGGGATCGAGCTGACGTTGCGGCTAGTGGGGTTCCAGCATCGGTACACCGGGCTCGACATGCAGTTCTTCGGGCCGGAGTTCCACGAGACGATGGCCGGTGAGACCGATCAGTATCGCATCAGCCCGCGCGTCTTCTGGGAGCCGAACCCGGGCGTTCAGGTCACCGGCAACGTCGACCGGATCAGCCCCGACGGATTCCGGGAGGTCGGCCGGGAGGTTCTGGCCGACCTCGATCCAGCGGTCCTGGAGAAGCTCGAGCCCATCCCCGAGAACGGCTTCGCCGTGCGACGGGACAAGCCCGAAGGTGTCACCCGGATCGCCTGCCTCGGCGACTCGTGCACGTACGGGATCGGCTTCGGCAAGGTGCTCCGGTTTCCTGACACCTACCCCGGTCGTCTCTGGATGATCCTCAAGCAGATCGCTCCGGAACGGCGCTTCGAGGTGCTCAATACCGGCTGCCCCGGCTACTCGATCTTCCAAGGTCAGCGCGTGCTCCAGGACAAGGTCCTCGCCTATCGCCCCGATGTCGTGACCCTCTACTTCGGTGCCTACAACGACTACACGCCGGCGATGGAGATGGGGGACCTCGCGCGCGGCGAGCTCGAAGACGGCGGCCTCGAGCTGCCGCTCTACCACCGGGTGCTGAAGGACCTGCGCCTGTATCAGCTCCTGACCCTCGGTCTCACGAAGCTCGGCATCACCGATCAGTTCGAGTCTCGGCAGGAGTACAACAAGCTCTTCGCGCAGGGAGAGGCGAAGTTCGGCCGGCGAGTGGAGCCGAGCGAATTCGAGCGGATCCTCCGCGAGATGATCGCGACTTGCCGGGAGCGAGACATCCGGCCGATCGTCATCGTGCCGCCCGTCGCGAGGGAGCAGGTCGAGAAGTACCCGATCAGCGACCAGTACGCTGACTCCGTGCGTCGCATCGCCAAGGAAGAAGACGTCACCCTGCTCGACCTTCGAGCGGAGCTCGCCCGGCGCGAAGCCGCCGGCGAGGACCTCTTCATGGACCCCATCCATCCGAACGCCGCCGGGATGCAGATCATCGCGGCCTCGCTGGCGAACGCCGTGATGGAATGATGGAGGGCGGCGAAGCCGGCCGTCCGAGCCCCACGACAGTCGGACCGCCGGCTTCAGCCGGTCTCCGTGTCCTCCTTCCAAGCACATCGGAGCGGACCGTGACCTCAGGTCCGAGACTCCGTGGCCTAACCCGGATATCTCACGAGCCATCTACTGCGGCGCCGAATCTACCCATGCCTGCTGCGTCAAGCTCCCTGCGCCGCCTCGAC
>JAVJTD010000106.1:0-13542 GCA_040219065.1 Planctomycetota bacterium
GGGCGCGGCGCCGGAGCATACAGGTGGTGAAACTGGGCCCGAGGGCGATGGAGTGCCCAAGCCGAGCGAGCTTGTGACCGGGTGTGTTTGCGAGAGCTCTGCTCGAGCGAGCTTGGGCCGGGGCAGCCGTGCGACGACAGCGCACTCCGTGCGGCCCCTTGCTCGGCACCTTCTGGCTCGATCGTCGGCAACGTCGAGGAAGCGGCTCCCAGCACCGTAGCCGCTTCCCGTTTCGGTCGCGCGGGCTCTGGTTTGGGTCGCGCGGGATCTAGTTTCAAATCAGCCCCGCCCCCGGCGCGGCGCCGGAGCATACAGGTGGTGAAACTGGGCCCGAGGGCGATGGAGTGCCCAAGCCGAGCGAGCCGGTGACCGGGTGTTTTTGCGAGAGCTCTGCTCGAGTGAGCTTGGGCCGGGGCGGCCGTGCGACGACAGCGCACTCCGTGCGGCCCCGGGCTTTCCCAAGCGAGCTTGGGCCTCTTGGTTTCGACTTCTCGCCCAGGTCGAAGGCCTGGGTGCCCAGGGCCAAAGGCCCGGCAGCGTGTAGCCCAGGCCGAAGGCCTGGGTTTCGGGCTTCCGTCGCCCCGGGTCGACACACCCACCCGCGCCCTTTCAGGGCGCGTGATGAAAACATCATCATTGCATACCCTGCCCCAGGCTCGGGCCGGAGGACCGGCCCCGCCTGGGGCTGTACGCGGCCGGCCCTTCGGGCCTACGGACAGTAAGGCTTGCATTCGTTCTCGAGCTTGATGTGAATACAGCGGTCCTGGACACGGAGCTTCGGACCCGAGGTCCAGGCTCTCTCCGAGGCGTTTGGATGGAGGTCACGGAGACCGGCTGAAGCCGGCGGTCCGAATGCGGCGTTCGCAGTCAGCCCCGCCCCTGCCGGCAGACCGGCGGAGCCTACAGGGGTGAAACGGAACCCGCTTCCCAAGGGAGTGCCCAAGCCGAGCGAAGACCGAGTCTCTTGGTGAGAGCATCCCCGAAAGAGCTTGGTCCGACATCGAGACCGGCCGAATCCGGCGATCCGAGAGCGCCCTACCGAGCTTCCGCAATCCGCACGATCCACGCAGTATCCGCCATCCTCCGCTCCCGGCCCCAGACGCGGATGAACGCTCCGCCACGCCCGCCGATCTGCTTCACCCAAGCCGTGGCCTGACCGGAGGAATTTTCCGTCAACACGACATCGACATCCTGTCGGTCGACGGGGAACGAGGCGAGCGTCCAGTCCGGGAGTCCCATTCGTCGGCCGGCTTCGGTCACGACCGATCGGCGCTCCTCGCCGGCGATGGGGCTCAGCGTGCTCGAGTCGAACTCGAGCACCTCGCGCGAGGTCGCGGCGGCAGTCCTCCGAACACCACCATTGCCATCGAGCTCCAACGCGAGCGGTGCGACACCCACCCAGATCACGCGTCCGCCGCCCTCGAGGAATCGCCGCAGCAGACGCCGGTCGTCGAGGACATCGGCGGGCAGCATGTCGGAGGCGCACACGAGAGTCGCCTTCTCGGCGCGTTCCACCCAGTCCTCGAGCCGACGCGCCAGGTCGATCGAGCCGACGACTCGAAAGCCTCTCTCCTCGAAGACCGTTGCCAGATCACCCGCCCCGCGGAACCAGCTACTTCCCGGTCCTTTCTCGAAGTAGACCGCCCGCTCTGGAAGCGGCTGACCTTCGGAGTCGAGGTCGGAGAAAGCGTACAGCGATCCATCATCGCTGCCGACGAGGACGATGCCGCTCGCGACGACTGGCGAGGAGTGGACGGCGTCGCCGGTCCGGAAGCGCCATCGCTCGTTTCCGGTAGCGCGATCCAGGACGTGCACCCAGCCTGCTCCGGTCCCGAGGAGAAGGTGATCCCCCGCGACCGAAGGCGACGCATTGACCCGTGAACCGGCGTCGAACCGCCAGAGCTCGTCACCACTCTCGAGCGCACGTGCGCAGGCGAAGGCTCCGTCGGAGGTCCCGATGTAGGTGGCCTCGGCAGTGGTCGCCGGAGAGCCCTCCACCCAACTGACCTGAGGGGCGCCCGGCATCGATGAGACCGGATGACCGACCTTCCAATGAAGCTCGCCGGATGCGGAATCCACGCAGTATTGCTTACCGTCGCGGCTACCGAAAGTGACGTGGCTTCCATGGACCGAAGGGGACGACACGATCGATCGGCGGTCATAGCCTGCGTCTTCGAGATCGATGGACGCTCCTTCTGTTTCGAAGGTCCACCTCTCTTCGCCGGACTCCAAAGCCAACGCACGAAGTCGACCGTCCATGCCACCGATGAAGATCGTATCGTCCCGGACCGCTGGCGATGATACTAGCCGAGTACCCGCGTCGTGGCTCCATCGGCTCGCGCCGGTCTCGACGTCGAGGCAGAGAACGCGGCCGTCGGAGGATCCCAGGACCAGACCCACGCGGGTGACGATCGGTGAGGACAGCCAGTAGTCGTAGCCCCACTTGCAGGGAAGCGGCTCGCCGAGACCGACGCGCCAGCGCAAGACGCCGGTCTCGAGATCGACGGCGAAGACCGATGCGTCCGCGCTTACGACGTACACGGTGTCGCCCGCGATCGCCGGTGAGCTGCTGATCGCACCGCCCGCCTCGAAGGTCCAAGCCAAAGCGCCGGTGGTGATACTCACGGCATGGAGCGAGCCGTCGTCGCTACCGAATACGACGAGCGAGCCCGAGACGGCCGGGCTGGATCGCACCGGTCCCTGCGTTTGGTATCGCCAGCGGAGCGCCAGCCTCCGGGCGTTCAGCGAAGCGTCATACGCGCCGGAGCGGGCCGCGTCGCCACGGAACGTCGCCTGACCGAAGGCGAGCGATCCGATGCTGGTGAAGATGACCAGGACGAGGGGGAACGAGAAGCAGCGCTGTCGATCGATCATGCTCGGTCCTTCGTTTCGTTTGATCCGGTTGGCCTCTGACTGACTACGAGCCGGAAGCCGCCGGTACGAGACGCGGAATCGAGATGAGTCGAACGTGTTCCTCCAGAGGGTTGCGCTGCCTGCGCCGCGAGAGGATTCTATGGGCTTCCCGCTGACCCCCTCGAGGAGACGAACATGACGATCACACGCATCAACGAGTTTCACGCCCGTGAAGGTGAGGGCGAGGCGTTTCGAGCGTTGGTCGAGTCGATCCTGCCGGAGATCCGAGCGGCGGAGGGTTGTCGGTCCTGTCAGCTCTTACAGCGCCACGATGACGCGTCGCGGCTGATCGTGATCGAGGTCTGGGACAGCATCGAAGCCCACCAGGCCGCGCGCCACCAGATCCCGTCTGGCAACATGATCGAGGCGATGAAGCTCCTCGCCAGCCCGCCATCGGGTCAGTACTACCGGGCGTGAGATCAGATCGTCGGTCGGCGATCAGGGAGGTGGGCGCTGCGCAACTTCTGCGCGGAATGAAGTGAGGACGCGGAGAGCTACTCTTCGCCAATCGCATCGAGCACGTCTTGGATTCGGCGCTCCGCCTCCTTCAGCGTCAGGCCCTGGCCAGCTTGCAGCTGACGGTTTCCGGCCGCAAGAAGCTGCAAGAGGCGCAGGGCCTTTTGCGTCCGGTCGTAGCTCTCGATGTCATGCAGAATGGCTGCGGCTCGTCCATTCTGAGTGATGACAATCGGCTGGCGGGTCTCGCGAGCCCATTGAATGAACTCCTCGCTCTGCGTTTCGAGAGCGGTGACCGGTTGGATCGCTTTGGAAAGTTCCATCGGAGGGCTCCTGTTCGACAGATGCAGCTACTCCCCGAATTCGGGTCGCGTCAACCAGGACCGTCGGGCTGGTGGCAATCGTGGCTCGTGAACGAGACGGCGGCTCGCTAGAATGCGGCCCGGAACGAGCCCTTCCCTTCGCGCCTCTGGAGATGTCATGAGCAAGCTGGGTGTGCTGGTCGTCGGTTGCGGCAACATGGGGTCGTCGCACGCGCGGGCGTACCACGCGATGGACGACTTCGAGATCGTGGGCCTGGTCAGCCGCAAACCCGAGAGCCGGGAAAAGCTTTCCCAAGAGCTCGGCGGCGGTCTGCGGACCTTCTCGAGCTTCGAGGAAGCGCTCGCCGAGACCAAGCCTGACGCGGTCTCGATCAACACCTATCCGGACACCCACGCCGACCTGACGATCCAGAGCCTCGAGGCCGGAGCGCATGTCTTCCTCGAAAAGCCGATCGCTGAGACGGTCGAACAGTCGCGTGAGATCGTCGCGATGGCGAAGGCGAAGGGCCGTCAGCTCGTGATCGGGTACATCCTGCGGGTGCATCCGGCCTGGACACAGTTCATCACGGAGGCGCAAAAGCTGGGGAAGCCGCTCGTCATGCGGATGAACCTCAACCAGCAGAGCAAGGGCGCCGAGTGGGAGACACACAAGAGCCTGATGGCGTCGATGTCGCCGATCGTCGATTGCGGTGTCCACTACGTCGACGTGATGTGTCAGATGACGCGCTCGAAGCCGGTGCGCGTGAGTGCGATCGGCGCACGGCTCTCCGAGGAGATCGACCCGAAGATGTACAACTACGGTCATCTCCAAGTGACGTTCGAGGACGGCTCGGTCGGCTGGTACGAGGCGGGCTGGGGCCCGATGATGAGCGAGACGGCTTACTTCGTGAAGGACGTCGTCGGCCCGAAGGGCTGTGTGAGCATCGTCGACCGGTCCGGCGAGCGGGCGAGCGACTCGTCGAATATCGACTCACACACGAGCACCAGCTCACTGAAGGTGCATCTGGCCGCCCGGAAGGCGGACGGAAGCTTCGAGATGCCCGATCACTGGGTCGACACCTCCGACGAGCCCGACCACGACGAGCTCTGCCGCCGGGAGCAGGAGCTCTTCCTGAAGGCGATCCGAGGGGAAGTGGACCTCTCCGACCACCTCGAAGACGCCGTCAACAGCCTCCGCATCGTCCTCGCCGCCGACGAGTCCGTGAAGACGGGCAAGACCATCGAGCTCTGAAGTTGGCAATCCGTTCCCGGCACAGATGTCCCACTTTGGGCAATCCGTTCCCGGCACAGATGTCCCACTTTGGGGTCCGATTGCACCGATCGCCGATCGACTCGCGCAGCATGACCTATCGGCCTGAGCGCTCCTTCATCCATTCGCGCAGCCGCCGGGCGTCTTCGCGTAGTCCGTCGGCGATGTCTTCTTCCGATGCATTTACGAAGAACAGGCCGCTATCGATGAACACCCGCTCGCCGAGGATCGATCGGTTCGGCCGGTCCTTCACCGGGACGATCTGGTAATCGCCGAAGAAGGCCGCCAGCCCGAAGCTGGTCTCTCGCTGCTCGTATCGGATGATGCGCCGATCGCCGAGCTTCACTGGCTCAAAGACCAGGACGCACTCGGGGTTGATGCCCATCTTTCCCTCGAAGTGCCAGCGGGCGACGACGCGGTCATCGACTCGCTCGAGCACGTCGAACTCCTTCGCCCAAGAGCGATGGCCGGCCGCCTCTTCGAAATCGAGGAGTGCTTCGAAGACCTCCTCCGGAGAGCCGTCGAGAGCGAACCACATCGCGCCGCCACGAATGTCCTCGTGCTCGAGCTCGAGAACCGGTAGATCGTCGACATCGCGGCTGGCGTCTCCCAGGGAAGGCGGCTCGAAGAACTTCGCCTCGCGCAGGCTCTTCTCGAGATCGCTCGGAGGTTGGACATCAGTCGTGCTGGCACAGGCCGAAACGGCGAGGAGCACGATCACCGAGACGACAGATCTCGGCAACCAGATCAACGCACGCTCGCCCTGACGGGCTCTTCGGGTGGTGCGGCCAAGTCGGGAGCGAAGTCCCCTTCGGTCTTGGGGCCTCGCAAGGCGACTCGCAGCGCCTTCAGAGGATGCGAGAACGTGTCATCGACGGCCGTCGGCTCGAAGCCGCAGTGGAGCTGGCATCGGTTGCAGCTTTCATGTCGGCCGAGCCCATAACGATCCCAGTCGGTCTCCTCCATGAGCTCGCGGAAGGAGCTCGCGTAGCCCTCGTCGACCAACAGGTAGCAGGGCTTCTGCCATCCGAACACGTTGCGGGTCGGGTTGCCCCACGGCGTGCACTGATAGGTCTGGTTCCCGGCGAGGAAGTCGAGGAAGAGGCTGGACTGGTTGAACCGCCACGCCTTGCCTCGGCCCAACGCGAAGACGTTCCGAAAGAGCTGCTTGCTCGCCTGACGCCCGAGGAAGATCTCCTGCTGAGGCGCATGTGAGTAATTGAAGCCCGGCGAGACGGTAACGCCTTCGACGCCGAGCTCCATCGCGCTGTCCATGAACTCCGCGACGCGCTCCGGCACCGAGTCGTTGAAGAGCGTGCAGTTGATCGTCACACGGAAGCCTCGCGCCCGGGCGGCTCGAATCGCGCGAACGGCGATGTCGTACACGCCGCTGCGGCAGACCGAGCGATCGTGCTCCTCCTTGTTGCCGTCGAGGTGCACCGAGAAGGTCAGGTACGGGGATGGCCGAAAGCGGTCGAGTCGCTTCTCGAGCAGGATCGCGTTCGTGCACAGGTAGACGAACTTCTTGCGCTTCACGATGCCCTGGACGATCTCCTCGATCTCGGGATGGAGCAATGGCTCCCCGCCCGGGATCGAGACGATCGGCGCTCCGCACTCGTCGACGGCCTCGAGGCACTCGCCGACGCTGAGCCGGCGATTCAGGGTCTCGTCGGGGTAGTCGATCTTGCCACAGCCCGCGCAAGCGAGGTTGCAGCGAAACAGAGGCTCGAGCATCAGGACGAGCGGGTATCGCCGCCGCCGACGCAGCTTCTGCGCGAGAAGGTACTTCGCCACGCGATACTGCTGAATGAGAGGCACGGGCATTGAGGAGATCTCGTTCCGAGGGACGACACGGCCGACCGATGACGCGCCCTGATGATGGACTCTGAACAGCCATCCTGCACCGACGATCCTGAGAATGTTGTCACAGGCCGCCAAGGACGAAGTGCACTCGGGAGCCCGCGCGGCCGAGACGGGGGAGAACCAGAGCCCGCGCGGCCGAGACGGGAAGAGGCTGTCGAGCCAGACGTGGCTTCCTCGACATTGCCGCCCATCGAACAGTGAGGCTCGGAGCAAGGGGCCGGTCTCCGGGGCGCCGAGAAAGTGGGCCATTCGTGCCGGGAAGGGAATGCCAACCTTTGAAAAGTGGGCCATTCGTGCCGGGAAGAGAATGCCAACCAAGAGAAGCGCCCCGCTTCGCCGGCTCGGGGCCTGGCGAAACGGGGCGGCTTCATGTCCCGGTGAGCCCTCTCGGGCTCACCGGATCCGCGTTCTTTAGCGATCCATCATCGGCTGGGCGACCTTGCGCTGGGCGAGGTCCTTGGTGTGGGGGAAGTTGGCCTTGCTGTCGCGAAGGACCGGGATGAAGAAGTCGAAGGGGTTGGTGACGTCGCGGTCGATCTCGGCGCCGGTGACGTCGATCTCCTTCGAGGCGTAGGTCATCTGGGTGACGATGTGGAGCGCCGGCTCCATGTTGCCTTGACCGTCGTCGAAGAGGACCAGCTCGATCGACTCGAGCGTCGCCTGCTTGGCGTCGCCGCTGGCGATCCGGATCTGACGAGCGGCCTGCTCGCGGACCTCGTCGACGGTCAGCTTCTCGGCGGCGGTCAGGGCGCGGCCCTGGAACGGCTGCCAGCGGTGGACGAGACCGAAGAGGCGACCCTGCTCGGCGAGGTTGACGACGAGGCGGCTACCGCGACCTTCGACCTTCAGGCCGTCCTGTACACGAGCGAAGCGGACGGTGCGGAGCTTCTCGAAGTCCTCGGTCGTGCCGTCTTCGTTGTGAACGCCCATGTTGACGCCACCGACGTGCTCGACGACGACGCTCTGGCCGAAGCCGGCCGGCATCAGGCCGAGGTCATTCAGCAGATTGACGGCGACCTGGACGGACGTGTTCTTCGCCGGAAGGCCGGGCGTGCCATTGTCGTCGCGCATGCCGTCGAAGCCGCGGCTGAAGACGAAGCCGCCGGTGTTCTTGTCGACGTGGAGCATCGCCGAGCGATCCGTCTCACCGCGGAAGAGGATGTCGGTCGCGCTGTCGACCGAAGGCGTCACCTCGAGGCGACCGCCGCTCTGCTCGGTCAGGTCGATCGAGAGGGCCTGGGCCTTCTCGGCGGTCATGAGCTGCACCTTGGGAGCGGTGTAGGTGTGGCGAGCGGCGTCGAGCTTCTGCTGGATGTTCAGGTCCTGTCCGGGCGTGGTCTGGATGGCGAGGCTGGCGAGAATCGCGAGGGTCGTGGTGATCATTTTCTTTATCTCCAAGGGCGCCGGGGGTCTCTGTAGGGGCGGACCCCGGGCGCGTTATCGTGTGTGTGGTGGATTCGTTTGAGTGAGTGTGAGTCAGAAGGCGGGTCGGCTCTTAGTGCTGGTACCAGACCTTGAGCCAGGTGCTGCTGGCGGGAGGATCGGCGGCGAAGCTGTAGTAGGTGTCGCCATCGCAGAGGGGGTACATCACGGCGCTGCCGTCTTCGTACCAGTAAGCCTCGGCGTTGATCGCGTAGAACCAGGACTCCCAGACGCCGATGTTCCAGGTGATGTAGGTGCCGAAGGTGTCGGTCACGTCCTGGTCGGTGGACTGGTAGGAGCTGTTGCGGAAGCCGATGGCCTGGTGAAGACCGTCGAAGACGCCGTTGGTCTGGGTCCAGTTGGAGTACCAGTTGGAGTACTCGAGCGGGCTGGGGACGACCGCGCAAGACTGGAAGGCGACGAACTCGCAGTCCCAGTTGCCGTAGCCGAGGTTGCTGCTGCTGCCGGCGGTCCTGAGGTTGACGCCGTAGCCGTCCTCACCGACGAAGTACCAGGGCGAGCCGTGTCCGGCGAAGATGGCGATGTCCATGTTATCGACGCGAGCGTTGTTGTTGTACGTCCACTGGTGGTAGGCGCTGTAGTAGTACTGGTCGTAGGAGAAGTGCTTGAGGAAGTTGTAGACCACGGTCGTGTGACCCTGGTTGTTCGTTCCGGCGTAGCCACCTTCTTCCTGAGCGAACGTCGGCGTCGTCGTCGTGAGCGCTGCGGCGAGGATGAGTCCCGCGGTCAGCTTGCGGTTGATCTTCATGGTCAGCTCCTGAGTCTTTCTTCATCGCCTCATTCGAGGCGTCGTCTTTCACTTTGGATCCGCTCGAGGCCACTCGCCTCGTCGCGGTCAGGTTCCGAATCCGAATCTCGGTGAGCCCGTTTCACGAGAACCGTTTTTCTCGTTCGCCTCGTGGCTCACCGTCACATCCCCCGAGCGCAGGTCGACCCCGAAACGTGGCGCTCATTCTGAGAAAGTTTTCAACCACTGGGAGCGCGAGTGTCCCGCCCGCATCCGAAACCGGCCGTTGGCCGGCCCGGCTGAAGCCGGGGACCCAACCCGGCTAAAGCCGGGGGACACGAAGACGGGGGACACGAAGACGCCGACCGACTACCGCAGGCTAGGGTGCACCAGCTCGAGGTCGACCGTGCCGCCCGCGATCACCTCGACCGTGCGCGTGTAACCGATGGCTGTGAGTGATCGTTCGCCTGCGGGACAACGAAGCGAGAAGGTATCGTTCTCGTCCAGCCGAGATCGTACGTCGATCTCGACGTCGTCCTTGACGATCACGCGCACTTCCCTCGGCGTCTCTTCGGTGATGCGCGTTCGGCCTCGAACGACACCAGTGTCCACCGCGAAGCTCCAGTAGTTGCGGGCACGCTCGAGGCGGACCTTCTGCTCGATCTTCCAGTGCGCCTCGCCGTCGCGACCCTCGATCCTCAGCCGGTAGTTGCCCGGCTGAGGAGCGCTTAGATGGAACCTGCCGGTCGGGCTCACGGGCGAGGGCTCCGTCGTCGTCGTCTCATGCTGCTTCGAGCCGATCAATCGGGCGGTCCAATCGCGAAGGACCATCCCGGAGATCCCGATCGTCCCTTCGAGCGTGAAGGTCGGTGCCGGCTTCCAGGCGAGGTCGAGGGTGGCTGTCGCCCCCTCCCGGATCATCACCTTGCCCTCGGGGTTCATCACCGGGGGCTCGGTCGGCTCGCGCTTGCCGGGCTGATGCCAGAAGACGTCCCGGTCGTGCAAGCCGATCCGAAGCTCTCCAGCGGGCAGGCACTCGAACTGGTACGTCCCGGTGAGATCCACTCGCGTGCTCTGGCACAAGCCCCAGGCGTCGACGGCCACGACGACCAGCCCCTTGGGATCGCTTCCGTCTCGAGTCGTCACCTGACCTGTCAGCACACCTCCCCGGCTCATCGCGATGCGAAGGTCCTGTGCGAAACCGCCGTTCGTCGCAGACAGCTCGAAAGGCTCCGAGCGTGCAAAGCCATCGGCCTCGACGAAGAGGAGGTGATCCTCGAGCTCCGGTAGCGGGAGATCGAAGGCGCCGCTCCCGTCGGTCGAATCGGCACGCCAGTGTGAGAGACCGACACGGGCCTTCACCGGGTATTCCGAGACCAGGATCGCTTTCGCAGGTCCTTCCTCGAGTGGGTCTCGCAAGCAGTACACCCAGGCCCCCTCGACGGGCACTTCGTCAGCGACGACGACGCCACGGACTGCCGGCTGTGTTGTCAGCTCGAGCCGAAGCGTGTCCGGGATGGAGGAGCCCGGCCCGAGCTCGGTGTAGAACGATTCGTATCCTCGGGCTTCCACCCGCAAGCGCACGACCGCGTCACCGGGCACACCGATCGCGATCGGCCCTTCAGAGAAATGGTTCCACCAGGACGTGAGCGGCATCCACTCAACGCCTTCGCCCAGATGAGCCTCGCTTTCGATCAAGGTGATAGGTACCGGCCTTCCCTCCGGATCGACGGCTTCGACAGGCACCGAGCGGAGTGCCTCGACGCGGAGCTCGAGGTCGGAGCCCGCCGGAACGTCGCGAGGCACGATCGGGCTCCAAGCCTGGCCTCTTCCATTGGCGATCCGGAGCCTCCCCACCCCGCGGGCGGAGCAGCGAATCGTAAGACGCCCATCCTTGTCGGGCTCGATCCAACGGAACATGGAGCGTGTTGGATCACTTTGGAACAGTTGTTCAAAGCTCACCTTCACACCTGCGACCGAGTTCCCGGCCGGGTCGAGGACGACGCCTCGAATCCAATGCTCGCCCGGGACGGCTGCGAGGACGAGCTCTTCAGCATCCACGGTCTGATCGGCTTCGACCCGGATCGTTCCGGCACGACGGCCGAAGGTCCTCTGCCCTTCGCCGGCCCAGACTTCGTAGTCACCGGGCGACAGGCTGTCGATTCGAAACGTGCCATCGGCCTGCGTCGTCACGGAGCGCGCGCCGAAGAGCGATACGGACTGGAACCCTCCTGGACCGAAGATTCGCTCTTCGTCCTCGTCGAGACGCTGTCTCTCATCGATCGTGTCGATGTCGATCGCGCCGACGCTGGCCTGGCCAATCGGCACACCCGCCTCGTCGACGACGCGTCCGGTGATGGCACCGCCCGGCTCGAGCACGGTGTCGGGCAGCCAGACCGTTTGCCCGCGAACCGCCCAGAAGGTCTCCAGCTTCTCTCTGTGGTGCCGGGCATGAATCGCCAACGTGACTTCTCCGCCGGAACGGTCATCGCGCCAGGGGAGAGTCCACTCGAACTGGCCTTCCGCGTCCGTCATGACCGAGGGGATCGCATCCCGGTCGGTCAACAGTGCTCGGCCTCTGCCCCACTTGACGAGGGCGCTTTCCACGGGCTCTCCCTCGCGATCGATACAGCGTCCGATCACGAGACAAGACGCGCTCGTCAGCTTCTGGTCAGTCCCTGAGGAGGGCACCTTCGGCAAGGAAGTCATCGCGTGCTCGCCAGAGGACAACGACTCGGGCTCCAGTGGATGGAGAACGCTCGGGCTCTTCGATGTCCTTGGCGAGCTCGACTCGAGGACGGTGGTCCCCGACCAATACAACGCCATGAGGATCACGGCGATGAATGCAGCAGCGATGGCGAGCTTGGTCTTCACGAGAGCGCCTCCGATGGCGAAGTTGGCAGGGGATGTCATCACGAGCACGTTGAGCCAGCCGTCGCGTCCACCCGAGTCCCGATCGAGCTCGCCCCGAATCTTGGCGAGGGCGCGGCGAAGTCGACTGCGAACCGTCGCGGCGTTCACGCCCGTTCGAGCGGCGATCTGCTGAGGCGAATGGCCTTCGTAGAAGCGCTCCCAGACGGTCGATCGGTACGGTTCCTCGAGGCCTTCGACGAGCTCGGCGATCTTTCGGGCGAGGATCGCTTGCTGCAGCACATGGTCCGGGGGCAGTGATACTGCACGTTCTGTGACTGTGAGCTCTCGCCGCTTTCGGCGTCCCTCCCCGCGCCGAAGCTGCCTGACGACGTTGCGCGTGACGACCGAGAGCCAACCGCGAATCCGCACTGAGGAAGGAGGCGGCTGCTGCAACGCCCGGACGAAGACCTCCTGCGAGACATCATCCGCCAACAGGTGCTCGCCGGTGAGCGCTCGCGCCAAGCGACGGACGAACTCGGCATGAGCGAGCAACGTCTCCTCGGTGACTCTCTCGTCCGACACGAAACCTCCAGGTCCTGAACGCAGGGCGACCGAAGACCAGAATGCCGCGGATCGAGTCGCGTTGCATTTTTCTGGGTGGAGCGCGGGCTTCCAGCCCGCATTCCGAAATCGGCCGTTGGCCGGCCCGGCTGAAGCCGGGGGATACGAAGAACGAAGTGGAGCGCGGGCGTCCCGCCCGCATCCGAAAACCGGCCGGAGGCCGGCCCGGCTGAAGCCGGGGACCCAACCCGGCTGAAGCCGGGGGATACGACGTGAGGGATACGAGGACCTCACTTACCGGCCGGTTGGCGCTTCCAGGTGTAGAGGCGACGCTTCGTCCACTGACCTTCCTCATCGATGTCGAACGACTGCGTCAGGTACGTGCCGTGCTCGCCGTAGGTCGACTCGTGACCGACGCGCCGCTTCGAGCCGTCGGGTGAGACGAAGGTCTCATCGCTCTTCTCGCCGCGATCTTCGAGGGCTTCTGCCGTGCCTCGGGCGACGGTGCCGTCGCCGCCGAATTGGAGGTGACGCACGACCTTCGCTTCGGGGTCCCAGTAGGACAGCAGCTCCCAGAAGGTGGCGACCTTCTCCCCGTCCTTCAGCCCGAACAGCTCGCCGTGAAGCGTCTTCTCACCGATCCCATAGCGCCATTGGATCCCGTACTGATCGAAGGGCTCTTGCTCCGATCGGTACGTCGAGTTGTCGGTGATCCAAAGACCACCGTCTTTGGCCAAGAACTCCATGTGCTCTTGGAGCCACTTCGGTGCGGCATCGGGTGCGGGAAAGCTGGGGATCGTCAGAAGCCAGAGACAGATCGCGAACATGGCATGCTCCACGAAGAAGACGTCATCGAAGCCCGGCCCCTTTCTACGGCCGATGCCGGCGGTTGTCGGGCTCGAAGGATCGAAGCTCGAGAATCAACGCCTCATTGGTAGCCGCGCATGTCGATCGCGGTCTTCACGCGCCGGATCGCGACGACGAAGGCGGCCGTGCGCATCGGGACCTCCATCGACTCCATCGTCGAGCGGATCGAGCCCCAAGCATCGACCATGCGCTGCTCGAGACGCCGCGTCACATCGGCCTCGGACCAGCGGAACTGCTGGATGTTCTGGGTCCACTCGAAGTAGCTGGCCGTCACGCCGCCGGCGTTG
>JAVJTD010000107.1:0-77442 GCA_040219065.1 Planctomycetota bacterium
AGCCGCGGCGCGAATTCATCGAGCGGCACGCCCTCGAGGTGCGCAACCTCGATATTTGAGGTCTTCGAGATCGTGTAGCCTCGGGAGATGGGGCTGTCTCCCGAGAGCCATCCACCGATTCAGCACTCGTCGGTACCTCAACTCCTCGGCCGACGAGAACCGATAATCCTCCGAGTAGGACTGGAGAGAGCTGCGAGACGGAGACGGATCTGCTCGCCAGCTCGATCCCGAGGTCTCTCGAGAGGACGGCTGTCCCGATGCGGAATATCGAACGAATCAGCGAGATTCGACTCGGGCAGAAGCTCGTCGAGCTAGGCGTCATCACCGCCGAGCAGCTCAGCGAAGCGATCAACAGCGCCAAGCGTCACGAGACTCCTCTGGCGTATGCTCTGCTCGAGATGGGTTTCGCTTCCGAATGGGACGTGGCGAGGGCCGTCACCCTTCAGTTCCAGATCCCCTTCATCAGCGTCGCCTCCCATGATATCTCGCGCGACGTGCGGGACATCCTTCCGACGGTGTTCTTGCACAAGTATCAGATCGTCCCGCTCGACCTGTTCGATAACGTCTTCACGATCGCGATGGGTGGGCTCATCCCGCCGGACGTGATTCGCGAGATCGAGAAGATCTCGGGCTACGAGGTCTTCCTCTACGTCGGGCTGGCCAACGATGTCCGTGCGATTCTGAACGAGCTGTTCTCCCTCACGCCCGCCGTGGCCGCGACTGGTGCGAACGGTTCCTGGGAGAAGCTGTTCGACCTCGGCGACGAAGAGGTCATGCGCGAGATCGGACTGACGGACGACGACGAGCTTTGACGAGCAGTGGCGATCCGCTCAGGTCGGGTCGCCTTCTGTCTTCGGTGAAGTGCTCTCGGTGGAATCGGCTTCTGCGGAGTCCTCCGAAGCAGAGACATCCTTCTGCTCGGTGAAGGTGTCATCGGGATCCTCGATCATGGTCGTCGGCTCGTGCTCCGGATCGACGTTCCAGCTTTCGTCGCTCGAGGTGCCGAAGGGATCGTACTCGGTGCGAGCGATCCGATGGGACTCGTTCCGAAGGTCACGAAAGTCCCGCAAGCTATCGTCGATTCCCGACGAGTCCCGAATGTCCCTCAGCCCTCGCTTGAACTCGTTGAAGGCGCGACCAACCTCTCGCCCGACTTCCGGGAGCCGAGAGCCGAAGACTAGGACGGCGATCACGAGGATGACGATGATCTCTGGGAATCCGATGTTCATGGGGAATACCCGCGCGGGAAAGGCTCCATCGTTCGATCGGTCCGAGCCGATTCGGCATTCAGACTAGGCGCGCACCGGGAGACTTGCAACGGGGCGCCGCACACCGTCTCAACGAATGCTGTTGGGATCGGCCGCCTGGAACCAGGGGTCGTCGCCGGTGCGAGGCGGGCGACCCTTGCGGAGCAGGATCGTCGGGTAGATCGCGAGCTGGAAGCTCAGGTTGTCGGTGCCTTCGTCAAAGGCGAGTTGGAACTCGATCCACCAGCGGTGGGCGAGCCGCCGGAACTGAACCTGGTGTCGCAAGAACTTGCTCGCCTGCAGATCGTACTGCTCTGTGAAGGCCACTCCCCACTTCTCGTTGATCTCCATGTCCGCTCCGGCGACCAGAACTTCGCCGACCGTTCGAAGATGCGAGCGCTCGGTCGCGGCGAACTGCGCTTGGTCGAGCGCTTTCGCCAGACGGTAACCGAGTCGCAGCGACCATTCCGGCTCGGGATAGACTCGCCAGTCGAGGTTCATCGTCTCCGAGTCGTGCGCCTGCAGGTCCCAAGCACCTTCGGCGAGGAAAGTCATGTCGAGGGCGTCGAGGATCTTGGGGTTGAAGAGCACGTCGTAGCGTGCCGGTCCCCAGACGAAGCCGCGATTGTCCCGCTTGGGCTCGGGGAAGTAGTCGATCTCGACATCGGCCTCGAGAAATGTCTGTGTGCGCAGCGGCGGGGGCTCGAGCCCATCGGGGGCGTAGTAGCCGGTGAGCAGCCTGGGATCGCGCTTGGTCTGGAAGACGTTGCGCAATCCGAAGCGAATCACCTCGCGCTCATCGATGTTGTCGACGGCGTCGAACTGGAGCACGTCGGTCGAAGGCTGCGTCGCGTCGTAGCGGTTCGTGTAGCGAATGTCGGGTGTAATGATGTGTCGCAGGCGGTGGATGCCGAGCAGCTCGGAGTCCACCTCGAAGACGCGGTGGAACTCGGTCGAGGCGCGAACCCCGGCGGTGCCGACATAACGGCTGAGATCACCGGAAGACTGTTGGCCGGGATCAGGGACGGAGTGGTCGTAGTTCGTGAACTGATGCGCCGAGAACGGACCGAAGCGGAGGAAGCCTAGCCGGAGTGGCAGCGTGAACTGGGTCACGACGTCGCTGCGGATCGTCCGCGGCCGCTCGGGGGATGGTGCCGTCTGAGGCAGCTCGTCCGAAGCGCGGGTGCGGACGTTGGCGACTTGGCCGGAGATATCGACGTACAGGTTTGGCGCGTTGCCGCGGTTGAGGAAGTCCAGGGAGTGGGGGAGGGTCAGGAGCGGCTCGGAGATCAACTCACCGCCGAGCTGGGGGAGGTACTCGGTCTTCGTCTGGAAGTCGTTGAGCCTCCAATCGGCGCGGAGAAACAATGCGCGGTTATCCCTCTGGTGCTTGACGAAGAGGGAAGTGTTCGGGGGGCGCAGCTCTCGGTTCTCGCGCTCGTAGTACTCGTCGAGGAATCGCGAGTCGCTGAGGTAGTTGACCTCGGCGGCGACCCGGATGTCGCCCGGCAGCTCCAAGAACTCTTGGAAGCGAATGCGCCCTCTGTGATCGGGTGGCTCGGGACTGCTACTGGTCGGGCTGGTGCTACGATCGTCGCCCTGGTCCGCGATCCAGAGCGTCTCGATGTAGCCGAGCCCACGAGCCGACCCGCTGTCGAAGCGGTGGCCGAGTCCGGGCCCGATTCCGACACCGCGCTTGGTGAACAGGTCGACGTTCAAGCGCCACTCGAAGTTGTCGCTCAGATCGTCGGCCCAGCGGGTTCGCAGGAAGGTGCCGAACTTCGATTCGGTGCCGACCTGCGCGGACTCGAGGGGGAAGTACCGCCTTTCGGCCCGAAAGCCGAAGCTGGGTAAGTAGAAGAGCGGGACGTCCCCGACGCGGAGCGTGAGATCGTCGATCTCGACGAGGGCTGTGGGCGTGCGGTCGGAGCCGGGTGCTGCCGGTGCTCCGATGGGCCGCTCCACCTCGAGTCGGATCGAGCTGCCGGCCAAGCGGTAGTGAGGCTCTCCGAACTCGCAGGTCGTGATGATGGCGTCTTCGGCGGTGAAGACGCTGCCGTCTTGGAGCCGGATCTCGGCGGCCTCGAGGAGGATCGGCTCGTAACGCGTGGCGTACTGGATTCCACTCGTGTACCGAACTTCGAACTGAACCGGCAGCGGCTTGAGCACGCGACCGTTACGAATGACGCCGCTTCCCTCGACGAAGTTGATCGCGATGCTCTCGGCCTCGATCTGCAAGGCCGAATCGGTGCCCGAGTCGAGGATGACGTTGCCTTCGGCGTAGACTGCTCGCACGAGTCCGAACGCCTCGTTGCCGAGCTCCCACAAGCCCGGCGACAGGCGCCTGACGGACTCGCCCGAACGTACGGCGACCGATCGCGGTGGCCAGATGAGCCCGCGCTCGAGGCTCTGAGGCACGCCTTGCAGGTTGAACAGCGTCGGCGCGCTGTCGCGGTCGACCCAGAAGACGATGCGCTCGGCCGAGATCCGGAGGTCGGGCAGCTCGACGGTCACATTGCCGCTGATCGTATGGATGACCTCGTCGCCCGCGACGAACCGATCGAGGAAGTTCGACCAATCGACGGGACGGCGCTCCTGCTCATCATCGGTTTGGGCGAGAACGGACGCGGAGCCGAATAAGGTGAGCATTCCGAGACAGACGATCCCTCTCACCAGCCCGGCCTGCGCCCGGTCGATCCAGCCCCAACCTCCGTTTCGCATCATCGCCTGCCGGTGATCCCTCGCTGGAGCGGCAGATCCTCGGACGTCTCGACGATGCCACCGGCCGTGGAGCGGACTCCCCCATCGAGGTAAAAGATCGTCAGGCTCCCTCCTGGTACGGTTTCGTACCGGTGCGAATCGAAAGTGACGGAGACACGCCGCGGGCCGCCCTGCATCCCGATGGCGCCGGTCGGAACATCCCAGAGGAGACGCTCGGCTCGGCCTCGAATCCTCTGCGGGACCGTGCCGTCGATCTCTACGGATCGGATGGCCTCGATTCGGCGCACCGGAACCGGGCCGGCGGCCGCCCCGGCCCGCTCGAAGTCGATGACGGTCTCCTCACAACGAAGGCGCGCATCATCGCCGCTGGAGGCGAGCATCAGCTCGATCCCTCCGTCGAATCGGGCTTGTCTCGGATCGATCACACCGTTGCGTCCGAAGGTGATGCGGGCCGGGACGTCCCTACCCGAGTCACTCTGGGGGAACAATGATCCGAATGAGTCGCCGGGCACGACCAGCTCGCCCCCTCCGAACAGGTTCATTCGCTCCGCCTCGAGATCGATCGACAAGTCCTGCGCCCAGAGCACGCTCTTCGAATCGTCCGTTTGTCGGACCGCGGCCCGGCCCAAGGATCCACCGTAGAGATCCAGGCCTCGAAGCCCGTCACGAGCCTCCAGCAGCTCTCCAGTGAACTCGATGTTCTCGTTGGCGAGCCACACGCGCACGTTCCCTGAGGCGAGCAAGCCTTCGAGATCGGAGAGCCCGGCCACGGGATTCTCCGAGGTGGTCGCATCGGGGTCAACCTTCGCGCCGAGATCGACGGTGATGAGCTCGCCGTCGATGAAGACCTTGCGCGGACCGTTCGTCGGATCGATGCGCTTGGCCAAGAGCGACCCGAACGGCCGAGCCGTCTGCATCGCTTCGGCATCGATCGGCAGCTCGAGGCGGGTGCTGGCCGAGCCCGTGGCGACGAGGCGCTGCTTGCTCGGGCTCGACAGGAAGCGAATCGATTCCCAGGCGAAGATGTGCGCATTCGTTCCGCCCTCTTTGCTCTCGATCTGGAGCTCGGCCGGAGCGCCGCGCAGCAGCCATTCACTCTCCTCGGTCTCGTCGTTGCCTTCGGAGACCAGGTCGAGCGACGTACCGCGAGCGGTGACTCCTGCTTCGAATGAACGGAAGAGGACATCATCGTCGAGACGCGTGTGACGCCGACCGAGCGGCCAGATCGGATCGTTCTCAGGCCACTGCTCGTGAACGAGGCCGGCCGCTTCGAGGTGGGTCGACTCCGACTCGCCTTCCTTCTGAATGTCGACCGCGACCGAGCTGGGAACGTCGACACGACGCCAGCCGCGGTCGTCATAGAGCACCGTCAGCTCGCCTTGGGCGGAGCCTTCGAGAAGGTACAGCGCCGCAGTCGGTGTCTCGGGCGGCGTCGGCGATTGCGGCTCGGAGGGGGCGGCCAGTGGCTCTCCGAGCTCTTTCGGCAGCTGGAGATCGCGGAGCACCGCCTCGAACTCGGGCTTCGGCCACACCTTCAAGGACCGCGATCCCGGCTCGACACCCAGGTCGAAGGAGATCCCTTCACCGCGAATCGTGAAGCTGCGGAGCTTGCCGGACTCGAGACCGCTCGCGCCGGCCTCGGCCGACGTTTCCGCCAGCAAGGACCTCAGTTCTGACTCCTTCTCGTCGAAGACGAGGACGATCGTCTCGCCATTCAGGTGTGCCCGCGCGGAGTCCACCTCGGGCCGGTCCGGCTCGATTCGCAATCGACTGCCGACCATCCCGACGACCTTCCAGAGGCTCGGGCCGATCTGCTCCATGCGGATCCGGTCGATCGCGGAGACGGTTGCTGTCGAGCCCGAGAGAGCCGCCCCCGCTCCGGTCGCTCGATCAGGGACCGATTCCTCTTGGCTCGTCTCTTCTTTCGTCTCGTCCGTGTTCTTCGGGTCTTCTTTCGGGACAGAGTCCTCGGCATCGGCTTCATGGGCGGCGAGCTTCTCGACCCAATCGTCGGCCGGAAGGCCGCTGATCTTGGGCGAGCCGATCAGCTCCAGGCGCTTCACTCGGGGAGGACTTTCGCGGTCTCGAGGCTCTTCGAGCTCGAGCTCAAAGGTCTCGCTGTCGCCCCGAATCGTGCCGAGACGAAACCGAGGTCGACCTTCGGCCTGAAGCCACTCGAGATGTCCTTCGAGACTCAAACCTTCATCTGAACTTTCTGTCGGCTGGACGTCCGGAGACGTCCCCTCGTCCTTTCGGGAGGCGGCTCGGAAGAGGCACTCGATCCGATCGCAGGTCAGAGAGACCGATTCTCCGCACTCGAGGCGCACGTTCTGCGAGAGCCGCGCCAGGAAGGCATCGAGAACCGGTGGGACGTTCAGTGCCTCGGGAGCGCGCTGGGATCGATCGAAGATCGACAGCGGGCCGTCCCCGGTCACCACGAGCGGCTCGCCTTTCGTGTCGACGGTCAGACCGGGAAGCTCGACCTGATCCAGTCCGCGTCGATCGACCAGCCGGATGTCCTTCTGGAGGATGAGCACCGAGCTGGCGTCGACCGACTCACCGGGCTCGAGTGCCTTCTTCAGCTCGGAGCGCTCCTCTTCGTCGAGGAACGGCCAGCCGTACGCCTCGAGGCCCGACCCGGTGAGCTCGAGCTCCTCGTCGAGTCCATGCACGATGCGGACGTCGCTCTCGGTCGACATGAACGAGCGTGTTCCGTAGAGCTGGAGGTCGGACGTCTCGAGGCGAGTGGGCACGCCCAAGCCGACCGGGTCTCTCGAGAAGGCGTCGACGTCGTCGCTCGGGGGTGTCCACATCTCGATGACCACGGGACCGAGGAAGTAGGCGTTCTCGAAATCGGTCGTGCTCGGGCTGACATCCTCGCCCGGGTTCGAGCGTCGTGATTGACGGTCACCGATCTCGATGCGGGCGCGCTCGGCAGTGAGGATGCCGTACATCTCCAGCTCGCCACGCTCGTTTCGCTCCCAGGACTCCCAACGAACTTCACGGACGAGGGTGAACTGATCCGAGGCCGGATCCTGACCGAACTGGCCGAGCCGAATGCGCTCGACGAACAAGTCGATCGGCCCCTCGGGGCCGGGAAACGGGCTCAGCTCGTCGATTCGGAATCCGCTGGACGAGGCGGAGACGACGTTACCGAGCTCGTCCCCGGCCTTGTCCTTCAGCGGCCCGAGATCCGCGGGCTCGAGCTCGGTGCTGGAGGAGGTCTCTCGAGTCTCTCCGAGACCCGACGGCTTCTTGCGGCTCGTCCCGATATCGCTCGGATCGATGACGATGAAGAGGATGGCCAGGCCGGTGAGAAAGACGATGAAGAAGACGGCGAGCCGTCTCATGAATCGTCACCGGGCAGGAGATCCGCCCAAAGCCCTCGGGCCTTCAGGATCACTTCGATCAGCTCGCGCACGGCGCCCTCGCCGCCACGCCTCTCGGTCACCAGATCGCAGACCGCCTTGATCTCGGGTACGGCATTGGCCGGGCAAGCCGAGTAGCCGGCCTTCTTCAGCGTGCGGAGATCGGTCAGATCGTCGCCGATGAAGGCGGCCTCGTGGAGCCCGAGCCCGCGCCGATCGCAGACCTCTTCGAAGACGGCGAGCTTGTCGTGTGCGCCTTGGTGCAGCTCTTCGAGTTTCAGCTCGGCGGCGCGGTGCGCCACGACGCTCGACTCGCGCGCGGTGATGATCCCGCGAAGGAGACCGGCCTTCCTTGCCAGCGCCAACCCGAGCCCGTCGTAGGCCGAGAAGGCTTTCAGCTCCCGTCCGTCGGCGTCGAAGATCAAACGACCATCGGTCAGGACGCCATCGACGTCCATCAGGAGTATCCGGATGTCCTGCAAGGCCATGGAGGTTCACCCCGAGGGCGAGGGGGAAGAGGGGGCCCGAAGCGCGCAACCGCCCAGAAGCGCGTCCCGGGTGCAGGGATCGTCAAACGAGTCCGACGGCGATCAAGTCCTGCACGTCGAGGAGGCCGACCGGGACACCTTGGTGATCCACGACCGGAAGTTGATCGATCTTCTTCTCCTTCATGATACCGAGCGCCTCGGTGGCGAGCCTCTCCGGTCCGATCGTTTTCGGATGACGGGACATGATCTCCGACATACAGAGCTGGAAGATCTCGGGCGGCTCGCGCTGGATCAAGCGACGGAGGTCGCCGTCGGTGAACACCCCGACCAGGTGACCGTCATCGTCGACGATGTTGACGGCGCCCGGCTTGCCGGGCGTGTTCGTCATGGTGTCGACCGCGTCGCGGAAGCGGACGTCGGCGCGGACGCACGGATTGGCTTCCCCGGTGCGCATCACCTCGCGCACCTTGAGGAGCTTGCGCCCGAGGTTGCCGCCGGGATGGAAGAAGGCGTACTCTTCGACGCTGAACTCCCGGAGCTCGAGCACCGTCATCGCGAGCGCGTCGCCGAGCGCGAGCATCGCCGTCGTGCTCGCCGTCGGTGCCAGCCCCATCGGGCACGCCTCGGTGACGTTGCCGATGGAGAGCACGAGGTCGCTGTGACGCGCGAGTGACGACTCGGGATTGCCGGTGATGCTGACGATCTCGTTGCCGACCTTCTTCACCGACGGGAGGACGCGCAGGATCTCCTCGGTCTCGCCGCTGTTCGACAGGGTGAGGATGAGGTCGCCTTTGACGATGCGTCCCAGGTCGCCGTGCACGGCTTCCGCCGGATGGAGCGAGTAGGAGGGGGTCCCGGTCGAGGACAACGTCGCCGAGATCTTCTCGCCAATGAGGCCCGCCTTGCCCATGCCTGTCACCACGACTCGGCCCGTGCAGGCGAGGATGCGCCGGCAGGCCTCGGCGAAGTCGCCGGTCAAGTGGTCGGCGACTTGACGGACGCTGTCGGCTTCCGCGAAGAGGATCTTCCGAGCGATCTCGAGCTCGCGCATCGTGTTCAGGTCTCTACCTGCCAGGCATTTGGAGCTGATTCGAAACGCTGATTATATGGTAACGTCCGGGCGATACCAACACGGCGGCCAGCGTACCGACCGACCTCATTCGAGAACGAATCCAGAGACAGATGTTCCCGTCGAAAGACCCTTTGGTTGTTGGTCTTGGCATCGTGATCCTCATCCTCTCACTGTCCTTTCACGAGCTGGCACATGCCTGGACCGCGTGGCAGCTCGGTGATCCGACGGCCAAGAACCTCGGACGGGTGTCGTTCAATCCACTGCGACACATCAGTCCGCTGTTCACGATCCTCATGCCGATCGTGACGTTCCTGATCGCGGGGTTTCCCTTCGGCGGGGCGAAGCCGGTGCCGGTCAACTTCCAGAACTTGAAGAATCCGAGGCGCGACGACGTCTTGGTCTCCTTCGCCGGACCGATGTCGAACGTACTCTTGGCCTGTCTCTTGGCGATCCTGACGACCGTGCTGCTGAAGGCCGGGGTCGTGGACTATGACCCGGATTATCAGCTCTGGGATCCGGCCCCGTGGGCCAATCTCCTGGTCTACGCCGTCTTCATCAACCTCTTGTTGGCCGCCTTCAATGCGCTGCCGATCCCGCCGCTCGACGGCTTCTCGCTGATCCGCTTGTTCCTGCCCGGCAAGATCTTCTGGGGCATTCGGCGTTTCGAGTGGATCGGCCTGGTGGTGATCTTCGGGCTCATCTTGTTCCTGATGCATCGCGGGATCGGGATCACCTTCGACATGTTCGAGAGGATCCCGCGCGACTTCATCGCCTTCTTCTGGCGACTGCTCTTCCGTTAGGCGACACTTCAAGGCAACCATCTCGGAGAGGCCGATGTCCATGGAGTGCCCAAGTCGAGCGAGCCAAAGACCGAATCTGTCGGTGGAAGCTCTGCGCAAGCGAGCTTGGGCCGGGGGCCGGCGAGCCGACAGGACGGTGTCCTCCGTAGGGCCCCTTGCTCGGCACCTCTTGGCTCAATCGCCTGTCATGTCGAGATGGCGGATTCCAGCTCGGTGACTTCTTCCCGTTTCGGTCGCGCGGGCTCTGGTTTGGCCGCTTGATTCCAGTCAGAGCAACCATCTCGGAGAGGTCGATGGACTACAGCATCAAGCTCGAGAACTTCCAGGGCCCGATGGATCTGTTGCTCCATCTCATCCGCAAGGAAGAGGTGGACGTTTACGAGATCTCGGTCGCCCGCGTCATCGACCAGTTCCTCGAGTACGTCGAGCACCTCGAGCAGATGGACATCGACCTCGCCAGCGAGTTCAGCGTGATGGCGGCGACGCTCATGGTCGTGAAGTCGCGCATGCTGCTGCCGGTCGAGGAGGTCAACCTCGAGGAAGAGATCGACGCCGAGAGCGACCTGGTGCATCAGCTCCTCGAGTACAAGCGCTTCCGCGATCTGTCCCGCAACTTGAAAGAGCTCTCCGACGAGCGCTCCTTGATGTTCCCGCGCCGCAAAGCGTCGATCCCCGAGGCCGAGGTGGACAAGGACCTCGGCGAGGTCGATCTGTGGGATCTGATCTCGGCGTTCTCGAAGGTCGTTCGCGAGACGATGGGCAGCAGCCGCGTGCGGACGATCGTCAACGAGGAGCGTGCCGTCTCCGAGTACGTCGAGGACATCGTCGCGCGCATCGAGATCGCTGGCGGCTCGATCGACTTCGCCAAGCTGCTCGGCAACGCGAAGACCCGCGACGCCATCGTGGGCTACTTCATCGGCATGCTCGAGCTGATCCGTCAGTTCCGGGCATTCGCGCGTCAGACGGGCGTCTTCGGCGAGATCGAGATCGTGCTGCGAACTGCCGAGGAGACCCAGCGGATCATCTCGGACGCAGCCGGTCAGGGCCACGAGTCGGAGGAGTCCGAGGAAGACGCCGTGGACGACGAGATGGGGGACGGGAGCGCACCCGATCTCGATGACGAGGATGTCGTGGCCGAAGAGCAGCCCGAGGAAACGGGCATCGAGGTCGAGCTCGAGGTCTTTGCCGGCGACGAGCCGGGCGAAGATTTCGACGAGCCGGGTGAGAGCGGCGACGCTTCTGAAACGGCTCCCGAGAGTGCCAAAGAGGCCGAGGCCGGTGGTGGTCACGAAGATGAGGATCGCCCCTGAAACCGACCGGAGCGACCTGCATCCGAGCCCCTCGATCTTCGGACGACCCGAGCCGAGTGGCTCGGACCCGAAGCAGCGATGCGATGAGCGCGAGGTTGATTCGCCGCTCATCCTCCCTTAAAACGCGGCTTTTCCAGCGCCGCTCCGTCGATACTGACCCATGGAGGACCGCGAAGATGTCCGAGCAGGTTGCCGAGCTCTCCGAGAGCAACTTCCAACAGGAAGCCGTCGAGTCCGAGACGCCCGTTCTCGTGGACTTCTGGGCGCCGTGGTGTGGCCCGTGTCGCGCCATGACCCCTGCCATCGAGCAGCTCGCCACCAAGCACGACGGCAAGCTGAAGGTGGTGAAGGTCAATGTCGACGAGAATCAGAGCCTCGCGGTCAAGTTCAACGTGACCGCCGTCCCGACGCTCGTCCTGATCAAGGGTGGCCAGACCCTCAAGCAAACCGTGGGAGGCAAGTCGCTCCAGGACCTCGAGACCTTCGTCTCCGACGCGCTCTGAGCCGTCTCCGAGCGGACCGTTCGGTCGGAGCCGACCGAGGAGAGGACAAGCCCTCATGCGACTCGTCTACCTTGGCAGCTCCGACTTCGCCCTTCCCGCGCTTCAGCGCCTCGTCGCCTCTCGGCATGAGGTGCTGGGGGTGGTGACCCAGCCGGATCGCCCGCGCGGCCGTGGCCGCCAGACCGAGCCGGGAGTCATCCATGCCTTCGCACGTAAAGCGGGCCTTCCGGTCTGGATGCCCGAATTGGTCAACGAGCCTTCTGTCCTGGAGACGTTGAAGGCGCTCGAGCCCGACATCTTCGTTGTAGCGTCTTACGGCCAGAAGCTCTCCGACGCCTTGATCGACTTGCCCAGGCTGCGAGCGATCAACATCCACGCATCCTTGTTGCCGCGCCACCGAGGCGCCTCTCCGATCCAGCAAGCGATCTTGGACGGGGACTCGGTCTCGGGCGTCAGCGTGATGTACCTGGCCGATCGGATCGACGCCGGGGACGTGTTGGGCCGGATGGAAACACCGATCGCGCCGGACGAGACCGGTGGCGAGCTACATGACCGCCTCGCGCTCCTCGGCTCCGAGCTGATCCTGGACGTCCTCGAGCGAATGGAGGCCGGCCAGACGGACGGAGAGCCCCAGGATCCTGCGCGGGTCACCCGCTGCCGCAAGATCCGAAAGCAGGATGCCTGGATCGATTGGTCCCTCCCGCCGCCGCAGCAGCACGACTTCATTCGCGCCTACTGGCCTTGGCCCAAGGCGTATGCGATCCGGGACCACGGCGGCCGAGAGCGACGTGTGTCGTTTCGGGCGTCGCGGCTGATCGAAGGCTCTTCCGATCCCGATGCGGGCGGTACGCTCCTGGAGGTCGATCCTTCGGGAATCGTGATTGCGACGGGAGGAGGCCGGTTGGCTCTGACTCGTCTCCAGCTCGAGGGTGGCCGGGAGCTGCCGGTCAAAGAGCTGTTGTTGGGAAATGCCATCGAGGTCGGTGAGCGTTGGATCGGAAGGTCAGAGCTTCCCGGAGCCGAATATTGAGCCGCGAGACCGCAGCGGAGATCGTCCACAAGGTGCTCGTGCGCGGGGATCGTGCGGATCCACTGATCGCGGCTCGAGCTGAGCGGGATAGGCTAGATGCCCCGTCGCGGGCCTTTCTCCGCGAGCTCGTGTTCGGAACGGTTCGACACCACGCCACTCTCGATCACATCATCGAATCGTTCAGCTCGGCACCTCTGAAGCGCATCGAGCGGCGGTTGCTCTCGATCCTTCGCGTCGGCCTCTACCAGCTCCTCTTCTTGGACCATGTCGCCCCCGAGATCGCCGTCGACTCGGCGGTCTCCACCGCGCGCCGGCGCTTCTCCAAACGCGCCGGAGGCTTCGTGAATGGCGTCTTGCGCTCGATCGGACGCTCGATGCAACGCGTCGACGTCGAGCCCGACGGGACCGACCCGAGGCGGTTCGTTCCGGGGCCCGAGAAGTCGGGGATCCTCTTCGATCGCGACGTCTTGCCCTCACCTGGCGACGACCTCGACGAGCACCTCGCCGCGGCCTTCTCGTATCCTGTCGAGCTAATCTCGCGTTGGCGCAGCCACTTCGGCGACGAGGTGTGTCGAACCGTCGCGCGCGCCGGCAACGCACGCCCGAGGGTCGGCCTGCGCGTCCACACTTCAAAGGTAACCAGAGAACAGCTCCTGGCCGCGCTCACCGAGCAGGGCTTCTCGGTGCGAGTGGGTCCGGTGGAAGGCAGTGTGATCGTCGATCAGCCTCGCGGGCTGTTCGAGTCGTCGTGCCATCTCGAGGGGTGGTTCCAGGTCCAGGACCCGGCGGCGCAACGCGCGGTCTTGGCCCTCGATCCCCGTGCAGGTGAGTCGGTCCTGGATCTTTGTGCGGCGCCAGGCGGGAAGGCGACCCAGATCGCCGAGAGGCTCGGTGGCTCTGGCCGACTGGTCGCCACGGATGTCGATGCCGATCGGCTGAAGCGACTGACCGAATCGTGCACTCGGCTGGGGCTCACTGGAGTCGATGTCCGAACGATCGGGCGAGGCGCGGACACCGACTTGGGCGGCCCGTTCGACCGCGTGCTCCTTGACGTCCCGTGCAGCAACACGGGCGTGCTCGGCCGCAGGCCCGAGGCGAGGTGGCGCTTCGATGCAGCGATGTTGAAGTCATTGACGGGTGTCCAAGCGGAACTTCTCCGGAAGGGCGCGGCCAACGTACGCCCCGGTGGCTGCCTCGTGTACAGCACTTGCAGCCTCGAGTCGGAGGAGAACCGAGACCGCGTGGACGTCTTCCTTGCGGAGAATCCAGGCTTCCGGCTGCTCGAAGATGAGCTGACCCTGCCGTCGACCGAAGGGTGGGACGGGGGCTACTGGGCGAAGATCAAAGCGCCGGAATGAGCCGTTCGCCAGCAGGCGACTCGGTACGCGGCCAAAGAGGGAGCGCCCTCGGATCCTCGACCCTCGGGCTGATCCAACTCTCTAAGATTAAAGAGTTTGAGAAGTTACCGCGGCCTTGCGGGCCTGGCGAGCTCCCGCCATAATGAGCGGTCCTGAATGGAACCCTCTGGAGAAACTCGAAGGGGCGCCGGGCATTCGCTCCCAGTGCGTCCACCACTTCCGATCGAGGAGGACTCACATGAGTCGGAGCAGACGACCCCGGCCGACCAATGGAGGAGGACGACGCCGCGCCGCACCCGCTTCGGGCGGAGGGCGCCGGCCCAGGAGCTCAGGTGGCTCGAATGGTGCCACCGGCGCGATCCTCGCCGGAAGCCTGTTGGTCCTGGTCGCGGTGATCTTGGTGATCGTCAGCATGTCTTCCAGCGAAGAGGTGACGGCTGGCGAGGACTTCCAGCGCTCCAAGAGCTCCCGAAGTGAGCCGGATGCGTCCGAGATCGATCCCGATTCCGCCTACGAGCCGCCGATGGCTCCGCCGCTGGAGCCCCCGCGCGAGCAATGGGAAGTTGCCCAGCAGCATTGGAAAGAAGGCGAGCGCCTGCTCGACAAGATGCGCGTCGCTCGCGATTCTGGAACACAGGACGAGTTCGATCGCCTGCGTCGTGAGGCTTCGGAGAAGATGCGCATGGCGACTGACGAAGCGCAGCGGTACCTGAACTGGTTCAACGAGCGCCTCGATTTCGACGATTCACCGCATTACGATCCGAAGCGATACGCTTCCTACCGTTCGGAGCACCGTCGGACGGAGAAGATGGTTCAGAAGTGGATTCGCCTCAGCAACGAGGCGCGTCACTGAAACAGGAGGGGCCGGGCCCATGAAGCATCTGCAGCGAGATCTCGACCGCGTCGAGAACGAGATTCGAATCATGGGATCCATGGTCGAAGAGGCGATCAACAAGGCGATGGAGTCCTTGATCGAAAGCCACGAGAGCCTGGCCCTCGAAGTGATCCAAGGCGACCGAGCCATCGACATGCGCGAAGTGATGATCGAAGAGGAGTGCCTCAAGATCCTCGCCCTGCATCAACCGGTCGCCAGCGATCTGCGCTTCCTCGTCACCGTGCTCAAGGTGAACAACGACCTCGAGCGCATGGGTGACCTGGCCGTCAACATCGCCGAGCGGGCGAAGTACCTCTCGAGAGAGGTCGACGACGTGCGCATTCCGCCTGAGCTCCTCGACATGGTCGAGCGCGTTCGCGAGATGGTCGGTGAGTGTATCGACTGCCTGATTCAGCTCGACATCAACCTGGCAGAGAAAGTTCGTCGGCAAGATGACGAGATCGACGATCTGAACCGGCGGATCTTCCGCATCATGCAGGACTACATGCACACCAGCCCGAAGGCCATCGCCGGCTCGGTCGACGTGCTCTCCGTCTCTCGCCACCTCGAGCGGATCGGCGACCTCGCGACGAACATCGCCGAGGACGTCATCTTCACGGTCAAGGGCGACTTCGTGCGGCACCAGGACCGCCGCCGCGACCGAGACCCTTCGGTGAAGGAGTCTCCCGCCGAGACGACCGCAAGCGATCACGAGCTCGGCGTCGGTTGAGCGGCGCCCGAGCGGCGCCGCATCTGCCTCAACCTCTTGCCAGGACCGTCCGGATCTCCTCATCGGTGAGCAACCGCTTGCTCTCCTTGGCCGCTTGGAAGATCCGATCCACCGTTCCGTCGTCCGTCGGTTGACCGTGCTTCTGGAGCCAGAAGATGACGTTGGATCGACCGCTCATCGGACCGACGCGAATCGACTGCTCTCGTCCGAGATCGGCTGCAGGGACACCGCTGTAGACACGATCGGCCAGCCAGTGATCCCCCTTTTGGATCGCCTTGATCACGGCCGCGGCATGGACGCCGGTTCCGGTCTCGAAGGCGTCACTGCCGATGGCCGGGTAGTTCGAGGGAATCGGTATCGAAACGGCACGAGACACCTCGTCACAGTATGCGGGCAAGGAGCTCAAGTCGTTGTCGATCACGCCCATGAGCTTGAGGTTGACGAGGAGTTGATCCATCGCGGTGTTGCCGCAGCGCTCACCGATACCGATCGCGGTCCCGTGCAGCCTCTGGGCACCGGCTTCGAGGGCAGCCAAGGTATTGATCAGTCCCAGGCCCCGATCGTTGTGGCCATGCCAGTCGATCCCGACATCCTCGCCAGAATCACGCACCACCGAAGCGACGAACTCGATCAAGTGCTTCACGCCATTTGGCGTCGAGTGACCCACGGTGTCGCAGACGCAGATGCGCTTGGCACCGCTCTCGATGGCGACGGTGTAGATCTGACGAATCGTCTCGGGGCGGGCGCGCGCCGTGTCCTCGGTGACGCACATCACGGGGAGATCGCGCTCCACCGCGAAGCGCACCGACTCCTCGGTATGCCGCAGCATCTGGTCGAGGTTCCAGTCCTCGGTGACACGGCGAATCTCGCTCGAGCCGATGAACAAGCAAGCCTCGATGGGTAGGCCGACCTCTTGGGAGGCTTTTGCGATGGGCTCGATGTCGGCGATGACGGTTCGCCCGGCGCAGTTCGCGCGGATGTTCAGCTTCTGGTCCCGGATCTCCTTGGCGAGGGCGATGACGTCCTCGAGAACGTGGGGCCCGGCACCCGGCAGCCCGATGTCGGCGGTGTGCAAGCCCAGATCGTTCATCAGGTGCAGGATCCGGATCTTGGTCTCCAACGTCGGAGTCGTGACCGAGGGTGACTGGAGACCGTCTCTCAGGGTCTCGTCGTCGAATTCGACGAGGGTTCCCTTTGGAAGGATCTCCGAGTCGCGGTTCCAGTCGTAGATCAGGTCGCTGTGGTCGATCTTCTCACCTGGGCTCATGGGGCTCCGCTCGTGATCTCGAACCGGGACGGAAAGAATGTGGCCCGGACAGGCCAACGCAGGCCCATGTTAGGCCAGCGCTCCCGCAGATGCCAGGTGCGGAGGAAGGACCGACTCCTTGGAGTGCGCAAGCCGAGCGAGCGAGAGGCTGCAGCTCGCGCCGAAGCCTCTCCTGAGCGAGGTCGCGCTGTAGCGAGGGCTCTCAGCCCTCTCGCTCGAGCTCCTCGTAGAACTCCTCGGACGAGTCGAGTCGCTCGAGGAACAGGTGGAAGTCGAGGCGAGCGTCGGCGCTGAAGGAGCCCTCTTTGGTCTCGGGAGCGAGGAGCCTCTCGACGACCCAGTTGTTCAAGCACACTTCGGCGGTCATCTGCTTGTCGTTGACCATGTCATCGAGCAGGACCAGCTCCGCTCGCAGCAGGGTCCCTCTCTCGGAGATCAGCCGCTGCTTGAGGAACATCTCGCTCTCGTTGCGACACGTCATCTTGATGACGTCGACGGCTTCGACGAAGGAGTTGCCCTCGAACAGCTCTTGGAAGAGCAGATGGGCGACGACCAGGAGCTCGTCGGGCGAGAGGTGGAATTGCTGCTGAAGCTTGAGGATCGGGAAGGTCGTGGCGGCGTTCTCGGTGAGACGCATCCGCTCCGACATGCGGTGCTCCAGCTTCGAGACTCGCTGGGACCAAGCTTCGACCCCGATACGACGTCTTTGGCGGTACTCCTTCGAGTTGGTCTCGAAGACGCAGCGACCTCTCGACGAGCAGATCTGGACCAGTCGCCGGTAATCGAGCAGCAGCTCGAAATGGCTCCGATACGGCTCGACGGCCGCCGGCCGGGACTCGGTCGGAGCCTGGATGTCGAGGTCTTCGAGCAAGGCGCGGTGGACGCGGTCGGAGAGCACGAAGCGCCGATCGAGCGCGTTCTTGCCCTGTCGGTTGGAGCGCAGCGGACGCACCAGCCCGTGTTGACGAAGACGACCTTCGCGCAAGAGCAGCGCCGTGCCCTCGAGCACCTCGAAGGAGGAGTCGAAGAGCGCATTGAGCAAGCGTCGACCTGAAGTGCCTTCGTGGGAGTGCAGTCGCTCGTGCAAGAGCAGCAGCATCACCCAAACCTCATGATCCGACAGCCCGTGATCACGGCGCAGCGATGCCAGCGAGCCGCCGCCCCAGTCGCTCGCGGCCAGTGCGGCCATCTCGCCCTGAAGGGCCTTCAGATCGGTCGGCGTGCCCTTCCGGGTCAGAAGGCGATCACAAACCTCAAGAGCTCGACGGAGTCCGTCCCGAGCCCCACCCGTCTCTCGAATGCTCTCCACTGCGATTTTCTACCTCAAGATCTCGGCGATCGAGTCACTGTCCCGACAAAGTGCGGAGGGAGACCGTGATCAGTCTCGGGGGACAGTCCATTCAGGCGATGCCGCAAGCTGTTTCAGGTTCGCCAGTCCAGCGGGGGATAGGCACCTCCGTGCGCTTCGAAATCCACCCTAGCCATTTTCTTCATCGGAAACAAAACCGTAGCGTCAAAAATCGCGAGCCCTTTTCCAGGGCCGTTCCACGGGCTCAGGCTCTTTCCGATCCGCCGGATCGTCTCGAGAGCTTCTCGGTCAGACGCGACCACCAGGATCCGCGGCGCGCCTGTGCTCGCAACGTTCGTCGCAGGAGGACGGGGTCGACGCGACCGAAGAAGCGCTCTCGCCCCTCGATTCGCACGACCGGGATGCGATGACCGTGCTCGGCTTCGAGACCTTCGTCGGAAGCGATGTCGACCCAAGTGACGTCCAGGGGAAGCTCGTCGGCCAGGGATAGCAGATGCTCGGCGAGCTCGTCACAAAGTGGACAATTCGAGCGCGTGAAGACTTCGATCCGTATCATGGGCCGCTCGTTGGGATCCGGACGCTCGCACTCGATGGAATCGTACATGTTCTCCCTCAAAGGGATGTTGGCCTGGATCGCGGGCTTCGTCGAGAGACATCTGAAGACCTTGCTGATCGCGGTGGCCTTGGTCGTCTTGACGCGAGTGTTCGCCGTGGGCTGCTATGCCGTCCGCATGCCCTCGATGACGCCCACTCTGATCGGCGAGCTGCCCGACAACGACCAGATCCTGGTCGACAAGCTGTTCTACCGATGGCGTCCGCTCCAGCGATTCGACGTGATCGTGTTTTGGAGTCGACTCGACGAGAAGAGCTACATCAAGCGTCTGATCGGGCTGCCGGGTGAGCATCTCCAGTTTCGCAACGGCAACATCGTCATCGACGGGCAAGTCCTCCGGAAGACGCTCGCCCAGATCTCGAGCATGAAGCTGCCGGTCGCCCAGTGGACGGACGGCGGCTCCTTCGGCGATCTCTGGCGGCGATCCGGGAAGGGATGGGAGCCCAAGGACGCACACGCCTTCGCCCGTTCGGAAGCCGACGAGACGGCTTGGCTCGAGTTTCGTGGAAAGGTCCGCGATGTCTACTATGACGCTCAGGGGCGAGAGAGAACCGACCGAGCCGTCAGCGCCGAGCCGGTCACCGATCTCATCTTCGACCTGGACGTCGAGATCGAGGGCGATTGTCTACTGCGGATTCGGCTCGACGACGGTCCCGACCGGTTCGAGATCGTACTGCCGTCTCGCGGAGGACGCTTCGAGCTTCGTCGCAACGATGAGGTGACCTTGTCCGAAGAGGGGCTGAAGTCACTCCAGGGTCGACATCGCATCCTCTTCACCAATGTTGACGATCGCCTGTACCTGAGGGTCGACGAGGACCCTCCCGTCATGAGCTTCGACTATCACCAGCGGCCTTCGGTCGAGGCACCCGAGAGCGCCGCGGCGGTCGGGGTCCAGGGCTCGGCATCCGAGGACGTCGGCAGCGTCCGGTTCCTCGCCGTCCGGCTGGACCGGGACATTCATTACCGGCGCTCGGCTGGCGCCCACTATCCGCCGCTCGGAGGGGATCCACACCCGATCAGCCCCGGCTACTACTTCCTCGTCGGTGATAACTTACCCGAGAGCCGTGACTCCCGGGACTTCGGAGCCGTGCCTGAGGACGATCTCATCGGACGGGCGTTCGCCATCTACTGGCCCTGGAGCCGGATCGGAGAGCTCTGAACCTCGCAAGGAATCCGGCTCATTTTCCGAAGAGCGAGGTAGGCCGCGAAGACCATCCGTGACCGGGCGCGAGGCCTCGATCAGAATTCCACCGCAACCTCGCCCGGACTTCGCGGTTCAAGGAGCGAACCCTGCAGGAGTCGTCATGACCGGTCCCCGAGCCCGCGACGAGGGCGTGGAGCTGATGCTTCGCGTCCAGCGAGGCGACATGAGCGCATTCACCGAGCTCGTCGATGTGTATCAGCACAACGTCGTGAGCATGGTGTCGCGGCTCGTGAAGGACCGGGTGTTGGCAGAGGATCTGGCTCAGGAGGTCTTTCTCAAGATCTTTCGCGCTCGCGAGCGGTACCGGCCCCTCTCCAAGTTCTCCACCTGGCTTTATCGCATCACCTACAACTGTGCCCTCAACGCGATCCAGGCGAGAGATCGAAGCACCGTGTTGTCGATCGACGCACTCGGAGAGGATGGCGAGGCGCCGGCGAGATTGCCGGCCGCTAGACAGCCAGGACCGGCGGAAGAGGTCGCCTCGGAGGAGCTGCATCGCGCGGTGGAGTCGATCCTGGATCGCCTCCCGATCAATCAGAGGATGGCCGTCGAGCTCCACAAGTACCACGGGATGGCCTACCGCGACATCGCCGAGGCGATCGGCTGCACCGAGCTCGCCGTCAAGTCCTTGCTCGCCAGAGCCCGTCAGAGCATCAAGCAGAAGCTGGCCCCCTATCTTCGGGAGAAAGTGGTGTGACCCGCGAGAACGAAGACATCCGAGAGCATCTCGTCGCCTTCCTCGATGGAGAGATCCAGGACGAGGCGCTGCGGGCGAAGATCGAGCGCGCATTGGAGTCGGATCCCTCACTCGCACGAGAGGCCCAACAGCTCGAAACTAGCTGGAAGCTGCTGGACGCTGCGTCACCGCGAGAGCGGGCTCCGAAGGATTTCGTCAGCCAGGTCGTCGGTCGTGTCCACCGGCCGAAGCCCGCCTCGAGATGGCGTCTCAGGTGGCGGTGGATCGGCCCCGTCGCCGCCGCGATCGTGGTCGCGTTGGCGATGTGGGCGATGTGGCCCGACGAGGGCGAGAGGCTCAAGACACGCGACGAGCTCGCCCTCGAAGATCGAAATGCACCCGAGGTGGACGACCTCGAGGTCATTCGCTCGCTGCACCTCCTCGAGGATCTCGAGTGGCTCCAGGAGAACGGGCCCCGAATCGACCTCGGGCAGCGCCTCGAGATGTTGGCTCTGCTCCAGGCGCAGGATGAGTGAGGTGCGCCCCGTGAAGAGACTGAAACCCCTCATCTGGCTGGTCGTACTGAGCGCTTCGGCCTGGGCCCTGAGCGAGCAAGTCCTCCAAGACGAGCAAGATCGCTTCGAGCGCAACCGCGAGCGTTGGGAGCAGTTGGGCGAGGCCGAGCGCCAGGAGCTGCGCCGTCGCTACACCGAGCTGCGCCGACTCGAAGACGAGGAGCGTCAACGTCTCGAGAAGCGGGAGCGTTACCTGCAGGACCTTCGAGAGCGGGTCTTCGAGCAACTCGATCGAGCGGAGCAGAACCGTCTGAATCGTCTGCCCTTCCCCGAGCGCGCTCGGTTGTGGCGGCAGATCCTCGAGCCCAAGCTGGCCGAGATCGAAGAGGACGTCTCCCAGTGGATTCCGGGCGAGCAGCTCGAGACCTGGAGACGGCTTCCCGAGCCGGATCGGCTCGCCCGCCTCGAGGGCTTCCTCGTCGAGGAGATCCGGCGCACGGTAGAGGCGATGCGTCCCGAGCGTCCCTTGCCACCGATCGAGGAATGGCGGCGCAATCCGGACCCACACCTCCGCGGATTCCTCGAAGACCGAAAGCGGGAGCTCCTCGAGGACCCGCCGTCCTTCTACCGCACCGAGCTCACCGACACCGAGCGCCAGCGCCTGGAGAACGCACCCGCTGAGCGGTTCTTCCACTACTTGCGCCGGCGCTTCCCCGAGGAGCTTCGAGCCGACTTTCCTCCACCTGAGCCCTCTTTGCCGTCACCGCTCGAGCTGACTCGACGGCAATTGCAGAGACTCGAGACGATCCCGGAGGCGGAGCGCGGGCGAGCCCGGGCCAGGATGCTCGACGACAACTTCCGGCGTTTTCTCGAGGAACAGGGTGTCCATCCCGGTCGGATCCGAGACGTGATGCGACGGCCGCTCGAGGAGCGCAAGCAGATCGTCGATCGCTTGCGACGCGCTGGGCGGGACGTCATGCCGCCTCTGGTCGCGCGTCTCCGACGCCTGACCCCCGAGCAGCGGCAGGAGATTCAATCACTTCCTCCGGGGGAGCGGCGACTGAGCGGCCGAGCGATGTCGAGGCAAAACCTGATTCGATCCCTCCAACAGCGGTTCCAACTCTCCGAGACCGACGCCGAGCGATGGGCCGACCTGCGTCCCGAAGAGCTCGAGCGCCGGCTCCATGCCGAGAGCAATCGGCGCGGAGACGCCCCGATGGACCGTCGGAGCGATCGCGAGGCAGACGGCTCCCCGAAGCGCGAGGGCGATCGCACGCCGGTCGACCGCAAGAGCGACCGCAAGAACGGCTGAGAACGGCGTCGACGGCGAGACAGCCTGCCTTGCCAGTGCCACAGGCGCCTGTTAGCTTTGGCGACCCGATCGGCCGGGCGGGGTCGGTCGCGCGTGGTCTGTCCCGATGCCTCGAAGGATCGAGAGGGCGGAGCCCACGATTCCTCGCCGCCAGGTTCGCAAAAAGCGGCGGACGGGAAAGACCTCGGATGATCTTGCCCAAAGGGATCACGCTGGCGGCTTTGGTGGCGTACTTGCCGCTGATGCTGGTCGCCACGTTGTGGATTCGATTCTTCCACGACCAGCGCCCGGTGGAGCTGCTGTTCTCGTCGGACTCGCTCTGGAGCGACGGTCTGCTGGGCATCGGCGTCGCGACCGCCACTCTTGTCTTCTCGGTCGTCGCGTCGCGGTTCTTCAACTGGGCGAAGGACCTGGAGCGGGAGTTCCAGAGCTTCCTCGGGCCGATCACGATTCGAGAGGTCGGGTGGCTGGCGCTCTTGAGCTCGTTGGCCGAGGAGGTCTTCTTCCGAGGCGCGCTCCAGCAGACGATCGGGCTAGTGCCCGCCGCGATCGTCTTCGGGCTGGCGCACATCGGACCCGGACCGAAGTTCCTGCCTTGGACGCTGTTCGCCACGTCGATGGGCTTGGTGCTCGGCTTCCTGTTCCAATCGACGGGAAACCTGTTTGCCCCTTTGCTCGCCCACTTCCTGATCAACCTGGTGAATCTGACCCGCATCATCACGAAGCCGTCGCACTCTTCGGACCGCAGCTTTCCACCGCGGCTACCGAGGCGCGACGACTCCGACGACGATCAGCCCTTGGTCCAATCCTCGGGCCGGGGCGAGCGCGACGGGGACTGGTAACCCTCTACCAGATCAAGCCCGTGTCGAGCGCCATGCCGACGCCGCCGAGCAGGTCGGGGGACGGCTGATACCGGATGAAGGCAGGCCGCTCGTCGTGGTCGGCGACCAAGCGCGCCAGGTCGTGCACCGTCCGCGCGATGCGGAGCATGTTCTCGTAGTCGATCTTGTCGGGGGTGTCGGACGGCTTGTGGTAGTCGTCGTGCAGCATCGTCGAGAAGAACACGACCGGGATGTTCTCGGCGTAGAAGTTCGCCTGATCGCTCCGTCCGAAGAACTCCGTCTCGGCGTCCTCGTCCTCGACGAGCGCGAGCTCGTTCCGTCCGTCGAGCTCGCCGAGCCAGCTTTGGAGCATCGCGCTGCTGCCACCGCCCATCACGGTCACCTCACCCGTCTGGCCGCGACCGACCATATCCATGTTGAGCATCGCGACGACGCTCTCGAGGGGGACGGTGGGGTGATCGACCCAGTACTTCGAGCCCAAGAGCCCCTGCTCTTCGGCTCCGAATGCGATGAAGAGGATCGAGCGGCGTGGACGCGGGTCTTGACTGAGGGCCTCGGCGACCTCGAGCAAGGCCGTCGTCCCCGAAGCATTGTCGTCGGCGCCATTCCAGATCTCGCCGTGGGTGTTCTTTCCCACGTGATCCATGTGGGCTCCGATCACCACGTACTCGTCGCGCAGCTCGGGGTCGCTTCCTTCCAGGACGGCCACGACATTGTTGCTGTGCTGCGGGTCGCGGCCGACCACGACCTTCATACGGACCTTGTTCTGCGAAGGAAGCGCAACCGAATGGGGCTTCATGCTCTCGTCGATGGCGACTTGCAGGTCCCGCAGCGAGTGCTCGCTACCTCGGAAGAGCGCGGCGGAGATCTTGCGACTGACCGAGATCCCCGGCACGGCGAGCTCGCTGTCGGGAAGGCCGCTCTGGATCATCTTGGGGATCTGCTCGGCGATGTCCTTGGCGGTCATGTTGCTCGATTGAACCTCCTCCATGCCGGAGGCGAGCTCGGCGAGACCGTCGAGCAGGGTGGGTTGACCGCTGGCGCTCTCGAGAGACGGCCAGGAGACCTGACCGGCTGGGATCGACGAGCGGTAATCCACGGGCCCGTTGACCACCATCAACGCCGCGGCACCCTGCTCCTTCGCGTGCTTCGCCTTGGTGAGGAAGTGCGCGTGCTCGGTCGTCTCGGTGCCGTCGAAGGGCGAGTCGGGATCGCTCGATCCGGGCTCTCCGCGCAAGACGAGCACCGCCTTCCCGCTCACGTCGATCCCGGCGTAGTCGTCGTACTCGTGCTCGGGGGCGCGGATGCCGTAGCCAGCGAAGACGACCTCGAGGTTGGCCAGGTCTTCCGACGATGGCGAGAGGAGGAGCGGCAGGTAGTCCTTACCGAGCTTGTAGGTGCGCCCGGTATCGTGCTCGAGCACCGTGAGCTCGGTCCCGGGCAGGACGCGTCGCAGCCCGAGGTTGAACGGCTGAAGGTAGCCATCCTTTCCTGCAGGCTCGAGGCCGAGTCGAGTGAGCACGGTGGCGACGTAGCGTGCGGCTACGCGCTCCATCGGGGAGCCGGCCAACCGACCCGACATCTCATCGGACGCGAGGAAGCCGAGGTGGGCTCGGAGATCGGCGAGGTCGATCGCCTCATGGGCGCTCTTCTCGGTGCGATGCGGAGCGATGGTGTCTTGGGCGATCGCCGGCGCGGCGAGGAGCAGCGGGAGGAGAGTGCGGACGAGAAGCATGAATGTCTCCGTGTGGGCAGGACTCTTCGATTCGGTCGAGTGCTTCTAGACCATGCCGGCGACGGGATCTTTCGAGAGGAGGCGGCCAGGTTCTACCTCGATCCGCGCCGTCCAGCGGGGCCTCTGCTATAATCCGCGCTCGTTCCGGCGAGCGCCAGGATCGGCGTTCGCTCCCTTCCCCTGTCGGTCCTCGGCCCGAAGCGCCGAGTCGACCGAAGCTCCTCACGAGAGGCACGAGAGAGCACCATGTGCGGATTCATCGGCGTCATCCGCCCCCGGCAGAATGTCTTCCCCGAGATCTACGATGGCTTGGTGTGCCTGCAGCATCGCGGGCAAGACTCGGCCGGAGCCGTGACCTTCGTCGACGGCCAGTTCCAGATGAAGCGCGGCCAGGGCCTCGTCCGGGACGTCTTCACCGAGAAGAACTTCCTGCGCATGCAGGGCAACGTCGGTCTGGGCCACGTGCGCTACCCGACGGTCGGGCTCGGTCGACTCGAGGACACGCAGCCGTTCGTCATCAATTACCCGTTCGGCATCGCGATGGTGCACAACGGGAACGTGTCGAACTGTAGCTCCCTGCGTGAAGAGCTCGCCCAGCAGCGCCACTACATCGGCTCCACGTGCGACGTCGAGCTGATCCTCAATGTGCTCGGTGAGGAGCTGAGCTCCAAGGCGCGAGGCGCCGAGCTCACTCCCCAAGACATCTTCGATGCGGTCGAGAACGTGCTCGCGCGCGTCAAGGGTGCTTACTCCGTCGCAGCCCACATCGCGGGTCACGGCCTGGTCGGCTTCCGCGATCCCTACGGCATTCGCCCGATGCTGATCGGAAAGCGCGACGAGGACGAAGGTACGGCGTGGGCGATGGCTTCCGAGCAGGTGGCGCTCGACTTCATGGGATACGGAGAGCCACGAGACGTGGCGCCGGGCGAGGTGGTGTTCATTCGCCAGAACGGCGAGATGTTCAGCCGACAGCTCACGAGCAAGCCCCACCGTCCCTGCATCTTCGAGCACATCTACTTCGCGCGTCCCGACTCGATGATCGACCAGATCAGCGTCTACAAGACGCGCCTGCGCATGGGGCAGCGGCTGGCCAAGCGCTGGGAGACGACCGGCCTGAAGGCCGATGTCGTGATGCCGGTGCCGGACTCGGCGCGCACTGCCTCGGTCGCGATGGCTTCGGCGCTCGGCATCCCTTACCGCGAGGGCTTCGTCAAGAATCGCTACGTGGGCCGGACCTTCATCATGAAGGACCAGGTTACGCGCAAGCAGTCGGTGCGTCACAAGCTCAACACGATCCCTCTCGAGTTCGAGGGCAAGGACGTCCTGATCGTCGACGACTCGATCGTGCGGGGTAACACCTCGAGGACCATCGTGCAGATGGCCCGCGAGGCCGGCGCCAACAAGGTCTACCTCGCCTCGTACTCTTCCCCGGTGAAGTACCCGTGCGTGTACGGCATCGATATGTCGACGCGCAGTGAGTTCATCGCTCGGAAGAACGAGTTCGACGAGATCCGTGCCGCCATCGGCTGCGACTACCTGATCTACCAGGACATTCCCGATATGGCGGAGGCGGCTCGAGAGGGCAATCCGAACATCGAGCGCTTCTGCATGGCGTGCTTCGATGGCGAGTACCCGACCGAGGACGTCACCCCCGAGATGTTGGCCGCGATCGAGACCGAGCGCCTCGCCGCTCACGGCTGAGCCCATACTGAGGATCCCCCAGCTTCGGAGCCCGAGATGAACGCGCCCGAGACGCGCCGCCGGTTCTTGTCCCGAGCGAGTGGAGCCTTGCTCGGACTGATCACCGTGGCCACCGGACTGCCGGTGTTCGCCTACTTGCTCTCCCCTTTGCGAAGGCGGCAAGACCACTCGCAGTGGGTGAGCTTGGGGCCGATCGAGATGTACCCGGTCGGCGCCGATCCCGGGCGGGCCGACTTAGAGTACGAGTCGCGCTTGGGATACCGGGTTCAGACGGAGACCGACAGCGCTTGGGTCGTTCGAGAGTCGGAGTCGGAGGCGACAGTGCTCTCGAAGCGGTGCACGCATCTCGCCTGCAACGTGAGCTGGAAGTCGGATCAGGCGTGCTTTCGTTGCCCTTGCCACGGGGGCAAGTTCGATCGGGCCGGCGTCGTGATCGCTGGACCACCGCCCGAGCCGCTCCAAGCCTTCGAGTCGCGGATCCAAGACGGCGAGCTGCAGATCAAGATCGGGTGAGACGTTGAGCACACAGGAGAGCCCCCTCTCGGTTCAGGATTCGAATCCTCGCTCGCTGAAGAACGCCTGGCGGCACCTGCTGGAGGAGCCCTTGCCGAGCGGAGTGGGGTGGCTCCACGTGTTCGGGGGCTTGCTGCTCTTCTTCTTGGGGCTGCAGGCGCTGACGGGCATGCTGCTCGGCCTGTATTACTCGCCGTCGGTCGAGGACGCCCACGCCAGCATCGAGTACCTCGAGCGCGAGGTCACGGCCGGCGCCTTCATTCGAGGTTTGCATCATTGGGGCTCCAGCGCCGTCGTGGTGCTGGCCGCGATCCATCTGGCGCAGGTGTTCCTCTGGTCCGCCTACAAGCGTCCGCGCCAGCTCCTTTGGGTCGTCGGCGTCCTCTTGTTCGCGGTGATCCTCGGCTTCGGCTTCACCGGGTACCTGCTCCCCTGGGATCTGAAGGCCTATTTCGGAACCCAGGTCGGCATCAGCATCGCCGGGTCCGTCCCGGTCGTGGGTGAGAGCATCGAGCGCTTGGTGCAAGGCGGCGAGGACGTGGGTCCCTTGACCTTGACGCGGTTCTACAGCCTGCACGTCTCGGTCCTGCCGATCCTGCTGATCCTCCTGGCCGCACTTCACCTCTTCCTCGTGAGGTACCGGGGGATCACGCCGCCTTGGAAGAGGGTCGGCGAAGACGGCGAGCTGACGCAGCGCTTCTGGCCGGACCAGGCGTTTCGGGATCTGGTCGCTACGATCTTCGTCCTCGCGATCGTCGCGGCGCTCGCGCAGTGGGTGGGTGCGCCACTCGAGGAGCCTGCCGATCCGAACGACACCTCCTATGTGCCGAGACCAGAGTGGTACTTCTTCGCGCCTTATCAGCTCCTCAAGTGGCTGGACGGTCCGCTCAAGGTGTTCGGGACGACCATCATCCCGGGGGTGGCATTCCTGCTCCTGATCGCGTTGCCGTTCTACGACCGCAACCCGGAGCGTCTCCTCCGCAAGCGCCCGATCGCACTCGTGAGCGGACTGTTCGCGGCGATCTCGGTGATCACCCTGACGCTCATCCCGATGCTCGAGGGAGTGCCCGAGATCGAGCCGGAGGAAGAGGCCGCCGCGGTGGCCGAGGACTCGAAAGATGCGCCTGCAGGCGAGGAAACAAAGTCGCCCACCGAGGAGCCCGACTCGGGACGAGGTGTTTCAGACCAGGCGCCTTTCGAGCTCAGTGAAGCTGCGCGACGAGGAAAGGAGCTGTATCGGATCCTCGATTGCGGGAGCTGCCACGAGAAGGAGAGCGCCGGTCGTGGAGTGAACGTTCCGCCGACGCTGGCTCGGATCGGGGACCGTGTCCAGTCGAGTTGGCTGAAGCGATATCTCGATGAGCCCTGGCGAGTGCGGTATGTCGAGGAAGACGAGCGGCCCGTCGAGCGCATGCCCGACTACGATCTCGAAGAGAGCGAGCTCGACGACCTCGTCGCCTACCTGGAGACGATGCGCGACCTGGAGAACATCCCGCCCGGCATCGCCGGCGAGGTCGCGGATCCGACGCCGGAGCAGATCGAAGCCGGTCGCACGGTCTACGAGGACTACTTCTGCTACTCGTGCCATATCCTCGAAGGCGACGGCGTGGGCTTCGGACCGAACCTCGACGGCGTGGGGAATCGCCTGAAGGCCGACTTCCTGTTCAAGTTTCTGAAGAACCCCCTCGTGTTGATTCCCGACAGCCCGATGCAAGTCGAGGTCGACGACGAGGACGCCCGTGCCCTCGTTCGTTTCCTGATGAGCCAGAAGACGAAGTAGCCGACGTGGGAATCGTCGAGCACTATCGCCAGCAGTTCGCCTGGCGCGACTGGCCGACGCTTCTCGGAGCGCTGCCGTCACTCGAAGGCGCGCGGGTGCTGGATCTTGGCTGCGGCGTCGGGGACCTGAGCGCCGAGCTCGAAGCCCGCGGCGCGCGAGTCCTCGGCATCGACGGACACGAAGAGCTCGTCCGTGCCGCGCGCACGAGTCTGCCGAGCGCCGACTTCCGAGTCGCGGACCTGCGTCGGCCGCTCGAGGTCGAGGGTCCCGTCGACGGCATCTGGTGCAGCTTCACGGCCGCCTACTTCCCGAAAGATCTCGAGCCGATCCTGGCCTCTTGGATCAGTCACCTCCGGACCGGGGGCTGGATCGCATTGACCGAGGTCGATGACCTCTTCGCCCACGAGCCGATCGGGCCGGAGACGCGGGGGCTGCTCGAGTCGTATGTTCAGGATGGGCTCGCGGCGGGTCGGTACGACTTCCGAATGGGCCGCCGTTTGGAGAGCGCGCTCACCGAGATCGGGATGACCGTCACTCGAGCGATGACCGTCCCGGATCAAGAGCTCGCCTTCGACGGGCCCGCCGATCCCGAGGTCCTCGAGGCATGGCGGCGTCGGCTCGAGAACATGAAGCTTCTCCATGCTCATTGCGACGATCGCTTCGAGGCTGTCCGGGAGGACCTCCTGGGCTGCCTGACGGATGACGATCACAGATCCCTGACGCGAGTCTGCTTTTGCTTGGCCGTGAAGCCGGGAGAAGGACCTCGACGTGGCTGAGCCTCTCTACGACTCGATCGGGTGCCGCTACGGGGAGACTCGTCGCGCCGATCCCTTCCTTACCGAGACGATCGTCCAGGCGCTCCACGTCGAGCAGGGAGGCGACTTCCTGGACCTTGCCTGCGGAACCGGCAACTACACCTGCGCCGTGAGCGAGCGCGGCGGGCGATGGACCGGGATCGACATCTCGGAGACGATGCTCGATCAGGCGAGGAAGAAGAGCGAGCGTATCGCCTGGATTCGGGGGAGCGCCGACCGACTGCCCTTCGAAGACGCGAGCTTCGACGGCGTCCTCTGCACTCTCGCGATTCACCACTTCTCCGAGCTCGAGTCACCGTTTCGGGAGGTGGCTCGTGTGCTCCGATCCGGGCCGTTCGTCTTGTTCACCTCGTACCCCGAGCAGACGGCGTCCTACTGGCTCCATCGCTACTTTCCGCGCATGATCGAGCGCTCCGCGGCGCAGCTCCCCTCCCGAGCGTCGATTCTGACTGCGCTGCATGGTGCCGGGTTCGAGATCGTCGAGGAGCGACCCTACTCGGTGAAGCCTGATCTCCAGGATCTGTTTCTCTACTCGGGCAAGTTCCATCCCGAGCGATACCTCGATCCGGCGTTTCGAGCCAACATCTCGTCATTTTCAGCTCTCTGCTCGCCTGAGGAGCTGCGGTCGGGCCTGGCCAGGCTGGGGGACGATCTGGGGCGCGGAGCGCTCGAGCCGGAGCCGGACTCTCGAGGAGATGGCGACTACACGTTCGTGATCAGCCGACAAGACGGGAGGTGAAGCATGGCCAAGAAGAAGTCGACGATCGAGCGTCTGCGAGAGCAGGCTCTGCGATTCCCGGGTGCCGAAGAGTCGACGTCTTGCAACAAGGCGAGGTTCGAGGTCGGCAAGAAGGCCTACCTGTTCCTCGGCGAGAAGGCGGATGAGTACAACATCATGCTGAAGGTCCGGGAGTCGAAGCCAAAGGTCGAGGAGCTCGCCGCTCAGGAGCCCGAGCGTTACTCCGTGAACGGGATCGGCTGGGTGACCGTGCGCTTTCGTTCCGACGAGACGCCACCCGCCGGCCTCCTGGAAGCCTGGCTCGACGAGAGCCACCGAATACTCATTCCTTCCAAAGCCGCGAAGAAGGCGCCTCAGAAGAAGAACGCCGCCAAGAAGAAGACCTCTCACTGAGAGCCCCGTAGACGTCGGTCCGACTCGGTCGCCCGAGCCGGACCTCGCCGCTTCTCACTCGCCGATCGACTCGAGCTGCTGGACGGCTTTCTCTTCGATCTCTCGAATGCGACCGAGCGTCTCGGAGATCGACTCACAGATCGCTGCCGCCCTGTCGACGGACAGCTCGGAGCGCGCTGCGGCTCCGGGGTGGTAGCTCCACAGATCCCGAAGCTCGGACGAGTCGGACGCCTCCTCGGAGTCCATCAGCTCGGCACGTTGCTCGGTCGTGGCACAGGCGCGCTCGAGCTCGTCGTCTCCGCAGCTCGCGATCGACTCGGAGATCGACCGCCACTGCACGCCGGACTCTCGGAACAGCGCTGCTGCGCCGCGAAGCTCAGCTCGGCCGGTGAGCTCGGCCGCCTCGTCCAGGAAGTCGGCATAGAGCGGGCGACTTCCGGCCGGCGCCGTGTACTCGAGCTCGATTCCTTCGAAGGTACGCCGCAGTGCCAGAGCGGCGTGACCGCCTTCGAAGAACTGCTTCGGCCAGCCCTTCTTGTCCTTCGGGTCGATGAGTAATCGTTGCCACTTCTCGAGCCCCGCAAAGCCGAAGTTGCTCGCAAAGCCCTTGAACGGCGAGACCCGAAAGCGGTGCGCGGTGGCTCGAACGGCGTCGAGAGCGGCCTCGGACAGATCACGGCAGCGGGTGCCGGGCTCGATCGTGATCAAGCGCTGCTTTGCCTTCTTGTATCCGGCCCGGGCTCTGGAGAGCTCTTCGATGGGCATCCGGTGAGGCCGAGTGCGGCGATCGTCGATCAACACATCGTCACCATCGCGGCCGGCGACACCGATGATGCCGGGGCACATGCCGATCATCTGCTCGGGCATCCCGAGGTAGGGCATCTGCGCCAGATCCACCACGCACAACGCCGCCTGGCCCGACTCCAGGGCTGCATCGAGTGCCCGCGCAGCTTTCGCAGCACTGGAGGTCTCGGTGATCGATGTCTTGGCTGCCAGTCGTTCGAGCCCGCCAGCGATGAGCCCGGTCGGCATGGTGTCGTGCCGCATCGCCACGGTCAGCATGGGGGCGTACCCCTGATACTCGAAGACGGCATAGAGGAAGCCGATACCACCGCATATCCCGAAGAGCAGTGCTTCGCTGCTGATCCTGCGTCCGCTCGGATCCTGGACGCCCGCCTGCTGCAATGCATGCAACAAGGCAGCCGTGTCTCCTTGGACACCCCCGAATGCGGGATAGCCTTCGAGTGCTCCCGGGTCCGAGGCCGCGGGTCGGGAGACCGTCACGAGAAGGTGGGCCCTAGCCGTCGAGTAACGCTCGCCGGTCTTCTTCATGCGAGCACGGACGAGCTGCTTGAATTCGCGCTTCTGGGTCACGATCAAATCTCCAACCACGATCGACACGCCCGCCCGCCCGCGAATCGTACCGAATCGAGATGGAGAGACGACGAGAAGCTCGAGAACCAGGAAGGGTGAGCCCTCCTTTGCTCCCTCAGGCGGCTTCGGGCGGGAAGCCGGCGGGAGTTGGGCGTCTGGTTCAACGCCGCCCCGATATTGACGTCCGCTACGCGTCCGGTCAAGGTGCGAGACGTCCTTCGACCGAAGTCCGAAGGCCCCACCTCCTCAGCGTGATTGGAGCGATCCGACTTGCTCGCCCACCTCGCCCTCGTCTGCTGGCTGACGGCTTGGCCGGCACTCCCTCCAGGGGATCTGCGAATTCGAGCCGCGACGGTGATCACGCTCTCGATCGGGACGCTTCCGAAAGGGGACATCGTCATTCGAGACGGCCGAATCGTTCGGGTGACACCGCGGTCGGAAGCCTTCGCCGGGCGCGAGATCGAGGCCGCCGGCCGCTTCGTAGTTCCGGCGTCCTGCGCACTGGTCCTGGCGAAGGGCTTGGACCAGTCCGAACGAAGACAGAGGCGCTCGGCCTACTTGGCCGCCGGAATCTCGAGGGTCGTCGAGCGGCGAGGGGACGAGCCGTTCGAACGGCTCGTCCTCTGGCATCTCGGTGAAGCGGACGAGGAGCTTCCGTTGCCGATCGCGCTCGTGGATCTGACGAGCTCGCCGGGTCGACGAGCCGAAGCCTTGCGAAGCGCGTTTTGGCGGGGCGATCTGGCAGGCACCCGAGGCAACGGCTGGTTGGGGCTCACCGCGCCCGAGTCCGATTGGCTGGCCGAGCGCCTCTCCGAAGAGATTCGATCACCGCTCGTCGCGACGGCTCATCCGGCCGATGGGCACAGAGTCCCCCTCGACTGGGAGCTCAACGCTCACGGTCGGTCAGCACGTGCGTTGGGAGCGGCCTCTCCCGAGCTCTTGCTCTGGCGCGCGGCGGCGGAGCGTCCCGGAGCGGAGGGCTCGAACGGCGTGATGAAGCGATACGTCTTGGGACCGCTCGATCTGCTCGACATCGAGGACGAAGGTGGCCGCATCGAGCCCGGAGCACCCGCCGATCTGGCCATCTTCGATCGTCATCCCCTACGTCCCGAGGCAAAGTGCCTGGCGACGATCGTCGGTGGCGAGCTGGCCTGGATCGATCCGGTGCTCGAGGAGGTGAAGCGGTGACCGAGCTCTACGGAGCCCTCCTGCTGCTCGTGAGCTGCAGCATGGCCAGCGCATCGGAGACGATCGTCCTGAAAGCGTCGACCGTTCTGCCTGTGACTGGCCCTCCACTCTCGCCAGGCTACGTGGTGATCGAGGGCGATCGAATCGTCGCGGTCGGCGCGCTCGCTCCCGAGGACGGCGACGTCAGTGATCTCGGAGAAGCATGGCTCACCCCCGGATTCATCGACGCCGGTTGGCGCGCCTTCGGTGATCGGGTGAATGGCAGTGGAGCCTCGCGTCCGGCCTGGCAGTGGAGCGATGCCCTCGATCGTGAGCAGAAGCCTCAGACGGCGTGGGAGGGCGGCGTCACCGCGGCACTGGCGGTTCCCGTCGCTCAGGAGGCGATCGATGGCTGGGCGCCGCTGGTGCGATTCGCGCCGGAGGGCCTCGAGATCGTTCGAGCCCGCGCCCTTCTCATCGGCAGCCTCGTGCCGGCCCTCGAGAGGACGAGCGAGATGCAGTCGCTCTTGCTCGATGGGGCCCGTGCCCAAGAAGCTTGGTCGCGATACGAAGAAGCGCTCAGTCGTTTTCGCCAAGCCGAAGAATTGGGGTTGGCTTCCGAAGATCCGCCGAGAATCCCGGACGCGGATCCGGCATTGGCTCCTCTCTCGATGGTCCTCTCCGGAGAGCTTCCGGTCCGACTCCGAGTGGAAGAGCTCGCGGCGCTGAACCGATTGATCGAGGCGGAGCAGCTCGAGGGCGTCCGCTTTTGGATCGCTGGCGAGTGGTCACCACCCGAGGCAGGCAATCTCCGTGAACGTGTGGTCGTGACTCTCGCGCCGAGGACGCTTCAGCGTTTGGGGACGACGAAGAGCTCCGAAGCGCGGGATTGGCTGGAGTCCGAGTGGACCTGCGTCTTCGCGTCGGAGGAGCTCGAAGATCCGGGCTACCTTCGATTCGAGGCGGCAAGGGCGATCGCAAAGGGAGCGGCCCGTGAGGACGTGCTCGCCGCGTTGACGCTCGTGCCGGCACGAGAGCTGGGCGTGGCGGACGAGCTCGGCTCACTCTCGCCAGGTTGCCGCGCTGACATGGTCCTTTGGACCGGGGACCCATTCGATCCGCGCTCGAGAGTGAGCGCGGTGATCCTCGCTGGGCAGCTTCGAAAGTTGGGGGCGAACTGATCCTCATGTGGACGTTACTGGCGATCTGGAGCCTGATGGTCTCCGAGCCCGACCTCGCCGTGACGGCCAATCGGGTCTGGGCGGGTGAGCAGTGGATCGAGGATGGCGTCGTCCTCGTGAGAGAGGGGGTGATCGTCGGCGTCGGCTCGCGGCTTCCGATCCCGGAAGGCGTAGAACGATTGGAGGTGCTCGGCGGGTCGATCGTGCCGGGTGGTCTGCTCTTCGCCTCGAGGCTGGGAATCGAGGGAAGAGGTCACAAGGATCCCGATCCTGCTGTGCTGCGTCGTGCCGAAGAGTGGCTCCGGCTCGATCGCGCGATCGTGCTGGCTGCTCGGTCCCGAGGGTGGACCGCGGCGCATGTCTTGCCGCCTGCGCCGAAGCGGCTCTCCATCGGTGAAGCCGTCATCGTCGGTCTTCGAGCGGAGGCTCAGGTCGATGAATGCCGAATCGTCGCGCCGAGCTCCATCGTGATCGAGCTCGGTGAGCTGGAGCTCGCCGACGAGCTCGACGTCTTGGCGGCGCTGCGCCGCGCCCTCATGGCACCCGGCCATCACACGTGGATGGAGGCCGTTCGAGCCGGCGAGGCGACCTTGGGAATCGTGGCACCTCGCAGAACGACGCTCGATCGCGTGGTCGCGGTGTGTGAGGGCTCCGGCTTGATGGTGACTTGGGTTGCGGGGCGCGGAGCCGTGGGTCTCTCGAGCCGTGGGCTCTCGGTGCGCATCGGAAGCACCCTCGCAATTCGACGGCTGCCTCGAGGAGTGCCATCGATGCCGACCTGCTGGCAGGAGCCCGCTTCGCTTCGAGATCTCAGATGGGAGGGGCTGCGCTCATCGAGTGTGCCCGAATCGCTCTGGAGCAGCTTCTCGTCTGCTCCGGCGGGACTCTTGGGACTCGGTGATCGGGTTGGACAGATCGCGCTCGGGATGAGGGCGGATCTGGTCGTCTACGACGGGCCACTCGATGCTGCAAGGACGGCGGTCGCGGCCACCGTGGTCGATGGACGCGTCCTTCCGAGTGCGGCGGCTGACGAGAAACGCTGATCGCCGGCAGGCTCGCTTCAACGGGAGGCTGGCGAGTTCGCGATCTCGATCGTCGTTCCGGCGATCAGGCGTGCGACTCGCTGCACCTTCTTCTCCACGATCTTGTCGGCCGTGTCGGTGGGCTTGTGGTAGTCGTCGTGGAGCCCGGCGAAGAAGAAGGCGGCGGGGATGCCGGCTTGATGGAAGTAGAACTGATCGCTCCGATTGAAGAACTCCTGAGCGCCGTACTCGATCTTCATGCGAATGCCACCGACGCTGTTGGCTTTTTGAATCGAGCGCCGAAGAAGTGGGTGCTCGTCCGGCTCGCCGATCGTGAGCTCGGCCGGGTGATTCCTTCCCACCATGTCCATGTTCAGCATCGCGATGCACGAGGCGTGGGGCAGCAAAGGGTTCTCGCAGTAGGCCTTCGATCCGAGGAGACCCTCTTCTTCCCCACTGAAGGCGATGAACAGCACGCTGCGTTGAAGCTCGATGTCCTCTTGTCCCAGGGCGCGCGCGATCGCCATGAGGGCGGAGGTGCCCGACGCGTTGTCGTCAGCGCCCCGGTTGATGAGCCCTGTACCATCGAAGTCCATCCCCATGTGATCGTAGTGGGCGCCCAGCACGACGACCTGATCCTTGAGCTCGGGGTCTGATCCGGGCCGAAAGCCGACGACGTTGGCGACCTGGCGAGTCGTGGCCTCCGTCTTGATCGACAGCTCCACCTGACTGCCCTCGACCTCGAAGGGCTTGGAGCGCTTGTCGGATTCCTTCTGCAGCTCGAGCAGATCCTGACCGAGGATGGCTTCGGCGACTCGCCGAGACACATGAACGACGGGGATGTTGATTCGATTTCGCTTGGAGCGAAGTGCCGGCCAGTTGTGAGTGGGCAGCTCGAAAGGCGCGGCGTCTGGAGCATCCTCGTAGAGGAGCGGTCCACTCACGACCATCAGGGCGACGGCGCCCCGCTCTTGGGCAACCTCGGCCTTGGTGTAGAACGAGGAGTGCTGCGTGAGCTCCTTCCCCTCGAAGGCGCGAGTCCGCTTGTCTTGGCCGGGCTCCTGCCACAAGGCCAGCGCGATCTTGCCCCGGACATCGATGCGGCCGTAGTCGTCGTGCCGGTACTTCTTCGACTGAATGCCGTATCCGACGAAGACGACCGGCGCCTCGACCGTGCCGTCCTTCGAGATGCGCACCGGAATGAAGTCCTTGCGGGGCTCGAACGATGTGGCTTCTCCTTGTGCAGGATGAACGAGGAGGCGGCAGTCTTCGTCGACCGCATCGATGACGTTCATCGGCCAAAGGTGGTACCAGCCTTCATGACCCGGCACGTTCTCGAGCCCGGCGGCTTCGAACTGTTTGGCGATGTACTCGGCCGCCTTCTCCTGGCCGGGTTGCGCCGTATGCCGGCCATACAGCTCCTCGGAGGTCAGGTACTCGAGATCCGCCGTGATCTCGTCGGTGTCGATGTCCCCGATGGCGCTGCGAATCTCGCCGGAGACCTGAGCGGCAACTGCGGGTGCGAGCACGAGACCGAGGGCGAAGAGGATGCTTCCGATTCGGGACACTGACCTTCGCATGAGTGGCTCCTCTTCGATTGTCGAGACGGCAAGGTGAGAGATGACGAGCGGATGGGCCCTCTTGCAGTACGAATCGCGGACACGATCGTTCTCGATCGATCGATTCGCGGAGGAGTCGGGCCCCAGAGCGCTCGACTCTAGCGTCGCACGCGAAGGAGGAGAAGGCGCTGATTGGCCGCGGCGAGAAGCGGATCCTCGAGAGGGATCTCCCGAGCGATCTCGAAGCGCTCTCCGAATCTCTCGAGTGGCAACCCACCAAAAGCGCTGAGATAGAGCTGGATCTGGTCGGCGAAGTCGAGCACGTAGTCGATGTCGTCCTCGACGATGAAGTCGACCAGCCGGTGGTCTCGGATCGCGAAGTAGGCGTCGTTGTTGATCAGGCCGTCGAGATTGACGACGTCGCGGCCTGAGAAGAAGGCGTAGACACCCGAATTGAAGGCGCCGATCCGGGCGTCTTCGGGGATCTCACTGAGCACTTCGAGGCCTTTGGTCAGATTGGCGCGACGCGTCCATCCATGCAGGTCCGGGGTCGCGAAGAGCTGGACCCAACCCCAAGTCAGATTCAGGGCGAGGATCGGTAGCAAGGCCAACCCGAGTCGCCGGAGGAGGTCGCGCTTCGACCAAGTCCTCGAGGCCATACCGGCGACGAACCAGGCAGCGATCAAGGCTGGGAGGATGTAACGAGTCTTGGGGCCCAGTCGCAGAAGGTAGGCCCCGAAGTAGGCCACCGGCACCAAGACCACGAAGATCTCGATCGAAGGGAGCCAACCTCGAGAGTCGATCCGGTTCCGGAGAGCCGTCCAAGAGGCAAAGGCGAATACGACAGCCAGCGAGAACAGGCCGGCGAGGACGACGAGGGAAGAAGCTCCGGTGACGGGTCCCTGAAGCAGATTCGCTCCGTAGAACGCGAGATACTCCGGCAGGAACTTCGAGAGGGCTTCACCGAAGTAGGCGAGCCAGGCCGCTGCGCCTGCGCCTTCTCCGGGATGAAGGCCCGAGGCGTGAACGAGGTGCTCGGAGAGCGCCAAGCCGGACGCGGGTGTCCAGAGTCCGTAGACGATCCGGTTCCACGCGAAGTAGGGGACGATGGTCACGGCGAGGATACCGGCCGTGGCGAAGACGGAGCCGAGAGTGTGGCGCTTGCGGAGCCACTCGAGCACCCGGAACGCGCCGAGCATCGCGCAGAGGATCAGGACGTCGACTCGGGCGAGGAACGCCAGCGCGAACAAGGAATCGGTGCGGCGCCGCCTCGGCCGCTCCATGCTCGCCTCGGAGATGAGGGCGCCGACGGCCATCGTCGTGAGCAGGAAGACCAGCGGCGTATCGAGGCCGTTCAACGCCAGCCCGATCGTCACTGGGTTGAGGAGCCATGCGCCCGTGACGACTAGGGCGAAGGTGGGAGCCGCGACGCGCCTGAGGACGGCGAAGAGCACGGCAGCGCCGAGCAAGTCCACGAGAGAGGCCAGGGCGAGAAGCCCTCGCGTCACCTGGACGGGATCCTCGAGCTGAAGCGGGAGAAAGCAGGCGACCATCCAGAGGGGGTGAAAGCCGTTGGTCGGATGCCGTCCGTCGAAGGTCGCTCCCTCTCCGGCGAGGACGTGCCGCGCGACCTGGAGGTTGTAGTAGGCATCATCGGTGAGGATGCGCGAGATGGACTCCTCGAGCGGGAGCGCGACGAGCAAGGCGCGCAGTGCGAAGCCGAGGAGGAAGAGGGCGACGAGGATGCGTCGAGAGTTCATCCGATTGGGCGGAGGCTTTCGTGTGCGCGGTGGCGGAAAGTTCGTCGCGAGCAGGTGCGGCTCGCGATCGCGAGAGGATCCGCAAGCACTCATTTTGAGGTCGGGGAGTGCGCCGAGAAGCTATCAAGGGCAGCTTCGGTCGGCAACCGGCGTGGTTGCTCGGTGAGGGGTCTTCCTCGAGCTCATTGGGCGGTCAGAAGAGGGAAGGACGGACGATCGCTGAAGCGCGATGGCTCGAAGGAGGGGTAGGGACGCGAGAGGACGGCCGCGGAGATCCGGCGAGCGGATCGGCGGCCGACCTCACGGAGGGCGAAAGGGGCGGAGAGCGGTCGGAGGTCAGAGGTTCTCTTTGAGTGCCTTCCCGGGCCGGAAGACGACGGTTCGGCTTGCGGGGATGTTGAGCACTTCACCGGTCGCGGGGTTTCGGCCTTGCCTGGCCTTTCGCTCCCGGACGCTGAACGAGCCGAAGCCCATGATCTGTACGGATTGGTCCTTGAGGAGGCCGGCCCGCACGCCTTGGAAGACGGAGTTCACGTAGCGCTCCGCGTCGGCTTTCGAGCAGCCGGCATTCTCGGCGACGAGGTCGATCAAATCGCTCTTGTTCATGGAGTATCCTCCCTCGACGAAAAAAGGCGGAGAGGCCGAGCAACCGAGCTCGGGCTCTCCGCCATTCATTCTACCTGCCCGAGGAGGGCGAGTTCATCGACGAGCCTTCTTCTTGGTGGTCTTCTTCTTGGCGGTCTTCTTCTTGGCAGCCTTCTTCTTGGTCGCCTTCTTCTTGGCAGTCTTCTTCTTGGCGGTCTTCTTCTTGGTGGTCTTCTTGCGGGAAGCGCTCACCGACGTGCGGCGGCTGACGGTCTTGCTCTTGGAAGGGGTCGTCGACGACTTGCGTTTGGTACGACGGCTCTTGGTGGTAGCCATAGGATTCTTCCTCTCACGAATGACTCGAACGCGACAGGGCACGACCGGTGTCGATTCGTGCCGTAAGTAAAATCCAGAATTCGTTAAAGGTGCGTTATGGGAAGAATCGGTTGGCCTTACGGCGAAGTTGAAAAAAAAATGGGATAGTTACGCCAACGGCTCGAACCTTGAGGGGGTGAGAGAGGGGTCCGATGAAGGCTTCACGCGCCGTCGTGCTGGAGTCGACTCGAGACGGTGCCACGGAAAGGCCCCACCAATAAAGGGGATGCGCGACCGGAAGGTTCAATGGCTCATATGAGTGTAGCGTCATATGAGCTTTTCGAGGCCCGATCCTCGACGCGAATTTTTTTTTCGCGCGTGACCCGTCACACCGACCGAAGACGACGAGAGACCACCGCACATGATCGTGCGCGAGGTGTCTCGTCGATCACTCTTCGGTCTCGATCAAGCGATGCATCCGGTCCACCTCGAGAGACTCGATCAGGTCTTCTTGGCCTGAAGGCCATCTCACTCGGACGCGATCGACTCGGGTCGAAGATCCGACGCCGAAGTGAACCCGAAGGGCACTGTGAGAGAGGTAGCTCGTGCCGGAGCGACACTCCTCGACCTGCGTACGACCCCCGTGCTCGATCGTCACTCTGGCACCGATGCCGTCGCGGTTGCTCTTCGTCCCGACCAGGTCGAAGGCGATCCACCGACCGATTCCCGCCTTCTGGTTGATCAACAAGGCTGGTGCGGCGTTCGAGTTCTGGACGACGATGTCGATGTCGCCGTCCCCGTCGAGATCGCCGAATGCGGTGCCTCGGCTCACGCGCGGCGTTTGAATCGCCGGCCCGCCTTCGGTCGATCGGTTCTGGAACCGACCTTCGCCATCGTTCTCGAAGAGCAGGTCCGGCTGGGCGAAGGACTGGCTCGAATAGAACATGCCCACGTTGTCCATGATGTGGCCGTTGGCGATGTGCAGGTCGAGATCTCCGTCGTTGTCGAGATCGGCGAAGCCCGCTCCGAATCCGAGATACATGAGAGACGGCTCGCCGATCCGCGCCGGTCCCGTACCGTCCCGAAAGATGGCGTCCCCTTCGTTCAGGTACAGCGTGTTCGTCTCCATCGTGTAGTGGACGAGGATCAGATCGAAGTCGCCGTCCCCGTCCACGTCTCCGGCATCGATACCCATCCCGGCTTCGGCCTCACCGAGCTCGTTGTAAGCGAAGCCGGACGTGTCCGAGTCGTCTCGGAAGGTCCCGTCGCCCAGGTTGCGATAGAAGAAGTTCGGCTTGGAGTCGTTCGCGACGAGCAGGTCGCAGTCGCCATCGCCGTCGACATCGCTCGCCACCACGCCGAGACCCTTTCCGTTCTCGCGCTCGTAGACACCGGCCTCTTTGGTGATGTCCTCGAACGTCCCGTCGCCGCGATTTCGAAAGAGCACGTCCGGCGCCGCGGGAAAGACATCGGGGTGGCAGTAGGAGCGAACCAGCTTCCCCTCGATCCGATCTTCACAAGTTCGAGACAGGCCCACCCGATATACGACGTACTGGCAAACGTAGAGATCGAGATGGCCATCGCCATCGGCGTCGAAGAAGACCGCGCTGGAGCTCCAGCTCGCACCGGCCCCGACACCGGCCTTCTCCGTCCCGTCCTCGAAGGTCCCGTCTCCACGATTGAGGTACAACCGGTTGGGTCCGAAGTTCGTGACGTAGAGATCGAGGTCTCCGTCTCCATCGATGTCTCCGACGACACACCCCATCCCGTAACCGTCGTCTCCGACTCCCGCCTCCTCGGTGACGTCGACGAACCGGAGCCCGCCTTCGTTTCGGTACAGTCGATTGGTCGTCTGCACGCCCGGACTGCCTTGAAGACCCGGCAGATTGCCGCCTTGGACGAAGTAACAATCGAGGTCGCCGTCGCGATCGTAGTCGAAGAGTGCGACGCCTGAGCCCATCGTCTCGGGAAGGTGCTTCTGGCCCGTAGCGCCCGTCACATGCCGGAAGTCGATGCCGCTGCCAGCCAGCCGGTCTACGAACCAATCCTGCGGTGCAGGGGGCGTTTCGTCACCGCAGCCGGTCGCCAGGATCGAGATGGAAAGACAGAGCGCCACACATCTCGCGTTGAAGCCCGAGCCGCCGAAGCGGCTCATCGGACGTCCTCTTCCTCTCGGCGAGCCATGGACTCTTCTCTCAAGCGCTCGAGGACGGCAGTCATCGCTTCGGCCTCCTCCGGTCGCCCCGTCTGCTCGTAGAGAAGCCGAAGGCGAGCTCGGGCGATCACTTCGTCCGGGTTCAAGGTCACCGCCTCGAGGTACGCGCCCTCTGCCTTGCGAATGGCCTGAGCCTTCACGCCCGACGTCGGTGCGGACTCGGCGAGCTGAAGGTAAGTGTCCCCGAGAGTGAGCCGAACATTCGCCGCGTCCGGTACCAGCTCCAAGAGCTCGAGTGCAGCATCTCGCCTCTGCAGCAGCTCGGGTCTCTCGAAGCGAACTCGAATGTCGCCCGTCAGCTCCTGAAGGAGAGCGTGAATGCGTGTGCTTCGCTCAGCGGCTTCAGCTCGACCCAGCTCGCGTTGCACACGGGAGAGCTGGTGGTAGGCACTCGAATGAGAGCGCTCACGCTCGATGGCGGCTTCCAACGCTTCGGCGGCTTCGATCCAGCGTTCTTGTCGCGTTCGAATGAGGCCGAGCCAGAATCGGGCGCTGGCGCGATCGGGCAAGATCTCGGCCGCGCGCAGAAAGGCGTCAGCGGCCCGTTCCCAGTCTTGCAAGCGATCGAAGACCTTGCCCAGGAACATGAGTCCCACGAAACTGCCCGGATCCAGCGATGTCGCGTGCAAGAGATGCTCCCGAGCCGACTCGTACTCGCCGAGGTTGAACTCGATCTCTCCGAGCTTGACCAGCGAGGGGACATGATCCGGATCGACTTGAATCGCGGCCTCGAGCGCCTCGCGGGCAGCAGGCACATCGGACTTGTTGGTGAGGTGGGCGAGGCCGAGTCGATAACGAGCCTCGAGCAGGTCCGGATCGATCGCGATCGCGGCCGTGAGCTCTTCGATGGCCTCATCGACTTCCTGACGACGCAGGGCGGTCAGCCCCGCATCGAGATGCAGACGTGCACGTGACCGTTCTTCATCGCTCGGATCACCGCAGGCCATGACGACCATACCGAGGACGAAGATCGGTCGGAAGCAGGAACCTCTCAAGGGATCACAGCTTTCGAACGGGATTGTAAGGGATTGCCGAAGCGGGCCGCCGGCTGGCGACCCGCGTTCTTGGAATGGCGAGATGATAGCGAAACGGGGGACGGGGAACCAGACCTGGGTGACAGGTCGGCGCGAGTTGGCGGGTCAATCGAAGCGGAGATTGATGAACCAGAGCAGCGACAAGCAAGTGTAGTCGTCGCTCGATTCGATCTCGAAGAGGTCGAGGACGAGCCCGAACTCACTTCGAGACGAGGGCTTCCTCTCCGGTGTCGCGTGGTATTCGAGCTCGTAGTTCAGCAAGAGGCCCAACAGGAGATCGAGATCGGTGTGCCGGTGGTCGTTCTCGTAGTTCAAGACCAACGGGATCCCGAACCAGGCACCGCCTTGGAAGTCGTCGTCCACCTCGAGCTCGATCGGGTCGCCGCCGTCGTTCGAGTACAGCACGACATCGACCGTCTCCCCAGCACCGGCTCGTCTCAGCTCAGCGAAGAACTCGTCGGCCTTCGCGACGACCTTTCCGTTGCATCGTTGGATGACGTCGCCCACTCGAAGGCCCGCGAAGTAGGCGGGACCGCCAGTGATGACATTCGAGACGATCGTCCGAGAGGAGCCCTCGGTCCCCCACATCTCGGTAGCGATGTCTGCCGGGATGTCGCTCAGCTCGATACCGACCATTCGCGCATCGGACTGCACTTCGAGGTTGATCAAGCTGTCCCGGCTCTCATCCTCGAACTGCTCGTCGAGCTGAACGTTGATGACTCGGTTCTCTTGGCCTCGCCGGATCAAGAGCTGAATGTTCTGCGAGACGTCCGAGTTCGCGACCAGGTATCGAAACTGATCCTGGCTGTGAAGCGCTTTGCCCTGGACCTCCAGCAGCACGTCGCCCGGCTGCAAGCCCGACCGCTGCGCAGGAGACTGGGCCTCGACGCCGTCGATGTAGACGCCTTCGAAAGGCTCGAGGCCGAGCTGCTGGGCTCGCTCCAGTCCCAGCGTCTTGGTGGAGACGCCGAGGAAGCCTCTGGCGACCTGCATCTTCCGCGTGATCAGGAGCTTGCCGCCCGACTTGATCGTGTATCGGACGCTTCCCGTCTCGTCCGAGCGTTCGAGGATGGTCGCTCGGGCGCGATCGTAACGGACTGCGGTGCGGCAACCGGTGCCGCCCAAGAGCAGAAGGGCCATCGAGAGGCCGAGAGTCCAACGGATCATCTTGCCAGGTCTCCTGTGTCATTCATGGGAGCGCGCTTCAATAGAACTTCGGACTGATCCGGCGGTCGTTCCGCCGGACCGAGACGTCTCCCGTCGTGGTGTGCATGATCACGGTCGGTCCCGTCATCCCTTCTTCGGGACGGCGAGGGGGGGCCAAAGAGCCGACGGTCGTCGACGCGGAGAGGCTCTGAGGAACGATGCCCTCGGGCAGGTAGAGGGTGACGTCTCCCACCTTGCTGCGCATCTCGACATCTTCGAGATCGGGACCGCACCAGGCGTCGACGTCGCCCACCTCGGACGTGGCGCGCAGTAGGCGGGGGTTGCCTTCGATCGCGACATCACCGACCCGGGAGAAGCCGTAGATCTGCTGGCTCTGCCGACACCGGATGTCGATGTCTCCCACCGCTGTCAAAACGGATACCGAGGAGTTGGCGTCCTCGACGACGACGTCGCCCACTTCCGACATGACCGCCAGCCTCAGATCGGCCGGCAAGATGACGTCGAGGTCGGTGGTCGCCTCCGAGCGATAGCTCGAGAAGGCCTCGGGCCACTGGACGATCAAGTCGTCCCCGACTCGTTTCATCTCGAGTCTCCGGGCCTCGTGAAGAGCTTCGGCCCTCGAGCGGGATCTCGTCTTGATCGTGGTGCGCGACCGAATCTCGATCTTGTCGGTGCGGCTGCACATGATGTGGATCTCGCCCACGTCATGGTTCAGCTCGAGCCGACTGAGACCCTCGGCCGAAGTCTGGACCGTTCGCTCGGGAAACTCGTAAGTCGTTCGGCAGGCGCAAGCCATCAGCAACAAGCCGGCGGCCAGCCATGGACGGCAGGCGATCATGGGAACACCTTTCCTCAGGATGGGTGATCTTGACGAAGCGGCTCAGCGCTCAGAAGAAATCGTGCTGGGAGCTCCCGACCCGTTGCACGATCGAGCGATTCTCGAGCCACCAACGATTCCACCGGCGCAAGATGTCGGCGTCCTCGCGGTCTCCAGAATCCGGCACGAGGCTCGGCGGCAAACCGGACCGGTCGGCGATCCACGCCAACGCGCCATCCCCGTCAGCCTTCGGGAAGGGAGACGGGTTCGCCGAGCGATACGATGCGTTGCGCTCGAGCTCGCCGAGGATCTCCTCGAGCTTCGAGCGGGCCAGATCCCGTACGGTCGGATCGTTGGCCAGGACGTCGAGGAGCAGCGGGATTCGCTGCGCGTAGCTCCCTCGAGTCACGATCTCGAGCTGCCCGTCGTCGAGGCGCCGGATCACGACCTGCTCTCGGTGAGCGCCGGGCTCGTCCTCGAAGGCGATCGTCCGAGCGAGAACGGCTGGGCTCGAAGGGTCGCGTAGCCTTTTCGAACGATCGGGCGGGGTGGACACCTTCGGCCCTTCGACCACGAGTGGACCGGTCACCAGCCAGTCCTGAGACTCGGCCGGGGCTTTGGTGCTCGGCGTCATCGGCGAGTGCTGGAGACGATCGAAGGCCGTGCCTGGCAGCCGACGGACGTTCGAGATCAATCTGGCGAGCTCGTTCCAGACTCGACTCTGGCTCTGAGTGACTTCTGTCCAGTCGAGCTGGTCGAGAACGGCAGTGACCGCCTCGGGCCGAATGTCTGGCCACTCGACGACGATTCGCCTCGGTCGCGGGGAGACGTTCTCGCGTGCGATCTGCTCACGGGAGTCCATCACAGGATGACTGACCATCCTCAGCTCACCATCGGGCTCGATGCAGCCGACGGCGTTGCCAGCCAGCTCGCGGGAGCCCCTTCCCGCCAGAGCGAGCTGGGCGCCTTCGCCCGAGCCGCGCACGATGACGGGAGCAGCGATCTGCATCCCCGCATCGAGGGATTGCCAGTCTCCCGAGCTCCGATCGAGGAACTCGGCCGAGCCGACGACGGCCTCGACCCGAACCCAATCGATCGCCGGACGCTCCACCCTGCCCGACGCCTCGCCACGATTCCACAGCAAGTAGCTGATTCCCGCGGTGAGGACGCTCGCGGCGAGGGCCGTCATGGCGAACGGGAGGAAGCGACGACGGGTGGGGGCCACGGATGCCGGAGGATCGATTCGGCTGAGGACCTGAGAGGCGAAGTCGGCAGGCACCTCGAATCCGCCCAGCTCGGTCAGGTCGGCGAGCACGTCGTCCCATTGGCCGACGGCGAGCTGGCAGTCGGTGCACTCCTCGAGATGAGCTTCGTAGGCCTCCCGCTCGGCGGGCGCTTGATCACCGTCTCGGTAAGCAGAGTAGGTTTCTTCGATGCGACGGCAGGTCATCATGAGATGCCTCCAGACTCCATCTCGAGGCCGCGATTGGCGGCCTGAGCTTGTCGGACGAGATACTTGGTTCGGAATCGCTCCCGGCCCCGGTGGACGCGGGACTTCACCGTCCCCACGGCCAGCCCCGTGACCTCGGCGATCTCCTCGTAGGAAAGCCCTTCGATGTCGCGAAGGGCCAGGGGAAGACGGAAGGTGTCCTCGATCTCGGCGAGGGTCTCTTGGACGGCTTCCCTGCGCTCGTGGAGCTCGGCCGCCTCCGAGGCGGGCGGCGCGCTGCCGCGCACCTGGCCGAGGTACACGATCGGGCGAGAGGACTTCTCGCGAAGGACGTCGGTCGCAGCATTCGAGGCGATTCGAAGGATCCACGAGCGGAATCGCCCCTCCTGCCGATACCGCGGCAGGCTCTTGAAGACCTTCAAGAAGACTTCTTGGCTGACATCGAGCGTCCGATGACGGTCTCGCAGCTTCTGGTAGATCAGCCCGGTGACCGGCCCCTGGTGCCGATTCAAGAGCTCGGTGAACGCAGCCCGCTGACCTCTCAGCGTGAGCTCGACCAGAGCGTCGTCGGATTGGTGCAGCAGGTCTTTCATGACGAATTGCTGGAGTTCTTCGAGCTCGTTCGGGCCTCTTGCGCCTCGCCTTCCGAGAGCGGCACGAGAAGAACGAGGGTCTTCGAGTCGGGTTCCCGGTTTCTGGAGGGGAGGGAGAGAATCGGGGATTCGGGCCGCTGAGGAGTGGGTTGGCAGCCGAAGCTGGTGATTCTAAGCTTTATCCTTTCAGTTACCTAGGCGTCTTGGCCGATGCTGCGGACGCCGAGAACGGCCCAGATTAGCGAAGTGGATTCGATGTCCCCTCAGCACTCGACAGCCCGAATGCGATGGCGACCTCCTTTGGCCACGCTCCTTCTGGCATTCACGAGCGTCGCCTGCCAATCCGCGCCGGAGGCACACCTCGAGTCGTGCTCCGACCCGTCGGCGATCGCCGCGATACAGTGGCGCTCGGACCGCTCCTACCGCGAGGTACGCTGCGAAGCCGAGCAGTCCAGCCTGCGCCTCGAAGCTCCGCTGAATGCTCGAGTCGAGGACGAGAAGATCACCGGTCTCTTGCCCGGCCAGTTCGTCATCCTCAGAGAAGAGCGATCCGAAGCCATTCTCGAAGCCAGCTACCGGGAGGTGGACGCGGGCGAGTTCGATTGGGTCGTGTACGACGAGAGTGGAAGCCATTCTCCCGAAGCCTTGGACCGGCGATGGATTCGAGAGTCCCTCCAGCATCTGCGGGCGCACGAGCTCTTGGTGCAGCGCTCGGTCGACGATCTTCAGGGTCTGATCGAGTCGGGACCCGCGGCGTACGAAGAGGCCTTTCGCAAGGTCGCTTCCTTGACCTTCACCCAAGATCGCATCGAGGTGCTCGGAGCCCTCGCCCGTCGTGTGGATCTGCCCGCCGAGCTGCAGGTCGGCATCGTTCATTTCGTCCTGAACGAGATCGCCTACTCGAACGACCAGATGATCGTGCTGCAGTCGCTCATCGAGAATCCCGGCTTCTGCGCCGAAGCGCAGCGGACGATCCTCGAACACGTCGAGCTCCTCGGCTTCGCCTCCGATCGGCGCCGTCTCAAGCGCCTCCTAGCCCCAGAAGACTCCCTGGCTGCTCCCGTCGACGGCTGAAGACTTCAGGCCCGGACGTCCGACCACGCGAGCCCGAAGCGGGCGAGGTATTTCTTGAGGCGGTCGGCGTCGTTGCGACTCGACTTCTTCGTGCGCGAGACCGAGAACAGCCGACGGCCCGCATCGCTGAGAGTCGCGCTCCGACGGCACGTATCGATCACTCCCTCGAGCTGGACTCGATCGAACAGGTCGAGCTCGGACGCCGCGTCCTCGCCGAGCACATCTGCCAGGTGTGGAAAGTCAGTACCCGCCGACCGGCGGCGAGCCCAGCTCGTTCGTAGGCGCCCGATCTCCTCTTCGACGGCGGCGGCAGTGATCCGACCATTCGGTGAGAGAGTGACCAGCCGAGTGAGAGCGGCGTTGAAGTCGCGGAAGTTCCCGGGCCAAGTCGTCTCGGGGTGACGAGCGAAGGACAGAAATCTTCTTCGGGCCGCCGCGCCGATGACGAGACGCTTCCCGGAGGCCTCGGACTGAGTCGCCAGCTCCCACTCGAGATTCGGCTCGATGTCCTCGGGGCGATCCTTCAAGGCCGGTAGATCAAAGCTCCAAAGGTCGATCCTGGCGAGGAGGTCCTCACGGAACGATCCCTCCGAAACGGCTACGCTCAGATCGCGGTTCGTGCCGGCGATGAGCTGGAAGCGGCTCTCGACCGGTCGATCGGAACCGACCGGCAGGAAGACGCCCTCCTCGATGGCACGCAGTAGCGTCGCTTGCTCGTCGAGACCGAGCTCGCCGATCTCGTCGAGGAACAGCAGGCCCTCGTGTGCGGCGCGGAGCAAGCCGGCTCGGCGGGTCGACGCGCCGGTGAAGGCGCCTCGCTCATGCCCGAACAGGGCCGACATCGCGGTGTCTCCTCGAAGTGTCGCACAGTTGACCTCGACGAGCTGCCCCTCCACGTTCCGGTGCCGCTTCTTGAGCTCGAAGATCCGCTGGGCCAGCCGAGTCTTGCCGACGCCGGTGGCGCCGGTGAGAAGGATCGGGGCGTCGGATGCCAGAGAGACCTGCTCGATGCGATCCATCAACGCGTTGAAGCCGGGATTGCGGGTGGCGATCCCGTTCTTGAGAAAGGATACGCCTTCGGCGCGCTCGGTCTCGAAGCGGGCGGCCAAGGCGCCGTAACGCGAGAGATCGAGGTCGATGATCGAATAGCCGCCGGGCCCGGGCTGACGGCCTCGCGGTGGTGAGGTCTGAATCAGCCTCGCCGGGAAATGGCGCGTCTCCGTCAGCAGGAAGAGGCAGATTTGAACGACGTGCGTGCCGGTGGTGATGTGAACGAGATAGTCCTCGTTCTCCTCGTCGAAGGGGTAGGCGTCCGCGAAGTCCCGAAGAACGGCGTAGACCTCGGCGAAGTCCCAAGGATTGCGGAAGGCCACATCGTGGCGATGGACCTCCGTCTCGGGTGACACTCCCGCCAGGTCGCGAGTCACTTGCTCGGCGAGCTTCGAAGTGTGTGCGTCTGCCTGGACCAAGAGCTCGAGCCGGTCGATCAGGAGGTCTTCGTGCTGGCATAGCGAGATCGTCGGGCGCCAACGGTTCCAACGACTTTCATCACCGCCAGCGTCCTTCTGAACACCCAGGAGGCCGATGGCGACCGTTCGTCGCACCGGGTTATCCATCGATCTAAGATCCTCTCCATCGAGATAATCTAGTCGTCCAGTTTCGCCAGCCTCGCCGGGGCGGCCCTCGAAAGCAAGTGCGATCCAAGTTACTTCAGGGTATACGTTAACGATTAGCTGCTCCGAAAGCTCACTCGAGTGGCACAGCGATCGCCTTGGGAGCATGGAGCAGGCCGACCCGTCAGTGAGTCCCGGAAGGGGGTGGCGGCCTCCGGACAGAGTGAATCGAGAGGCACGGACATGATGAGTTACGAAGAGATCGAGAGCCCGGGATGTCCCATCAAGGCCTGGGTTCGCGGCGTGGAGCTGGCGGACAATGCCCGGGAGCAGCTCCAGAACACGGCGCGGCTTCCGTTCATCCACAGCCATATCGCGGTGATGCCGGATGTCCATTGGGGCATGGGGGCGACGATCGGGAGCGTCATTCCGACCGTCGGCGCCGTGGTGCCGGCAGCGGTCGGCGTAGACATCGGTTGCGGGATGTGCGCGGTGCAGACATCGCTGACGGCCAAGGATCTCCCGGACAACCTCGGTCCTCTGCGATCGGCGATCGAGTCCGCTGTGCCGCACGGCCGGAGCTCGGGCCGCGGTCACAAGGACAAGGGCGCTTGGAGCGAGGTGCCGCGGCGAGTGGGCAATCTGTGGAAGGAGCACCTCGAAGTCGGCTTCCGAGAGCTCTGCGACCGGTACCGCGTCTTGAACAAGACGAACAACGTCATCCACCTCGGAACTTTGGGCACCGGGAACCACTTCATCGAGGTCTGTCTCGACGAGGGGGACCGTGTGTGGTTCTTGCTCCATTCGGGCAGCCGCGGTGTCGGCAACAAGATCGCCTCGGTGTTCATCGAGCTGGCCAAGAAGGACTTGCGCTCCCAGCTCGGCGAGCTGCCCGACCAGAACTTGGCTTACCTGGTCGAAGGGACTCGTCACTACGAAGACTACGTCGAGGCCGTTCTGTGGGCGCAGGAGTTCGCCCGCATCAACCGTCAGGTGATGATGGAGAACGTGATCGAGGCAATACGGAGCGTACGCGGACTCCCCAAGTTCGAGGCGGGAAAGACGGCCGTGAACTGCCACCACAACTACGTGACGCCCGAGCATCACTTCGGCCAGGACTGCCTCGTCACGCGCAAGGGTGCCGTGCGCGCCGGTCTGGGCGATCTGGGGATCATCCCGGGCTCGATGGGAGCCAAGAGCTTCATCGTTCGGGGCAAGGGCAACAAGGACAGCTTCGAGTCGTGCTCCCACGGGGCGGGGCGAGTGCTATCGCGGACGGCCGCCAAGAAGAAGTACACGCTCGATGACCACATCGCGGCCACCCGTCACGTCGAGTGCCGCAAGGACGAGGGCGTCCTCGACGAGACGCCGATGGCCTACAAGGACATCGAGTCGGTCATGGCGGCCCAGGCAGAGCTCGTCGATATCGTCCACACGCTGCGTCAAGTGGTCTGCGTCAAGGGCTGAGACGAAGGTTTGAGGCGATGAGTATCCGAACGATCCTCGAGATCGACGGTCGCCAAGGAGAAGGCGGCGGGCAGATCCTGCGCTCGAGCCTGACGTTGTCGGCAGCCACCGGGCGTCCATTCCGGATCCGTCACATCCGGGGTGGGCGCCGCAAGTCGGGCCTGCTCCGTCAGCACCTGACGGCCGCGCGGGCGGCGGCTCGGGTCTGCGACGCGCGCCTCGAAGGGGACGTGCTGGGATCGACGGAGCTGACCTTCGAGCCTCAAAGCTGTCAGGCCGGGCACTACGAGCTTCAGGTCGGCTCCGCCGGGAGCTGTCTCCTCGTCCTCCAGACCGTCTTGCCCATCTTGATTCGACTCGAGAGCCCGAGCACGCTGAGCCTGGAGGGCGGCACGCACAATCCGTCGGCGCCGCCCTTCGAGTCGATCGTCGAGTCCTTGATCCCGGTGCTCTCGTCGGCAGGCGCCAAGATCTCCCTGAGCCTCGAGCGCCCGGGCTTCTTTCCTGCCGGCGGTGGCCGGGTCTCGGTCTCGATCGATCCGGCGAGTGCCCCTCGGCCGATCGACCTGCTCGAGCGCGGGTCACAGCTCTCCCAGGATGCGTGCATCGCGATCGCCCACATCGGAGACCACGTCGCCGAGCGGGAGTGGAACGTCGTGCGCAAGGAGCTCGGCTGGAGTGACTCCGCTCTTCGAGTCCATCGCTTCGAGTCGAGCCTCGGCCCGGGAAACGCGCTCTCACTGATTCTCCGCCACGAGCACGTGACCGAAGTCGTCTCGGCCATCGGAACCAGGCACGTCTCGGCCGAGCGAGTCGCTCACCAGGCCGTCGATCAGGCTCGCCGCTACCTGGCGGCAAGCGCTCCCGTCGGAGAGCACCTCGCCGACCAGCTCATGCTGCCCCTGGCGCTCTTGGCAGGAGGCCGCTTCCGGACCCTGTCGCCTTCGCTCCACACTCGAACCAACGCGATGGTGATCGAGGGCTTCCTGGGTGAAGGCCGGATCCGGATCGAGGACGAGCCGGGTGATGCCTGTCGCATCGAGGTCGAGGGGATCTGAGCGCTCAGGGTTTTCGGGCGGAGACGAGGCTCCAGTACCCACACGTGGGGCGCACGGTGACCGAATCGAAGCCCGCCGCGTCGAGTATCGTCGCGAGCTCGGCCGCGGTGTACTGCTGGCCCTCGGTCCAGAAGAGCATGTCGAGGCTGACGAGGGCGTTGGCCACGGGGCCCTTCTGGTCATCGGCGACGAGCTTCTCATGGATCAGGACCGATCCACCCGAGGGAAGCGCGTTCCAGGCCTTCTCGAGCAGGCGAGCGCCGTCGTCCGGGGACCAATCGTGGAGGATCTGGGAGAGGAGCACCAAGTCGTGACCGGTGGGCCACTCGTCCTCGAACATGTCACCGGCCACCGCGCTGAGTCGGTCGGGCCGAGTGCTCGACGCCTCGATCAATCGACAGACCGTGGCGAGCTCGAAGACGGTCGCTCGAAGATCGGGGTGCCGCTCGAGAAGGACTTGGCTGATGGTGCCCTGACCTCCACCGACATCGAGGAGCGAGCGAGCAGCGCCGAAGTCGAACGCTTCGGCCAAGGCCGAGGCAGGCCGCAGGCTGATGCTGTGCATCGCCTTGGCAAAGCGCTCGGCCTGCGCCGGATCGGCCTCGTGGCTCTCCCAGACCGCCTGATCTCCGTAGGCCTGCTCCCGGTTGTGCTTCATCGCCGTCATCAAGCGCTCGGGTGTGATGAAGTGCTCGAAGTCGAGGTCGATCAGCCAGCCGAGATAGGGCTCTCGGTCCGGGACCAGGAAAGCAGCCGCTCGGGCCGTCGGTCGATACCTCTCTTTGACGTCACGCTCGAGGAGGCCCAGGCTCTCGAGCGCGATCACCAGCGCCCGCGTCGGTCTCGGCTGGAGCTCGAGCTCTTGGGCGATCTGATCCGAATCGAGAGGTCGCGCTTCGAGGCGCTCGAAGAGGCGCAAGCGCACGGCCACCGCCAAAGCGGCGCTGGCGCGGTTGGCGATGTAGATGTCGTAGATGGGCGTGTCATCAGTCAGGGGGGCGGGGCGAGGCTCCGGCATCCTCAGTTCTCCGTCGAGTCGGGGAGATGGCGATCAGGTCAAGTGGAAGACCGGATGATCGGGTACTGGGGCGACGATCTCCAGAGCTCGTCCGGTCCTCGGATGCGGGAGCTCGATCCGCCGGGCATGCAAGGCGAGGCGAGGAGCCGAGCCGGCGTCTCCGTAAAGGGGGTCGCCGAGGATGGGGTGGCCGATGGAAGCCAAGTGAGCGCGGAGCTGGTGCCGTCGTCCCGTGCGCGGCCAAAGTGCCAATCTCGTCGCTCGCTCGCCGCGCATCTCCAAAGACCAGTCGGTGCGAGCGAGCTTGGCATCAGGGTGCTCCCGGCAAACTGAGAGATAACCTTCGCGCAGGAGCGGCCGATCGATCGTGCCATTCTCGGCCTCGAGCTGCCCGGTCACGACGGCCACGTATTCCTTTTGAACGTGATCGCCTGAGAAGGCGTCGCTCAGCGCTCTCTGAGCTTGGGGAGTCTTGGCGAGGACGAGGACTCCACTGGTCTCACGGTCGAGGCGATGCGGCAATCGGCGGTAAGCGCGGTGGCCGGCTTGCAGGCAAGCGACGGTCAGAACGGTCCTGGCGACCTCTTGACCGGCCGGATGGGCCGCGAGCCCGCTGGGCTTGTCGATGGCGAGCAGGACATCGTCTTCGAACAGCACCTCGAGCTCGATGTCGTCAGGGCGGTTCAGGTCGCGGCCGATCTTCTCGTACTCGATGCGCACGATCTCTCCCGCGCACAACCTTCGGCTAGGGCGAGCGGGACGACCTTCCAGCGCCACGGCGCCTCGCCGGATGTGATCCTGGAGCCGTCGCCGTGAGGCGAAATGCATCTTCTCGGCCAGGAATCGATCGAGCCTCTGGCCATCGGCTTCGGGCTCGACGACGAATTCACAGCGCTCGGTCGCCGAGAGCAGGCGTTCGATGTCGAGGTGCTCGTCTGTCATTTCAAGGAGTCCGTCTGGCAGCAGTGGCGGGAGAGCGCCAGCGATCGTAAGCCCGAGGGAGTGGAGGAGCGACATGGGAAACCGACTTGGGTTTCGGGCTTCTCACCTCGGCGAGCTCGGGCGAGCGTCTCCACGTTGACAGCGAGGGGGGCGACTGCTAGGGTGCCTGACTCTTAACATCCTTTGGTACAGAGGTTTCCAGGTCGACCGCGCCTGAGGGACCCAAGGACGAATCGACCATGTTTCGACCGATCTCCGAGTTGATCGATGAGCTGCGTGCCGGCCGACCGGTCATTTTGGTGGATGACGCCGACCGTGAGAACGAGGGGGACCTCGTCGTCGCGGCCGAGAAGGTCACTCCGGAGCACATCAACTTCATGGTCAAGGAAGGCCGGGGCCTGGTGTGTCTGGCGCTTCATCACGAGACCGCGGATCGGCTTCGGCTGCATTCCCAGACACCTGAGCACTCCTTCGATCACCAGGGGACGGCGTTCACGGTTTCAGTGGACGCGAGAACCGGCGTCACGACGGGGATCTCAGCCGCCGATCGGGCGCATACCGTCCAGGTCGTCATCGGCGAGGAGACCCAGCCCGAAGACCTCGTGCGACCGGGACATCTCTTCCCGCTGCGGGCGCGTCCGGGCGGCACTTTGGTCCGTGCCGGACATACCGAGGGTGCTGTCGACCTCGCCGCGGCCGCGGGGCTGCATCCTTCGGGCGTGATCTGTGAGATCATGAACGACGACGGGACGATGGCCCGCCTGCCGGACCTTCGGGAGTTCGCACGAAAGCACGGCCTCAAGCTCGGCTCCGTCGCACAGATCATCGAGTACCGACGGGAGCGGGAGAAGCTCGTCGAGCGCGTCCAGATCGACGAAAAGGACGGGAAGCGCGAGTTCGCGGTCCGGCTGCCGACGGCGCAAGGGACCTTTGACGTGCGGCTCTACCAGAGCACGGTCTCGGGCGAGACGCATGTTGCGTTGTGTAAGGGTCTCCCGAAGTTCGACGCGGCCGGTGAGGTCGTTCCGCTCGAAGATCCCGTTTTGGTGCGAGTCCATTCGGAGTGCTTCACGGGAGACATCCTGGGCTCTCTCCGCTGCGACTGCGGGCCTCAGCTCTCGACCGCCTTGCGTCGCATCGCTCAGGAAGGGCGCGGAGTCGTGATCTACATGCGCCAGGAGGGGCGAGGTATCGGGCTGGCGAACAAGATGCGGGCCTATCACCTGCAGGATCAAGGTCTCGACACGGTCGAGGCCAACGAGCGGCTCGGCTTCAAGGCGGATGAGCGGGACTACGGCATCGGGGCCCAGATCTTGTTCGATCTGGGGATCCAGCGTATGCGGCTCTTGACCAACAACCCGCGTAAGTACCACGCGCTCAGCGGATACGGTCTTCAGATCGTCGAGAGGCTGCCGATCGAGATCGAGCCCAACGACGAGAATCGCCAATACCTCAACACCAAGAAGGCGAAGCTCGGACACCTGCTCAGCAACCTGTCGCTGGACTCCGAAGGAGTCTGAGGTCGGCAAAGAGCGGTCGAGCCTTGCCGCGCAGGAGCTTAGGGGCGCCCGGGTGCCGGAGGGACAATCGGGTGCGCGCCGGAGGTCCTCGTTTCTCCGAAAAGGGGAATACGATGACGTGCCTCACGTCTCACCGCTACCATGAACGCCATGAGTGATACGACCTTGGACGACTCGGCCCTCGTGAAAGCCGCCGCGAGCGGATCACGAGAAGCATTCGCCGACTTGGTCCAGACTTATCAGGACCGGATCTTCCGGGTGATCTTGAACCTCGTACGGGACGATCACCTCGCGGAGGACCTGACCCAGGACGTTTTCGTCAAGGTTTACCAGAAGCTCGGGACGTTCAACTTTCAATCCAGCTTCTTCACTTGGCTCTATCGGATCGCCATCAACACGGCGATGGACGGTATCAAGCGCAACCGTCGGCGGCGGGCACTGTCCTTGGACGAGAAGGAAGGAATCTCGCAAGGCCTGCGCAGCGCAGAGGAAGCCCCGGACTCGGGGCTGCACGAGAACGAGATGAAGGCAGCGGTCCATCGCGCTCTCGACTCGCTCTCACCGAAGTACCGGACCGTGATGGTGCTCCGAGAGTTCGAGAACCTGACCTACGAAGAGATTGCCCGCGTCATGTCGTGTTCGGTGGGAACGGTCGAGTCCCGTTTGTTTCGGGCTCGAGCGAAGTTCCGCGAGAAGATGCGGATCTTCTACCGATGATCGAGATCCAGAGGCACGCCCTCGGAAAGGGTATGGAGCGATGAATGCTCCCAATGAACGTTACCGATTGAGCCGCTACGTGGACGGTGAAGGCTCGCCGCTCGAGCAGGAAGAGACCCGTCGTCGGTTGACCGAGGACGAGGGACTCCGGACCGAGCTCAGCGACCTCCAGGCCCAGCGGCGCGTCATCAAGCTGGGGCGTTTGTCCGGTCGTGCGCCGGCCGATCTCTCCGAGAGGGTGCTGGCGCGCCTGTCGGAAGAGGCGACGCCTTCCGCTGTTCGGGAGACGCCGATCCTGCCGCTCGTGAGGCGGTTGGCGATCGCGGCGGCGGTCCTGTTCTTCGTCGCGGCAGCCGGATTGTTCTGGCTGAAGGAGCATCGTGGCACGGTCCAAGGAGAGCTCTCGACCGATGTCGAGGCGGGCCCTCCCACGATCGAGTTCGTGCCGCCCTCGGACCACTTCTCCGACATCGAGCCGGCCTACGTCTCCCCATTGGGGAGCGAGGCCTCGAAGTCGGACGAAGACTCCGAGGTTGACGAGCGCTGAAATCGGAACCGGGCCTCATGACGCGATTGCAATTCTGGCTCGGTGTCCTCATCCTGATGACCTTCCTGCTGGGGCTCACGGTCGGCAAGCTCGCCTCGGAGGTCGGGGTGGCGCTCGAGAGCTCGGGCTCCTCCCACCGCGACAGTTACGCTTCCTTGCTCGTGGAACGGCTCGAGCTCGACCTCGAGCAAGAGAAGCGGTTGGTGAAGATCCTGAACGAGTACGCCGAGAAAGAGCGAGCGGCCTGGAAGACTTACCAGGACCTTCTCTACCGGGAGCACAAGGAGCTTCGGAAGATCCAGTCGGATCTTCGCCAGCGCACGGAACGTGAGATCCTCCAGATCCTCGATCCGATCCAGAGGCAGAAGTGGCGGCTGCTCAGTCGAAGCACGCGATGAGACATTGAAGCCGGGCCCGTCTGAACGGTCTCGGTAGACCCCGAGAAAGGCAGTTGACGTAGAGCAATGGCGAGAGCAACCGGGCTCGATGTCGGGAATCGGCGAATCAAGATCGTCGAGGTCGAAGGCAACCCCCCCAAGAAGATCCGCATCACCAAGTACGCCGCCGAGGACATACCGACCGGTATTCCTTCGAACGACCCCAAGGAGCTCGGCTCATTCGTGTCCGAGCTCTTCCGTGAGAGCGGCATCCGGCGAGAGCTGGTCGGAACGGCGCTTTCGGCCGGTCAGTGCACCTTCCGCGAGATATCACTGCCCTTCAAGAACGACGACCAGATCGCCAAAGTCGTCAAGTTCGAAGCGGAAGGTCACATCCACTACGGCGATATCGACCAGACGATCGTCGACCACTTCAAGCTCTATGAGACCGCCGAGAAGTGCCATCTGATGATCCTCGCCGCGCGAAAGCGCGACATCTCGAAGCGGGTCGAGCTGTTCGAGCGAGCCAAGGTCGATCCGATGTTCCTCGACGTCGACGTGATGTCGACGTTCAACACTCTGAGCGCGCTCGGATACCACGACGAGCACGGCTGCTACGTCGTCGCGGACATCGGTGAGCACGACACCAAGATCCTAGCCGTTCAGGACGGTGTCTTGCGCAAGCTGCGCTCGGTTCGCATGGGCACCTCCGCCTTGACCAAGACCGAGTGGAAGGACGGTGGGGACGCGGCTCCGCCGCCGAGTACCCCGCCTCCCGAAGACGAAGACGTCTTCGTCATGGAAGGGGATGCTTCCGACGAGGACTTTGCCGAGGACTACCTCGAAGAGGAGGTGGTCACCGAAGATGCCGTGCTGGAAGAGGTCGTCGAGGAGGAGGCCGAGGAGTCCTCAGGCAGCCCGTACGCAGTGGCCAAGCGCAGCGTGACGGCCCTGGCGCCGACCGCCGCCCGGGACTTCTCCGAGCGCATCAGCCGCGAGATCATTCGCTGCCTGGCCTCGATCGTCGATGAAAAGCCGCTCGAGATCGTGTACCTCACCGGAGGTGGCAGCTTGATCCCGGGCATCGCGGAGTACGTGCAGCAGAACATCGGCTGCCCCGTCGCACCGCTCGATATCTTGGGCCGCGTCGAGCACCCTTTCTCCGAGAGAGAGGCCGACGAGGTCAACGCGGGTCTCGCCGTGGCGCTCGGTCTCGCTCTCAAGGAGATGGGCTTCGATTCCGGAGGCGTCGACCTGCGGCAAGAAGACCTCCAGTACGCGCGCAAGTTCGACCAGATCAAGGTACCGCTCGCGATGGCGCTCTTCCTGATCGCGGTCGCGCTGTTCGTAGCGGTCTACCGAACCAAGACGCCGCTTCGCAACGTGAAGCTGTCCTACGCGAACCTACTCAGTGTCGGTGACGCACACTTCGAGAACGCCAACGGTGGCAACCCTTACAATCGTCAGGTCGAGAACCTGATGCGGCTGCAAGCGCTCTGGGGCGAGCTGCGTAACATGCGGCGCGACTACGAAGAGCAGCTCGGTCGTAGCTCCACCATTCCGCCCACGCCTTCGATCTTCCCCTACCTCAAGGTGTTCTTCGACAGCTTGGACAAGATCAAGAAGGAGGTGCCGGGCTTCACGGTGGACGACATTCAGATCGATGTCCTTTCGGAGCGACCACACCTCGAGGTCTCCGGCACCGTCGTCCGCGACTCGGATCTCGACAAGATCGTCGCCGAGCTCCGCACCAAGACCAACTACTTCGCCTCCGTCGATGGAGGCTCCATCCGGGTCGAGAAGAAGGACCGAGAGCAGGTCCGCGCCTTCGGGCCCCTGCACTGCAATCTGATCGTTCCGTTCGTCGAGACCGAGAATTGAGGAGGGCGGACGATGTCCAAGAAGCGTGAGATCACCGACGAGCCGCAGGGTTTCCTGGCCAACCTCGATCCGGTCCGCATCATCATTTACATCCTGATCGTCGCCGTTCTCGTCTTCGCCGGCTTCCTCGCCTACAGCGAGTGGCAGATCAAGAAGTACGAAGAGGCCTATCGCAGCGGTACGCAGGTCGGACTCAAGAGGCTCTTCGAAGAGTACTGGCAGGTTCGCAAGCTGCAGGTCGAGATCGAGGCAACCGGCAACGACCCCGCCGCTCCCTTCAATACGATCGTCGAAAAGGCCGTCGGAACAGCCGGCCTCGACATGATCCAGGACGAGATCACCGCCGGCCGTCGCACGGACATCCAGAATCGGCGCGAGGGTTTTGTCAACGTCAACCGACGCCTCGACATCGGCTCACGGAAGGACGGCGCCGGACGTCAGAACATCTTCTGGGTGCTCATGGGTGTCCAGAACAACCCCAAGTACTCGGTGACCAATCTCAGGCTCGACGCCAAGGACCTCTCGGCGGATCGCTGGACGGCAACCGCAGTGGTCACGAATCGAGAACCGATTCGCTGACGTGTCGTGCGCCGGCTTCGGATCGGTTTGGAGAACGAATGCAAGCCTTACAGGCTTGGCCCTGCGCAAGGCGGTACGCGCCCAATTCCCAAGGCGCTACCCCGGCCTGACAGTTTACTCCGCCGGTCCGCCGCCGGGGGGGCTCTGAAATGAGAGCCGGCTCCCGAGAGTGCTCGGGGGCCGGCTCTGTTTTCGGGATCTTCGTCGCCGCTCACGTCAGATGTGGTAGTCCTGCAACGCCTTGACGTCGTAGCCGACTCGGATCAAGGACTCGATTCCCGAGAGAGCGGCTCGGGCACCCGAGAGCGTCGTGATCATCGGGATCCGATGCTCCACGGCGGCGGCGCGAATCTTGGCGTCGTCCGCTCTCGGACCTTGGCCGCTGGGCGTGTTGATGATCAAGCCGATGTCTCGGTTGATGATCGTATCCAGTACGTTCGGACGACCCTCCTCGACCTTGGCGATTCGCTCGATGTTCGTCAGGCGGGCTTGCTCGAGAGCCTTGTAGGTCCCATGGGTCGCGATCAGGTGGAACCCGAGATCGTGGAGTCGGCGAGCGACGAGCACGGCGGCGCTCTTGTCGGAATCTTTGACGGTGATCAGCACCTTGCCGCTCAGCGGCAAGGCCTGGGAGGAGGCCATGCGCGCCTTGGCGAGAGCGGCCCCGAACTCGCGGTCGATGCCCATGACCTCACCCGTCGAACGCATCTCGGGGCTGAGGATCGGGTCGACGCCCGGGAACTTGTTGAACGGGAAAACGGGCTCTTTCACCGAGACATGGCGAGGGCGAACCTCTTCGGTGAAGCCGAGCTCATCGAGCTTCTTGCCGACCATGACCTGAGCGGCGAGCTTGGCGAGTGGAACACCGATCGCCTTGCTGACGAAGGGCACGGTTCGAGAGGCCCTCGGGTTCACCTCGAGCACGTAGAGATCGCGGTTCTTGATGGCGAACTGGATGTTCATCAAGCCGCAGATCCCGAGCTCTTGACCGAGCCGATGCGTGGCTTGACGGATCTCGTCGAGCATCTGGTTGCCGAGCGAGAACGGCGGCAGGCTGCAGGTCGAGTCGCCAGAGTGGATCCCGGCCTCCTCGATGTGCTCCATGATTCCGCCAACGACGATGCGCTCGCCGTCGCCGATCGCGTCGACATCGACTTCGATGGCGTCCTCGAGGAACTGGTCGATGAGGATCGGGTGCTCGGGCGAGGCATCGACGGCCTGGGTGACGTAGCGGCGGAGGGAGGTCTCGTTGTACACGATCTCCATCGCACGGCCACCGAGGACGTACGACGGGCGCACGATGACGGGATAGCCGATGAGGTTGGCCGCCTGGATCGCCTCGTCGACGTTCGTCGCGACGCCGTTCTCGGGCTGCCGGAGCCCCACCTTCGCGAGGATCTCCTTGAAGCGCTCCCGGTCTTCGGCGCGGTCGATGGATTCCGGCGTGGTTCCCAAGATGGGCACTTTGGCCTCCGCCAATCCTGCGCAGAGATTCAGCGGCGTCTGGCCGCCGAACTGGATGATGACGCCTTCGGGCTCGAGTCGCCGGCAGATGTTGAGGACGTCTTCATGGGTCAGAGGCTCGAAGAAGAGAAGGTCGCTCGTATCGAAGTCGGTCGATACGGTCTCGGGGTTGGAGTTGACCATCACCGTCTCGTAGTCGAGCTCGGAGAGTGCGTAGGCCGCGTGCACGCAGCAGTAGTCGAACTCGATGCCCTGTCCGATGCGGTTTGGACCGCCGCCGAGGATCATGATGCGGCGGCGATTGGAGACGCGGGCCTCGCACTCACTCTCATAGGTCGAGTAGTAGTAGGGCGTGTACGCCTCGAACTCGGCAGCGCAGGTGTCGACGAGCTTGAAAGTGACTTCGATGCGATCGTCTTGGAGGCGCGTGCGAACCGCGTCCTCACCGATTCCGAACGTCTCGGCGAGCTGGACATTCGAGAAGCCGAGCTGCTTTGCCTCACGCAGGGTGTCGGTGTCGAGCGACTCGAGGGAGCCCGCCTCGATGAGCCGGTCCTCGAACTCCACGATCTCGGCCAAGTTGTCGAGGAACCAAGGATCGATGTGCGTGATCTCGGCGATGTCGTCGACAGTCAAGCCGCTCCGTAGCCCATACCGGATGTAGTAGAGGCGATCGCAGTTCGGTGTCTTCAGCTTGTTGAAGATGTCCTGTCGGTCCGGAAGCTGGCCCTGACGGAACAGGTCGGATCGGTCGAGCCCGAGTCCGAAGCGGCGGAGCTCCAACGACCGGATCGCCTTCTGAATCGCCTCCTTGAAGGTACGACCGATCGCCATCACCTCACCGACCGACTTCATCTGGGTGGTCAAGGTGGGGTCCGCGGCGGCGAACTTCTCGAACGCGAAGCGCGGAATCTTCACGACGCAGTAGTCGATCGTGGGCTCGAAGCTCGCCGGAGTCTTCTGGGTGATGTCGTTGGAGATCTCGTCGAGCGTGTAGCCGACGGCGAGCTTGGCGGCGATCTTCGCGATGGGGAAGCCGGTCGCCTTGGAGGCGAGCGCCGAGGAGCGAGAGACGCGTGGGTTCATCTCGATGACGGTCACGCGCCCGGACTTGGGGTCGACCGCGAACTGGATGTTCGAGCCGCCGGTCTCGACACCGATCTCGCGAATGATCTTGATCGAGGCGTCGCGTAGGTACTGGTACTCACGGTCCGTGAGGGTCTGGGCCGGCGCGACGGTGATGGAGTCGCCCGTATGGACGCCCATCGGATCGAGGTTCTCGATCGAGCAGATGATGACGACGTTGTCGTTCTTGTCACGCATCACCTCGAGCTCGAACTCCTTCCAGCCGATGACCGACTCCTCGACGAGGATCTCGCCGATCATCGACAGCTCGATCCCGTGCTCGGCGATGGTCTCGAACTCGTCGACGTTGTAGGCGATGCCACCCCCGCTGCCGCCGAGCGTAAAGGCGGGTCGAATCACGCACGGGAGGCCGATCTCGTCCCGGATCTCGCGGGCCTGCTTCATGTTGTAGGCGAGCCCGGAGCGCGGCACGTCGAGGCCGATGGACACCATCGCCTTCTTGAAGAGGCTGCGGTCCTCGGCTTTGGCGATCGACTCACAGTTCGCTCCGATGAGCTCGACGCCGAACTTGTCGAGCGCGCCCATCTCGTTGAGCTGCATGGCCGTGTTGAGGGCCGTTTGCCCGCCGAGAGTCGGCAGCAGCGCATCGGGCCGCTCTTTCTCGATGATCTTGGCGATCGCTTCCGCGGTGATCGGCTCGATGTAGGTCCGATCCGCCATCTCGGGATCGGTCATGATCGTCGCAGGGTTCGAGTTCACCAGGATGATCCGGAAGCCCTCTTCTCGAAGGGCTTTGCAAGCCTGAGTTCCGGAGTAGTCGAACTCGCAGGCTTGACCGATCACGATCGGTCCCGAACCGATGATCAGGATACTCTTGATATCTTTGCGTTTGGGCATGGTGCTCGATCGGCGGACGCTCGCACCTACCGGGCTGACGGCTCGGGGCAGCACAGGGGCGCGAAAGGAGTGGGCTGGTGGGAACCCGTGGTCGACAGGACGCGCGAGAGTCGCGACAAATTCGAAACATCAAATCACAGGCGCCGACCCGTCGCAAGATCGAAGGCCGCAGTCCGAGCTCGCCAGAGTCGATCAGCGAAGCTCGCGGACAGGGAATCGAAGGAGCCGGCGAACGTGGACGGGCCTGAGCCGCAGCGTGGCCGGCATCGCTCCCCCATGATCAATCCTGAGCTCATCTTCAGGGTGGATGATGCGAAGAGCGAATCAGAGCGGCACCCTGGACCTTTGATCAGGCTTCCTCGGGAGCCGGCATCAGCACGTCGATCTGGCCTTCGCCGCCCGTGCGATACACATGCTGCATCATCGCAGTCTTCTTCTGGTCGCAAGGGCACTCGAAGCGATGGAACCAGGTGAAGACCTCGCCCTCGTCCTTCTCGACGGCCAGATGGAGACGGCCCCAGCGGCGGTCGGCGTCGCGCTCCGCCCAGCATCCGTCTGCTGGACAGGGGGCCGGAAAAGTCCGATGGAGCCACTGACCGTGCGCGTCGCGCTCGAACGGCCTCTTGAAGGCTTCACAACGAATCTCGAACTCTCGGTTGTCGAGCCACTCCTGGAGCCGGAGCATCTCTTCGGGCGTGAACGACATGGAAGCACTTCCTCACTGGGGCCTTCGATTCGGGGCGCGACATGATAACGACTCGGCCCGAGCCTTTCTAGATCGGCTCGATGCAGGTTGCGTCTCGAGTCAGCGCTCGGCGAGCTCAGTCATTGCCCCGAGGCCGCTGATCACCGAAGAGCCGCGCCTCGATCTCGTCGAGCACTCCTCGGACGTCGCCAGGATCGAGGGCACTGATCGGCATGCCGTCCAGTGCGATGGCCAACGGAACCGCTTCGGACGGATCCTCGAAGCGATCTGCTTTGTTGAGCACCAAGAGTCTCGGCACGCCCTCGAGATCGGTCTCTGTGAGCAGGGCCCGTACGGTGTCGATCTGCCGTGCGACACCAGGCCTCGAGAGATCGGCCACATGAACCAGGAGATCCGCCTCATGGAGCTCTTCGAGCGTCGCCCGAAAGACACTCTGGAGGTTGGGAGGAAGATCGCGGATGAAGCCGACGGTGTCGGTAACGACGGCGACGCGGGAGCCGGTCAGCTCGAGGCGCCGCTTGGCGAGCTCCAGCGTGGAGAACATCTGCGAGCGGGCTTCTCGGCTGGAGCCCGTGAGCTGATTGAAGAGCGTCGACTTCCCGGCATTCGTGTAACCGACCAAGGCGACCACCGGGACCTCGGATCGTCGCCGCTTCGCGCGAAGGGTATTCCTCTGGACGACGCTGCGCTCCATTCGGCTCTCGAGATGCCGGATCCGGTCGCTGATGCGACGGCGATCCAGCTCGAGCTTGGTCTCACCGAGACCCCGATTCCCACCGATGCCTCCACCGAGGCGCGAGAGCACCTTGCCACCACCGACGAGGCGAGGCATCAAGTACTTCCAGCGCGCCAGCTCCACGGCGAGCTTGCCGTCATGGGTCGCGGCACGCTGAGCGAAGATGTCGAGGATGAGCTGGGTGCGATCGATCAGCTTGCAATCGATCGCGTCTCCGAGGTTACGCACCTGACTCGGGGACAGCTCCGAATCGAAGATCACCAAGTCGGCTCGAGCCCTGAGAACGCTCAGCCCGAGCTGCTCGAGCTTGCCACGGCCCAGCACGGTCCGGCCATCGGGGCGCTCTCGGCGTTGGGAAACGACCCCGACGACCTGGGCGCCCGAGGTCTTGGCCAGCTCCAAGAGCTCGGCTTGGGCCGTCTCGAGGGCGAGTCCGTCGGGACCGATCACGGCGAGGACCGCCCGCTCGCGCTCGCGCACGCTCCGGCTGACGGGGGCTTTGCGCTCGAGCTCGTCCTCCAACGCTTTCATCAGCTCGGGGAAATCGGCGGGCAACTCGTGGGGTCGGAACGGCTCACCCACCTCGACGAGCCGGTTCTCGGGGTTCGGAGGCAGGATGTGGGCTCGCCAGATGCGCGCGGGCTCTTCGTCCTCGACATCGAGCTGGAGGATCATGTCGAGCCGATGGCGAATGAGCCGAGAGATCTCGGCGCGCAGAATGCCGTCGATGCCGCCGTCGATGCGAGTCGTGATCCAGCGCAGACCCGCCAATCGGGAGTCGACTTCACTCTCGCGCTCGAGCGGAGGAAGCTCGATACGATCGGCCGCTCCGAGAGCAACGCGGCGGATGCGGCCCCTTCGATCGACCAGCACACCCAGCCGGCGTCCGATCTCCGAGGACAGGCTGGCCAATTCGCGCGCGAGCCTCACGCTGACGGGCTCCTCGGCAGGGACTCGCCGGTGATAGAGCCGAAGCACCGCACGCGTCTGGCTCTTCTTCAGGCCGAGTGTCCGTCCGTGGATCTTCAATCGCCGTCGTCCAAGAGGGAAGACAAGCTCGGGTCCGATTGGAGGCGGCTCCGCCAACGCGAGTCGATGGCGATCGCGACCGATAACGCCTCCCTCGCCTCGGCGATGCGCTCCATCTTGACGAGTATCCTCGCCAGGGAGACGGACAGCATGTCGGTCGGGACGAGACCATCGCGACGCGAGGTCGTGATGGCGTCAGCGAGCTGCTCCGCCGCCAGAGGCCAGTCGGCCCGCGCCGCAGCCAGACGGGCGCGCGTCCAGGAAAGGTCACTGCGAGCGCCCTCGACCTGCTCGGCTCGAGTGAGCATGTCCTCGGCGAGCCCGTCGATGAAATCGTGGCGAAGAAGGAGATCGGCGAGCTGGATCATCAGCTCGGCATCAGGCGAGTAGCTCTCGCGGATGCCTCGCTCGAGCGAGGCCCGACGCGCCGGGCTCTCGGGCTCGGCGAGCAGCTTCGCGACCCGGATCAAGGACTCGAGGTAGACCTTGGGCTCGAGGAGAGCTACGCGCAGGTCGATTCGAACTCGGGCCTCGTCGCTGCCGACGACTTCGGTCCACAACATGTCCTCGGCTCTCTCGAGGAAAGTCGCCGCGTCCGTGTACCGTCGCTCGTCGAGTGCGAGCTGGGTTCGCCAGTACAGGGCCTCGAAGTCTGCGGGCGATGGTGTGGGTGACAATCGGGTACTGAGCTCGAGCCATCGCTCGGCGTGGGATCGTACCGCGGGTCCACCTCGCTCGATGAGAGAGCGCCCCACGAAAACGACGAGGTCATCGTTCAACTGAAACAAGGATCCGTCGGCTTCGGCTTCCGAGAGCACGTCCTCGAGTGCTGAGACGACGCGGTCTTCCGGAAGGCGAGCCAGGGCGCGCGTGATCGACTCTTCCCATCCGAAGCGCGACTTCGGGTGCGGACGATCCGGATCTTGATAGTAAGACCAGACTTCGGAGTCGATGTGGCTCTTCGTCTCCACAAGGAGGCTCTCGGCGAGGAGCGGCACACAGTGAACGGAGCCGACCTTGCCGAGCGCCTCGAAGACCCGGCGCAAGAGGATCGCGTCTTCTTCGGACCAAGAGCCGCCGTCGAGGCGATCGATCGCGCCATGGGCGAGTGCGATCAAGGGCGATTCGACGCGGGGTTCGTGCGTCTCTCCGAGCGCCTCGATCGCAGAGGCTCGGAAGAAGGTCGGCGCGCCTGAACGCCGGGCGAGCTCGAGGAGCGGCTCGATCAAGAGCGGGCTACGCTTGGAGAGAGCGTACTCGATCAGGCCCTGGATGTAATCGGGATCCAGGTCCTCTTCCTGACTGGAGCGCTCGATCTCCGAAGCGACGTACTGGACCAGCTCGTCGCGATCGATGTCGACCAGCTCGGGAATCAACGTCGAACGGTCGAAGCGGTCGACGGAGAGTACTTGCTCGATGAGGAACTCCGCTCCGGCCGGATCTCCGAGCTCGACCAGGTGACGTGCCACTTCTCGAAGGAGACCCCTCTCCTCCCGCAGACGTGGATCGACCAGTGCAGCCTGGAGCGCTTCGCGAGCCCAAGGAGCGCCGCGGCGGGCGATGCTCCCCAGCACAGCCTTGAGCAGCTCGATGTCGTCCTCCTCGGCGCCTCGCTCGTACATGGCAAGAAGGAGCGCTCGCCCTTCGGGCTGAAGGATCTGGCCGAGGCTCCGGACGAGTACGACTCGGGTTCTCTGCTCTGCGGCGATCTCTTCCCCCGTCGACTCGTCAGCCGGAGGACGAGGCTCGAGCATGGCCTCGAGACGCGGCACGATCAGCTCCTTCGCCCAGGGCTCGTCGAAGCTCCCCAGTGCTTCGATGGCACCTCGGCTCAAGGGCGCGTATCCTTCGAACTCCGCCAGCTCGAGCAGCAGCTCCGCGACCGGTCGCACCGGCCATTGCCTCAACAACCTGACGAACTGTGATTGTTGACGGGGGGACTCGCGGCGAATGCTGTCGAGCAGCGCACCGAGGGTCGTGTCGACTTGAAGCGCCGTCAGACGATCGGCCGCTTGGTACCTCGTGCGAAAGCTCGAGTCCTCGAGCGCGAGCTCGAGTAGCGGAATCGAGGCTTCCGTGCCAATGCGAACTCCGGCTGCGAGGATCGCTTGCCGGGCCGCGGAATCGGACTCCTGGCGATACAACGTCTCGAGCCAGCTCAGGATCTCGGGACCGGCGACGCGCCCCAGGGCATCGAGGGCGAGGGAGCGATTGGGGGCCGATGACTCGATGTGCTCCTGGAGAAATGGGATCAGATCGCCAGGTCGCAGCTCGACCAGTAGCTCCCAAACCAGCCGGTGAGTCGTCGGATCATCCGCTCGGGACAAGAGCTGCCGAAGGTCCCCGATCACTGCCGCACCGAGAAGCCGAAGCGCAGCCTTGGCGACGTGGCTCACTTCGAAGGCGGGAGTGGCCAGGCCCTCGAGCAAGGTTTGACTCATGCGGGAGAGGTGACGCTCCGGCAGTGCCTTCGAGGCTGGAGCTCGCGCGATCGCGGCGGCGATCGGCACCGCCAGCTTCAGGTCGTCGATCTCGAACAGCAGCTCGGAGAAGCGCATCATCAATGCAGGTCGCTCGCCTGGGCGGATCCAGCGGGCCACCGACCGCCTGTTCTCCGGATCTTCGAGCAGCCGTAGGACCGCCGCGTCGGCTTCGGGGTCTCGCCGGCGATCCAGGGAGAGCAGGGCGAAGCGCTGGACCTCGACATCGGGATCCGTGGCCAGGAGCTCCAAGATCTCGGCCGACCGAGCTGTGGTGTCGCGCCCGCAGCCGACGGCGACCTCCTTGCGGACCGTCCAGGCGGGATCGTGGACCAGCGCTTCGAGATGAGGCTCGATGAGAGACAAGCCGTTTCGAGACAGAGCAGCCACGGCGATGGCACGTACGAGGTGGGCGGGATCCGCGAGCGAAGACTCGAACACCGGCGTGGCCGCCGGGTCTCCGATCTCCGAGAGGACTGCAAGGATCTCGTGCCTGGCCCACCATCGATTTTCCGAGCTCAAGGAGCCTGCCAGCAAGGTAACGCTCGCGTGACCGCGAGCGACGAGGTCGCGGCGAGCCAGGCGACTGTCGACCAGATCTTCCGCGTCGACCATCCGCTCGACGCGTGGGTCGGGATCGGATTGCCAGGGCATCCCCGAGCTCGTCAGGAGTGACGCAAGAACGCAGAAGATCTCGGTAACGATGCAGGGCACGCGAGCTCAGCTTTCCAGCAGGAAGGCGTCGGGGAGACGGTCGAGAACGTCCGCTGCCGTCATGGAGACTTCTCCGAGCTGCTCCCTCGCCAATTGACCGGCGCGGGCGTGAACGATCACTCCGAGCCAAGCCGCGTCGAACGGCTCGAGGCCTTGGCCGAGGAGGGCGGTGACCACACCCGTCAAGACGTCTCCGGTTCCTCCTGTGGCGAGTCCCGGATTGGCGAGGGGATGCACGACGAGTCGATCTCCGGCGGTGATGACGGTTCCGGCCCCCTTGAGGACGACGACGGCGCCCGAGCGAGCGGCGAGGTGACGAGCCGCGGCCTCACGATCGGCTTGGACCTCGGCGGTGCTTCGCTCGAGCAGTTGCGCCATCTCTCCCGGATGAGGAGTCAGGATGCGCGGAGCCGAGCCTTGCAGGGATTCGACGTGGCCTGCCATCGCGGTGAGTCCATCGGCATCCAGAACGCAGGGACGGTCCAAGCGTTCGAGAAAGGTCCGAACCAGGGAACGAGTCGCAGGTCGGCTCCCGATCCCCGGACCCAGCGCGACGACATCGCGGGCTTCCGCCAGCTCGAGGGCCGGCTCGAGTGCTTCGGGTGTCAGGAAGCCCTCGGGAGAGTCAGGAAGTGCGGCAGTCATGCAAGGGGACGCGATCTTCGTGGCGAGTATCGGTTGCTGGCTACGAGCCGTCGCGACGGTGACCAGGCCGGCGCCGCTGCGGAGCGCGGCCTCTCCCGTCAACACGGCGGCACCGGTGAGTCCCAGGGAGCCGGCGATGACGAGCACCCTTCCGAAGTCGCCCTTGTGCGACTCGGGAGACCGAGCGGGTAGAGACGGAGGGTTCGGCCCGCCTGGCGTCATGAAGCCTCCGCCTCGAGCTCGGCAACGATCTGGTCGCCGACCTCGTTGCCGCGCCAGTTGCGGATGTCGCTGCGTCCAAAGCGTCCCAGCCGCGCGCGCTCTTCCGAGGAGAGGAGGCCGAGGCGTTCGAGGAGCGAGACGATGACCGGTGTGTAGCCGCGCTCCTGTCCGTCATCGATCTTGATCGCGATCGCGAGCCGCCGCTCGGGCACTCCCAACGCGTAGAATCCTTCGGCACCGCTCTTGGGCAAGAATCGACCCGGAGCGCTGGCGAGGAGTGCGGTGCAGAACCGGCCTTCGCCGGCGATCAGTATCGGGTGGCTCTGGATCGCGGTCACGAGACGCCGGTACTCCACCGGACCACTCGGGTCGCTGAGCCTCTGATATCCGAGGGCCATCTTCGCGATCGGCAAGGCGAAGGTCGGAGCATTGCAGCCGTCGCATCCGGCATGGATCGAAGCCTTCGGAGTCCGGGTGAGGTCGGCGATCGTCTCGAGGATCAGCTTCTGAACGGGATTCTCGGGTTCGAGGTAGGTCTCGAGCGGCGCGCCGAGGTGACGCGCGAGGAGAAGCATGCCGGCGTGCTTCCCCGAGCAGTTGTTGTGCAGCGCGGTCGGCTCTTCGCCGCGGGTGATCATCTCACGGCGTGCGGCGGAGCAGGTCGGCGGGTGAGCGCCACATTGGAGGTGTTCGACCCGGAGATCGGCCTTCGCCATCAGCGAGCGAACGGCGTCGAGGTGCTGGCCGGTTCCGTTGTGAGACGCCGCGGCGATGGTCAGCTCTTGGTCGGTCAAGCCGAAGCGATCGGCGGCTCCGCTGAGAATGAGGGGTAGCGCCTGGAACGGCTTGAGGGCCGAGCGGGGGTAGACGGGGCGATCGACATCGCCGCGGGACTCGACGGGCTGCTCGCCGTGCACGATGGCGTAGGCGCCCCGATGAACGCTCTCGACGATTCCACCGCGACGGAGATGAAGGAGCACGGGATTGAAGGACATGAGTCAAGCTCGCAGGAGTTACCGTCCGCCCAGACGCCCCGATTCTAGAAGCGTCGAGCGATATGGGAAAGATCGGTTCACGGCCAGAACCGGGAGATTGGCGAGGCGTGCGCCGCGTGTCGTCATTGCCTCCGCCACCGGCCGGCCCTAGAATCCGGGTCACGAGTCGAGACTGGCGCGCCGCCGTCGATGCGGTTTCACGCAGGAAGCACCGAATGATCGAGGTCGAGCTCGTTCGGATCATCATCCGCGAGAGCATGGAGCAACCCCAGTACATCTTCCTTCGCGAGAAGGGAGGTGAGCGAGAGTTCCCGATCATCATCGGCTACTTCGAGGCGGCCGAGATCAATCGGAAGATCCGGCAAGTGCCGACGCAGCGCCCGATGACGCACGACTTGATCGGCGGCCTGCTCGAGGTGCTGGGCGGTGAGTTGAAGCACGTCGTCGTCAGTGGCCTGAGCGAGGGAACGTTCTACGCCAAGATCTTCCTCTCGAAGGAGGGCGAGGAGCACGAGGTCGACTGTCGCCCGAGTGATGCCATCGCGTTGGCGGCCCAGTTCCGGCGGCCGATCTTCGTGGCGGAATCGGTGTTGAAGCAGGCGGCGACTTGACGCGGAGCGTTCGCCCCGAGCGTTCTGACGAGCGATTTTTGCCCTTGATCGACTCGGGCGCTTTGATAGAAAGAGCCCCGGTCGTCCGGCGGAGGGATGGCAGAGTGGTCGAATGCGACGGTCTTGAAAACCGTTGAGCCCGAGAGGGCTCCGTGGGTTCGAATCCCACTCCCTCCGCCATAGCGGAGAGGTGGCAGAGTGGTCGAATGCGCCGGCTTGCTAAGCCGGTGACTCCTTCGGGGGTCCGCGGGTTCGAATCCCGCCCTCTCCGCCAGTACCTCCTTCTCGAGAGGAGTGTGGCTGGCTTCGTCCGGTCCTCGCCGATGCGCTTGACCGCAACGATCCTCGTCGTCTTCGCCCTCTGCGGCTGTGTGGAGCGCAAGCTGCTCCTTCGCTCGGACCCGCCAGGTGCCGAGGTCAGCCTCGATGGCACGGTCGTGGGTCAGACGCCCTTGGATCTCCCCTTCGTCTACTACGGCGGGCGCCGGGTCACGATGCGCCTCGAGAAGCACAAGGCGAAGAGTGAGCTGATCGAGGTCAGTGCACCTTGGTATCAATTCACGGGACTCGATTTCTTGTTCGAGTCCTTGGTACCGTGGACCCTGACCGACGAGCACGAGGTGGCGTTCGTGCTCCAGTCGAGCCGGAGCTCGGGGCCCGAAGGCGGCGAGCCCGGCGGACGACTGGTTCGCCGGGCGGAGCAGGTGCTCCGCCGCGAAGGCTTGCGCTGACAATACGTCCCCTGGGGAGGGGTGCGATGAGCTGGCGAGGACGACGGGTCACCGTCATGGGCCTCGGTCTGTTCGGTGGAGGATTGGGAGCGACCCGATACCTCGCCAGGCAAGGGGCCGAGGTGTTGGTCACGGATTTGAGGAACGCGGAGGCTCTCGAGCCCTCCCTGGCCGGCCTGCGCGATTTGCCAGTCCGGTATCGGTTGGGAGAGCATCTCGAGAAGGACTTCGTGGAGACGGACGGCATCGTTGCCAATCCCGCCGTCCCCTGGAGCTCGCCCTTTCTCGAGGCTGCCCGCGCTGCAGGAGTTCCCGTCACGACCGAGCTGGGCTTGTTCCTGGGGGCGTCTCCGGCCAGGCTCATCGCCGTGACGGGCAGCAATGGAAAGTCGACGGTGACCTCGCTCATCGGCCGAGCACTCGAGCGATCGGGTCTGCGAACGTTCGTGGGAGGAAACCTGGGCGGCTCGCTGCTGGACCACGTGGACGAGCTGCGTGCGGAGGATCGGGTCGTCCTCGAGATGTCGAGCTTCCAGCTCGAGGCGCTGTCCGAGTCGGGGCTCGCACCCTGGATCTCGGTGGTGACTTCGCTGAGCCCGAACCACCTCGACCGACACGGTACCTGGGAGCGCTACGTCGCTGCCAAGGGTGAGGTGCTGCGGAACCAGGGCCCCAAAGGCATCGCGATTCTGAATGGCGATGATCCTGGAGTCCGAGCCGAGATGGCCGGACTCGGTCGGGCGCGGCGGCTCTGGTTCGGGGCCGACGCGATGAGCGACGCATTCGTCGATGGGGCCGACGGTGTGTGGCACTCACCGGAATCGGGCCGACGAGAGGCGCTGTTCGACCGTTCTCGTTTGCGACTGCTGGGCCGGTTCAATGCTCAGAATGCTCTGGCGGCGGCCGTCGCGGCTCGCGTGGCAGGAGCGGATCCGGCGTCGACCGCTGCGGCTATCGAGAGCTTCCAAGGGCTCCCCCATCGGCTCGAGCTCGCGGGCCAAGTGCGGGGTGCCCTCTGGGTCAACGACTCGAAGGCGACCAACCCTGCGGCGACGATCGCGGCGCTCCATGCGCTCGACCGGCCGGTCGTCGTTCTGATCGGTGGTCGCAACAAGGGGATGGACCCATCCGAGCTGGCCTCGGTGGTCAGGGGCCGCGCCCGCGCGGCGGTCTGCTTCGGTGAGATGGCTTCCGAGCTACGGGAGGCCCTGCGAGTGCCCCCGATTCCGGTGGCCTTGGCGCCGGATCTCTCTTCGGCCTGTGCGGCGGCGTCGACGCTGGCTCAACCGGGAGACGCCGTGCTGCTCTCCCCGGGCTTTGCGAGCTTCGACGAGTTTCAGAGCTTCGAGCAGCGAGGCGAGCGCTTCCGGGAGATCGTCAGGCGACTGGAGATTGAGTGGAGCGAGGACGCTCGTCCGATCGACCTCGGGGGGATGCCGCGAGAGAACGCTCGAGGAGTGGAAGCTTAAGGTGCTTTCCAAAGAGAGTTTGTGGTCCGAGCCGGCGAGAACCCTCGCGATTGGAAGCTGAAAAGTGGCTGTGCTATACTCGGCGCCGATCGCGGGTCCGGTGGCCAGGTCCCCGGTGAAGCCAGTACGACACGGAGCCCCACGCGACTCCGGGTCGCTTCCGCCGAACCCCTGAGTCGATGGACGAGCGAGAAGATGCTCTGCGAATCCTGCAAGAAGAACAACGCCACCGTCAGCCTGACGGAGATCAAGGATTCCAAGGCGACGGTGTACCAGCTTTGCGAGAACTGCGCCCGTTCGCAGGGCTATCCGGCGAAGCAGACCCTCCTAGGGGATCTGATCTCCGGATTCGTGACGAAGACGCGCTCCTCTGAAGGCGGCTCCGAGAAGGCTTGCGAGATCTGCGGCATGACCTACCAGAGCTTCCGCGCCAAGGGTCGACTGGGTTGCCCTCAGTGTTACGACCTCTTCGAGGAGGAGCTGACGCCGTTGCTCGAGAAGATCCACGGTAGCGCCCGTCACATCGGGAAGGTCCCTCGGGAGAGCGCTCCGGCTGAGAGTGAGACGTTGCGGTTGCGCAATCGACTGGCTCAGCTCAAGCGAGAGCTCAAGAGCGTGGTGGAGTCGGAGGACTACGAACGAGCGGTCGAGATCCGGGATCGGATCCAGACCATGGAGAAGGAACTGGCTCGGGAAGACCCCTGCTCCGGATCAGGACCGGAAGGCGCGTGACCATCAGCAAGCTCATACGCGATCTCTCGAGCCGAGCCGGCGACTGGCTCAAAGGCTCCGGAACCGACGCCGATGTCGTGATCTCGTCGCGTATCCGCCTGGCGAGGAATCTGGAGGGGTATCCGTTCCTGCCTCGCCTGGAGGAAGAGCAGGCTCTCGAGATCGTTCGGCGTTTGACGGCGGCGGTCGAGCGTTCGGGAGCGGTGCCCGACCCGATCATCTGCGATCTCCGGGACACGCCGTCCCTCGACCGACTCCTGCTCGTGGAGCGGCATCTGATCAGCCGGGAGCTGGCCAACGGCGAGGAGCCTCGCTCGGTGATCTTCAGCCGGGACGAGGTGCTCAGCCTGATGATCAACGAGGAGGATCACCTTCGAATCCAGGTCCTCCGAGCCGGCCTCGAGCTCGACGAGCTCATGAGCAAGGCTCGCAGCATCGATGACCGGATCGAGCACGAGGTCCGGTTCTCGTACTCGAATCGCCTCGGATATCTCACCTCGTGCCCGACCAACACCGGTACCGGGATGCGGTTGTCGGTCATGCTCCATCTCCCCGCTCTCGTGTTCTCGAAGGAGATCGAGCGGGTGTTCCAGGCCGTCAGCAGCATGAACCTCACGGTTCGCGGCCTCTACGGTGAGGGGACGCAGGCGACGGGAGATTTCTACCAGGTCTCCAACCAGGTGACGCTGGGTAAGAGCGAAGAGGACATCCTCGATGACGTCCGGCGAGCGGTGCCCCGGATCGTGAAGGCCGAGCGTGACGTCCGCGACGCACTCTTGGCCGAGAGTCGGACGATGATCGAGGACAAGGCGTGGCGAGCCTTGGGGACGCTTCGCTCGGCGCGGACGATCGGCTCTGAAGAGTCCATGGAGTTTTTGTCGATCATTCGTATGGGCGCTTACATGGGCGTTCTGCCGAATGTGGAGATTTCGAGCGTGAATGAGCTATTCCTGCTGGTGCAGCCCGGCCACGTTCAAAATCTTCAAGGTCGGACCCTGAAAGCTGCCGAAAGGGATCGAGTACGATCCGAGTTGATTCGAAGCCGGTTGGGCGGATGACCCATCCGACGCCGGTTCTCGAACCATTGACGTAGGAAGAAAACGAAGGTCGGGTTCATTCAAAGACGCGGTGAGCCGAAGTCAGGAGGGAGAGATCCCTCTCCGCGGGAGTTCCGCCGGAATCCGGGTCTTCGTCTCGAGTCTCGATAGACGAGCGCACGCAGTTGGGAGAGAGGTAATGTTTGATCGATTCACCGATCGTGCTCGCAAGGTGATGACCCTCGCGCGGCAGGAAGCGCAGCGGTTCAATCACGAGTACATCGGGACCGAGCACATCCTGCTGGGGCTCATTCAGGAAGGCAGTGGTGTCGCGGCAAACGTGCTGCGGCAGATGAACGTCGACCTGAAGAAGATTCGCCAGGAAGTGGAAAAGATCGTCAAGAACGGGCCGAACATGGTCACCATGGGCCAGCTCCCGTTCACGCCGCGCGCCAAGAAGGTCCTCGAGCTGTCGCTCGAGGAGGCCAGCAGCCTGGGACACAATTACATCGGTACCGAGCACCTGCTGCTCGGTCTGATCAAAGAGAACGACGGCATCGCCGCCCAGGTGCTCATGAATCTCGACATCAAGCTCGAGGACGTCCGCGAAGAGGTCCTCGAGTTCCTCGGTGCCGAGCTGCCCCCGGAGGAGGAGGAGGCGGAAAGCAACGTGTCCGCGAAGTCCAAGACCCCGGCCCTCGACGCCTTCGGGCGTGACCTGTCCGAGCTGGCCCGCGAAGGCAAGCTCGATCCGGTCATCGGGCGCCGCCGGGAGATCGAGCGCGTGATCCAGATCCTGTCGCGCCGCTCCAAGAACAATCCCGTCCTGCTCGGCGAAGCCGGTGTCGGTAAGACCGCCATCGTCGAAGGCCTCGCACAGGACATCGTCAAGGGCAACGTTCCCGAGGTGCTGCGCGAGAAGCGCATCGTCGTGCTCGACCTCGCGATGATGGTCGCCGGCACCAAGTACCGTGGTCAGTTCGAAGAGCGCATCAAGGCCGTCATGACCGAGGTCCGGCGCGCTCGAAACGTCATCCTCTTCATCGACGAGCTCCACACGCTCGTCGGCGCCGGCGGTGCCGAGGGCGCGATCGACGCGTCGAACGTTCTCAAGCCGGCGCTCTCTCGTGGGGAGGTGCAGTGCATCGGCGCGACCACCCTCGATGAGTACCGTAAGTACATCGAGAAGGACGGTGCCCTCGAGCGTCGCTTCCAGACGATCATGGTCGAACCGCCATCGAAGGATGGCGCGATCGAGATCCTCAAGGGGCTGCGCGACAAGTATGAGGCCCATCACCGCGTTCAGATCACCGACTCGGCCCTCGAGGCCGCCGTCGAGTTCTCGTCCCGCTACATCACCGGCCGCTTCCTCCCGGACAAGGCCATCGATGTCGTCGACGAGGCCGGTGCACGCGTTCGCCTCAAGGCGATGAGCAAGCGCCCGGACCTCAAGGACATCGAGAACGAGATCCAACGTCTCGACAAGGAGAAGGAAGAGTCGGTCGCCAATCAGGACTTCGAGCGGGCGGCTTCGCTTCGGGACACGGCCCACAAGCTGCGTCTGAAGAAGGAGTCGATCCAGCGCGAGTGGCGCGAGTCGCTCTCCAAGGAAGTCGATGGCGTCGTCGACGAAGAGGTCATCGCCGAGACCGTCTCCAACATGACGGGCATTCCGCTCACTCGCCTCGAGCGCAAGGAAGCGGAGCGCCTGCTCAATATGGAGAACGAGCTCCACGAGACCGTCGTCAGCCAAGACGAGGCGATCCATGCCATCGCCAAGTCGGTACGCCGCTCGCGCAGCGGCTTGCGCGATCCGCATCGTCCGCAAGGCTGCTTCATCTTCGTCGGTCCGACCGGGGTCGGTAAGACCCACCTCGCCAAGCAGCTCGCTCGATTCATGTTCGGCGATGAGGACGCCCTCATCCAGATCGACATGTCCGA